>CAJJMX010000053.1 GCA_905192935.1 uncultured Mailhella sp.
GGACATCATCGAAGGCACCGACAGACTTTCTCTTGCCTTCGGCCTTGCGGATTCCGACCGGTCGCTCGTGGCGCTGCTGGCACGCTATCATCGCCGTGCCTGGCCGAGCATGAAGCATCGCCGTTTCGCCGCGCTTTCCCGGGAGGAACGCAAGGGCCTTTGCGGAGCCGCGGCCATATTGAGGGTCGCCGACGCCCTGGATTATCGTCACAAGGGCGCGGTGGAGGAGCTGCGCGTCGTGCTGCGCCGCAAGGCGGTGCGTATTGTCTGCTTCGGCGCGGAATCCTGCCGGAAGGAATGTCGTCGGGCCCTGAAAAAGGGAGATTTTCTTGAAAGCCTGTACGGCGGAAACCTGGAAGTCGAGCAGGGAAGGGAAGGAGACAGGGATGTCCTTTGAGAATCCTGCCGGAAAGGTTCGCACCGTCGCCATCATGGATCTGGGCTCGAACTCCCTGCGCATGATGATCGTGCGCGTGGGAGAGAATCGCGTGACCAGCGTGCTCAATCAGGTGAAGCAGATGGTGCGGCTCGGCGAAGGGGCCTTCGAGGATCACAGACTCCAGCCCGAACCCATGAGACGCACCATTGCCGCGCTGCGCGGCTTTGCCGGAATGTGCCGCTCCTACGGCGTGGACGAGGTGGTTGCTCTGGCCACGGCCGCCGTGCGCGATGCCGAGAACGGTCAGGAATTCATGGATGAGATCCGTCGGGAAACGGGCATAGACTTTACGGTGATCTCCGGCAGGGAAGAGGCGCGTCTCATCTGCCGGGGCGTGTCCGTGGCGCTGGAGCCCTTTGCCGGAAAGCGCATGTTCATCGACATCGGCGGCGGCAGTACCGAACTTTCCGTGGCGAGCGGAAGCAATATTCTGGAGCTTGAGTCCCTCAAGCTCGGCGCCGTGCGTCTTGCCGGACTTTTCCCCTGTGCGGAGGCGGTGAGCCCCCAGCGATACGCGGAAATGCAGAAGTATGTGCGCGATCACGCCGTGCTGCCTCTGCAGCGCATGGAAGCGCAGGGCCCGGGCGAACTTGTGGGCAGTTCCGGCACCATACAGAGCCTCGCGGAAATGGCCGTGGCCATGGAGCGGGAAAGTGGAAAAAAGACCGGAGACACCACGGAGCTTCTGAGCTACAGCTCTCTTCGGCGTGTGGTGAAGGCTCTTTGCGACCGCAACGAAGAGGAACGGATGTCTCTGCCCGGCATGAATCCGCGTCGAACCGGGATCCTCATTCCCGGCGCGGCCATACTGCAGACCATCATGGAGGAGCTGGACTTCGATTCCGTGCGCGTTTCGGGCCGCGGCCTCAGGGACGGCGCTCTGGCCGACTATCTGGACAGGCTTTTTCCGGAAAAGGGACGGCTTTCCGTGCGCGACGAGAGCGTGCTGAGGCTTGCAAGGCTGTGCCGCTTCGAGGAGGTTCATTCCAGACACGTGGCAAAGCTTGCGCTCATGCTTTTCGATTCCGCACGGGAACTCGGCCTGTACCGGGGACCTGCCCGCATGCGCGAACTTCTCCACTATGCCGCGCTTCTGCATGATATCGGCATCTTCATTTCCTTCACGAAGCACAACGTGCACAGTCATTATCTCATTCAGAACAGCGAAATGCTCGGCTTCACCCAGAAGGAAGTGTCGCTCATGGCTGCCCTCGCCCTTTATCACAGGTACGGCTACTCCAAGAAGGACAAGGGATGCACCGTTACGCTGGCCGAGGACTGGCAGGATCATGCCCGATATCTGTCTCTCTTTCTTTCGCTGGCCGAGGGCATGGACAAGAGTCATCGTCAGGCCGTGGTGTCCGCAAGGTTCGCTAGGCGGGAACAGGGACTTGCGCTCATTGTCCGTGCCTCGGTACCCTGTCCCGTGGAAAAGGAGAGGCTGAAGCGCTGCTACAAGGCTCTGGAAAAATGCTTCGGCAGGACGGAGGTGGTGTGGGAATCCGCCTCATGAGCTCTTTTCCCGGAAAGAAAAAACACCCGGTCCCGAAGAAGGGGACCGGGTGTTTTTCGTCCTGTCGTCGGAAGCGGGAAACGGAGGAGTAATGCCGGACTGCCGTTCTTTGCAGCAGTCTTCCGGGCATGCAGAAGACCTGTTTCCGCCGTGACGGAAACAGGTCTTCTCTCGATGTCTTCCCCGCCTGAGGGGGGAGAAGGATACGGACTAGTTGCCGCTCATGTTCCTGTGCAGAAGTTCATGCTCCCTGCCCTTGAGCAGCGTGGCATACAGCGTGTCGAGCAGCGGGTTTTCGCTGGTCTTTTTTATCTGCATGTTGATGTCAGCCTCATAGAGGGAGTCTCTGCGGGCCCGGAACATGCTGCCGTGCGAGGATACCGGCTGCCCGCCGCCCATGATGCAGCCTCCCGGACAGGCCATGAATTCCACGAAGTCATAGCTCTTGCCGCCTTCGCGGATGGCGTTCAGCACCATGTCGGCATTGCGCAGACCGCTGACCACGGCCGCGCGGATTTCCCGGTCGCCGTGGCGGAAGGAGAACTCGCGCACGCCGTTCTCCTCGCGCACGCCCACCTTCTTGAGCTCGTCTATCTCCTGACGGTTGTGCCCGGCTATGAAGTTTCTCAGCACGGCTTCGGTCACGCCGCCGCTCGTGCCGAAAATGAGTCCCGCGCCCGAGGTGATGCCGAAGGGCATGTCGGCCGCGTCCTTGTCCGCTCCGTTCAGCGTGAGGCCGTAGCTCTGGATCATACCTATGAGCTCTTCCGTGGTCAGCACGTAGTCCACGTCCTGCCTGCCGCCGGTACGGGATTCGGGACGCAGTATCTCATCCTTCTTGGCCGTGCAGGGCATGATGGCCACGGACACGAGACGGCGTCCCTTTTCGTCGGGAGACGTGTCGTCCCAGGCACGAAGCACCGCGCCGAACATCTGCATGGGAGAGCGGCAGGTGGAAAGGTTGGGAATGAAGTCGGGGTGCTTCTTTTCGCAGAAGCGCACCCACGCAGGACAGCAGCTCGTAAAGAGCGGGAGCTTCTCGCCGGAAGCCAGACGCGCTTCGAGTTCCCGGCTTTCCTCGGTCACGGTGAGGTCCGCGCCGAAGGCCGTGTCGTACACTTCGTCGAAGCCCAGGCGATGCATCACCGTGACGAGACGGTTCATCACGTTCTTGCCCGCGGGGAAGCCGAATCGGTCGCCTATGGCCGTGCGTACGGCCGGAGCCACCTGGGCCACGACCTTGTTCTTCGGATCGGCAAGAGCGGCCCATACTTCATCCACGGTGCTCTTGATGGAAATGGCGCCCGTGGGACAGACCACGCGGCATTGGCCGCAGCCTACGCAGTCGGTTTCGGCCAGACGGCGGTTGTAGGCGGGAGTGACCAGCGTGGCCACGCCCTTGCCGGCAAAGTCCAGGGCGTCCACGGCCTGAATGTTGTCGCACATGCGCACGCAGTCGCCGCAGAGTATGCACTTGCTCGGCGTGCGCACGATGCAGTTGGAGCTGTTGTCCACATCGTGGTGTTCCTGCGCGCTCTTGAAGCGTATCTTCCTTACGCCCATGCGCTCGGCCAGGTTCTGCAGATGGCAGTCGCCGTTCTTGTTGCATACCGTGCAGTCGCGGTCGTGGGAGGCGAGCAGAAGCTCCAGCAGCGTCCGGCGGTACTTGCGCAGTTCCGGCGTGTTGGTCTCGATGTTCATGCCGTCGCGCGGGCGTACCGTGCAGGAGGCGAAATAACGGCCTTCTTCGTCCTTGACCGTGCACAGTCGGCATGCGCCGTACACGGAAAGTTCGGAAACGTAGCAGAGCGTGGGCAGATCGATGCCCGCCTTGCGGATGACCGTCAGCACATTGGTTTCATCGGTGAATTCGACGCGGATGCCGTCTATGATCATGCTGCCCATGGTTAGTCCTTGATGGAAATGGCGCCGAACTTGCAGTTCATCATGCAGGTGCCGCATTTGATGCACAGTTCATGATTGATGACGAAAGGCTGTTTGATCACGCCCGTTATGGCGTGCACCGGGCAGATGCGGGAGCATTTGGAGCAGCCCTTGCAGCGCTTGGGATCGATGTCGAAGAATATGAGTTCCTGATAGGGGCCGGGCAGATATTCCTCGATGACGCGCTCCTCCCCGCCCTGATGCTCCAGAACGGAAAGCACCTGCCGCGAGATGCTCTTGCCGAGTCCGCAGCGGGCGGTGTGATCGATGAGCGTACCGAGCTCGGAGAGCAGGGAGAGCTCGTCCGCGGAAGGCGAGGGATAAGGGGAGTCTGCAAGAATCTGCTGCATCTGCCTTGTGCCTTCCCGGCAGGAAATGCACTTGCCGCAGCACTGGTCGCTGGTGAATTTTTCAAGAACGGCCGGGGCCTTCTGTGTTTCCGGTGACTTTTCCATGATGCGTCCGAAAGAGGTGAGAAATGACGGTGAGCGGCGGGTGACGCCGATGCCGGAACATGACCGGCTTCTCTCTTGTCCCGCCTGCCGGGAGAAATCGCGGAAATGCGCTCCGGCAACATACCATGTAGCCGGGCAACGAGGAGCTTGTAAAGCCTGCACCTATTGTTCCTGAGTGGAACAAGAGCGTTTTTCCCGTCCGGTCGCTTCCCGGCTGCCGGATGTCCTTTCCATGCTCTTCCCTGCCCGTGCTTGACGCCATGATTTCCTGCCGTTACAGATGGATATCATGTGGACTGTCTGCCGCGCACTCTGCATGCGCGGATTCCTTCGGGGGAAACGTATGGACATCACGGTGGACGCCGTTCTTTCCATGGCGCCGGACGAGGCCTCAATCAAGGCCGCGCGCGGTCTGGCTTCGCCGGGCAAATGGCAGTTGCTCGGATTCGACGAGAATGCGGCCTGGGGGCTTTGTCAGGGCAGCGGCTCGAAGCCCTATCAGACGAAGATCGATCTTTCCGGACCGGTCTCGTCCTGTTCCTGTCCGAGTCGCAAGATTCCCTGCAAGCACGCTCTGGCCCTGCTTCTGCTTCTGGCACGGCAGAAGGATGTCTTTACCGAAGGCGGCCGCCCTGAATGGGTGAGCGAATGGCTGGAAGGCCGTCAGCAGCGGGCCGCCAGAAAGGAGGAGAGCCGGGCCCGCAAAAAGAGCGCCGTTTCCCCTTCTCCCAAAAAGGAGGCCGCGAGGCTCGAGCGCATGGGGGCGGGCCTTGAAGAGCTCTGCCGCTGGATGAACGATCAGGTGAGTCAGGGACTCTCGTCACTTTCCGGACACTACGAGGAGTGGGACAGACTGGCCGCACGCATGGTGGATGCGCAGATGCCGGGCGTGGCCGCAAGGCTGCGCGGGATGGCTTCCCTTGTGGACGGCAGTGATGACTGGCCCGCGGAGCTTCTCGGCAGGATGGGGCAGCTCCAGCTTCTTGCCGACGCCTTTTTCCGCATGGAAAGTCTTTCTCACGGGCAGCAGGCGGATGTGCGCGCCGCACTCGGCTACCTTCCCGACAAGGACGCCGTGCTGGCCGGAGAAGACCGGGTCTCTGACGTGTGGAGCGTCATCGGCGTCACCGTGGCCGAAGACGACAGACTCTGGCGTCGCCGTGTCTGGCTTTTCGGCAGAACCGGCGGACGCCTGGCCCTGCTTCTGGATTTTTCTCACGGCACCCGTTCCTTCGAGCCCGTATTGATGCCCGGGGATGCCGTGCGCATGACGCTTGCCTTCTACCCCGGTTCTTCTCCTCTTCGGGCGGTCGTTGCCGATGTTCCCGTGTCCGAGCCAGAGTCCGGGCTTCTTCCCTCGTTCACGCTGGAGGAGACGCTTGCCGACATGGCCCGGCGCGTGGCGGCCAATCCGTGGCCGTCGCCTCTTCCGCTCTTTTTCGGCGGAGCTCGTCTCGTCCAAGGCGGCGGGGAGTGGCAGCTTCTTTCGGAAGAGGGAAGCGCGCTTTCTCTGGCCGTGGATGATGCCGAAGCCTGGAACCTGCTTGCCGCAGGCGGGGGACGAAAGCTCATCGTCTGCGGAGAATGGGACGGCAGAGTCCTTGTTCCGGCGGGAGTGTTCCCGCAGGCGGCATCCTGAGGAGGAAAATCATGGATTCCAGACTTCGTGTGTTCGGCTCCTGCGCGCTGCTCGGAACCATCAGGCGTCAGCCCTCCTTTCCCGAGGCGGAATTTCCTTCCGGCACCGTCATCCGGGAGCTGGCGGATTCGGCGGATGAATCGCCGGAGTCGTCGTCGCGCACGCTTCTTCGGGGGGCGGGAGCGCTTTTTCTTTGCGGACGTGCGGGCTATCTGCCTCCGAAGGCCGGAGAAAACATGACGATTCCCGGCCGTGCTCCCGACGAAGTGCGGAAGATACTGCCGGAAGACGCGCCCGTCACGGACATGTGCGGGGAGATTTTCAGGGGCAGTCAGCGTCGTCTTCAGTGGGAGGTGCTCGCAGGACTTGAGGCGAGAGGCATGGTGCTGCCGCATTCGCTTCTGGTTCCGGCGCTGGTCATGGGAAGATCCGCTCCTTCTCTCAGACCGCTGCTTGCCCGTACGGCGGGCGCGCGCGGACTGTGGCTGGCCTCCCTGAATCCCGACTGGAGCATGTTCGCCACATCCTCGGCCGACGACGAGCTGGAAGCTGACGTGTGGGAACACGGCCGCCCCATGCAGAGACAGGCCTTTTTCCTTGCCGCGAGAAAGAAGAATCCTTCATGGGCCCGGGAGCTTTTCGAGCAGGATCTTTCGTCCATGGATGCCGCGGAGAGAAATTCTCTGCTCGGCCTTTTCGAGCACGGGCTCTCAGGGGAGGATGAAGAGCTTCTGGAGAGGCTGCTTTTCAAGGATCGCAGCCGCGAGGTGAAAAAGACGGCGGCCTCCCTGCTTTCCCGCCTGCCGGACAGCCGCTACGTGACGCGCATGGGCGAGCGGCTTTGCTCCTGCATGGGAGCCTTTCTTTCCGCACCGGCTCCCTCCGGTCTGTCCGGCGTGCTCCGCGCGGCGGCCGCCGCCGTGGGCCTGGGGAACGGATCCGTATTCATCACGCCTCCCGAAAGCTACGACAAGAGCTGGGCTGAGGATCTCATCACTGAAAAGTCTCCGTTTTCCCAGTTCGGTCCCCGCGCAGGCTGGCTGTATCAGATGGCCGCGGCCGTACCGCCTTCATGGTGGACGAAGATCACGGGAAGATCGGCGGACGAGGTGCTTGCGCTTGCCGGCCGCTCGGAGTGGAAAAAGCCTCTGCATATGGCCTTCGGCGATGCCGTGCTGCGCACGAAGGACGCCGACTTCGCCCGCGCCATGCTGAAGGACATGAAGTCTGGCGGCGTATGGCCGTCGTCGTCCGGCAGAAGTCTCGATGCCTTCGCCCTTGCCGCCATGCTGGACCGGGAGGAGAGGGAAAAGGAGTGGGAGAAACTGCTTTCCGCCGACACCTTCACGGCGCTTCTTCAGGATATCCGCACGCGGCAGGAACTTGATTACCGCATGTCCCCTTCTCTGGCGGCAAAGGCCGTCGGTCTGCTCAAGGACAGGGCGGCGTCGGCCCGGGGCCGTGACTACGCCTTTTCCTATGTGGTGGACGAGCTTGCCGCGGTGCTCCCCCTGGAAGCTCTGCAAGATGCCTGTGCCGCGCTTGATGCGCTGCCTGAAAATTCCGTGACGGGAGACATTTCCGATCGTTTTTGTGCCGTTGCCAGGCAGCGTCTGACACTCGGCGCGTATTTTTCCTGACCGTCAACCATCAGAGGACACTCCATGAATACCGAAGAGAGCAAAAGCGCCGCGCGCGTTCTGCGGCAGCACGCCGAACAGCAGTTTGCCGAGGAACTGGACGAACTCAAGAAGGCAGATACGCACCCGCGGCCCGAGAACTGGCAGATGTCCCCATGGGCAGTGTGCACGTATCTTATGGGCGGCAGGCTCGACAACGGCTTCGAGGTGTCGGCCAAGTACATAGGCAGCCGCCGTCTCATGGAAATCGCCGTGGCCACGCTGGCCACCGACCGCGCGCTTCTTCTCTACGGCGTGCCGGGCACGGCCAATTCGTGGGTTTCGGAACATCTGGCCGCGGCCATAAGCGGCGACTCCACGCGCATCATCCAGGGCACGGCGGGCACGAGCGAAGAGCAGATGCGCTACGGCTGGAACTATGCCGAGCTTCTTGCCAAGGGCCCGTCCCGGCAGGCTCTTGTGGAAAGTCCGCTCATGCGCGCCATGGCGGACGGGTGCATCGCCCGGGTGGAGGAGCTCACCCGTATTCCGGCGGACGTGCAGGATACGCTCATCACCATTCTTTCGGAAAAATCCCTGCCCGTTCCCGAGCTCGGCGAGGAGGTGCAGGCCGTGCGCGGCTTCAACGTCATAGCCACGGCCAACAACAGGGACAAGGGCGTGAACGAGCTTTCCTCCGCGCTCAAGCGCCGCTTCAATACCGTGGTTCTGCCTGTGCCGGCCACGGAGGACGAGGAAGTCGCCATCGTGGAGAAGCGCGTCCGGGAAATGGGCAGAAGTCTGGAGCTTCCCGCCGAGCCTCCGGCGCTTGCCGAAGTGCGCCGCGTGGTGCGTATTTTCCGAGAGCTTCGCAACGGCAGAACGGAGGACGGCAAGCTCAAGGTGAAAACGCCCTCCGGTACGTTGAGCACGGCGGAGGCCATTTCCGTCATCAACAGCGGCATGGCCCTTGCCGCCCACTTCGGTGACGGAAGTCTGCGTGCCGCCGACGTGGCGGCCAGCCTTGTGGGCGCCGTCGTCAAGGACCCCGTGCAGGATCGCGTGATATGGCATGAATATCTTGAAACCGTCATGAAGGAACGGGGCGACTGGAAGGACCTGTACCGCGCATGCCGCGACGTGGAATGACCATGGACGACGCAAAGCAGATACGCATATTCGGCATAAGGCATCACGGGCCTGGCTGTGCCCGCAGCCTTGTCCGCGCGCTCGATACGTGGCAGCCGGATGCGCTCCTCATCGAGGGGCCGCCCGAGGGGGAGAGCGTGCTGCCTTTTGTCGCCGACGAGGCCATGAAGCCTCCTGTGGCGTTGCTCGTCTATGCGGAGGAAGAGGCGGGCAGGGCGGCCTTTTATCCCTTTGCGGAGTTTTCTCCCGAATGGCAGGCTCTTCGCCATGCTCTTGAGCACGGCGTGCCCGTGCGTTTCATGGATCTTCCCGCGGCCGTGCGCTTTGCCCTGGACAAGGAGAAGGAAGCGGCCCTGTCGGAGGCTTCTGAAGAGGCGCAGCCTGAAGGTGCGGCCCCGGAAGAGAAGGGCGACGCCCCTGAAGAACGCTCCGATGAAGCGTCGATTCCGGAAGAAGCGTCCATGGCGGACGGGGAGGATGGTTCCGCAGAAAGGAACGGGGAGCCGACGGGCCCGGGAACGGAAGAGAACTTCGACACGGCCGATCCTCTGGACTGGCTGGGCCGAGCCGCAGGGTATGAGAGCGGCGAGGACTGGTGGAACCACATGGTGGAGGAGCGTCTGGACGGCCTGGAGCTTTTCGACGCCGTCCGGGAAGCCATGATCGCC
>CAJJMX010000054.1 GCA_905192935.1 uncultured Mailhella sp.
GCCGTGTAGCGGAAGGCGCGGTGCACCATGTTGAACATGACGTTGATGTCTTCCACGCCCTGCGGATCGGCAATGGCGTCGGCCTCGCTGAGCATGGGACGCACGGCGCCCATGCGGACGAAGGGACTTACGTATTCCCACACGACGTCCTTGTCTTTCGTCACTTCGAAAATATGTCCCGTGGCCGTGGAGGTGATGAGCACGTTGCCGTTTGGAAGATGCTGCGTGGAGCCCTGATAGGCGCTGTAGAAGGCATTGGGATTCTTGGCAGCGTATTCCCAGTCTATGCTGCCGGTCTTGATGTCCACGACGACGGCGCGGGAACGGTTGGCCTGCGGGCGCTGCCAGCCGTTGTCGAACACGGCCACCTTGTCGTTGCCGAGCCATACGGCGTCGTGATTGCCGAAAAAGATCTGACTGCCGTCGTTGCAGAATCCGGGAAGGGAACCTTCGCCGTGATTGCTGGGGTTGCCGAAACGCCAGACGATCTTGCCGGCCTTGTCGTGATTGACGATGAAGACTTCACTGAAATTTCTGGAGCTTATGAGCACCTGATCGGTTTCGGGATTGTACCGGACGCTGTTGATGTGCATCCAGTCGGAATCGCCGTAGTAGTTCTTGATGGGCAGACGGTAGTTGATGTCGAAGGCGTCTTTTCCCGTGCCGATGTGATCCCAGGCGTGCCACGACCATACCTCGTTGCCGTTTCTGTCCACTTCCACGATGTAGTCGGCCCACAGGCCGTCGTAGTTGGGCTTGTGGCCGGTATCGGTGCCGGGTTTGGGCAGGGTCCCGGGCTTGCGGCCTTTGGCCACGGCTTCATCGTAGCTCTTGTGCTCCCAGGCCACGATGAGCGTATTGCCGTTGGGCATGCGGTCGAAGGCATGATGGCTCAGCCTGGCATCGTCGTAGATCTTGTGTTCCCATACCACGTTGCCGTCCCAGTCGATCTCCTGAAGGCACCCCGACATTCCGCCGAAGGGCACCTTGTTCTCGTAACGCAGGCCGCGCAGCAGATTGCCGTTGGGCAGAAGCTCCGCATAGAGGCCCGGTCTGCCGGCAGTTTTCCATTCATGGACGATATTGCCCTCCATGTCCAGAAGATAGGTGGACGTGGCAAGCATGGGCGAGATCAGCGTATAGCCGTTCTGGGCCCTGTCCTTGTCGTACCTCAGTACGCCGGTGGGCGTGGACATGGTTTCTACGGCATCTGCCTGCCTGGGAGCGGTCATACTCCCGGCGCCGACCATGGACAAGGCGATCAGTGCGGAGGCAATGAGTCTGTTCATGAGGCCATCCTGTATGTAGGTTTAGGGTGCTTGCAGCCGCCTGTCGGCCGCAGGAAAATCTGTGGGAAAGGAACATTCACAGGACGGGAACGTTCCCTGAGCGGCAATGTGTCCCCGGGGCGTGACCTCACCCCGGGGACGTGGAGGGGACTTTCTTACTTGTTCTTCTTGGCGAGAGCGGGGCTGACGGGGCCGTCGTTTCCGGCCTTCAGCAGTTCAAGCCAGTTCGGCGTGCCCGCGGGCATGAGAGGATGCTTGACGGAAAGATCCTTGCCCTTGAGTTCGGGGGAGTCGGCCGTGAAGCGCCATGCCTTGTGCACGGCGAAGCCCTGCGTGAAGCCTTCGTTGCTGGCGCTGGAGTACACCTTGTCGCCCGCGCCCATGGGGTTGCAGAATTCCCAGACGATGTGGTTGTCGGGGGTCACTTCCACGACGTGGCCGGTATTGGTGGAGGTAAGCAGATAGTTGCCGTTGGAGAGCTTCTGCAGACCGCCCTGATAGGCGGTGTAGAAGTTCCAGTCGGAGGAACCGGACATGGAGGCCTTCCACTGACGCAGCAGCTTGCCTTCGCGGTCGATTTCCACGGCGCGGCTGTAGTTGCCGGAAGGACGGTTGTTGCCGTTGTCGAAGATGGTCACGGTGCCGTCGCTGGTCCACATGCAGGCGTGAGGTCCGAAGAGCTTCTGGCTGCCGTCATCACCGTATCCGGCGGGAGCCTTGCCCTTGCCGTAGTTGGCGGGGTTGCCCCAGCGGAACTTTATGCCGCCGTTCTTGCCGTAGTCGATGAAGTACACTTCGGAAAGCTGACGGGAGGTGAAGCAGATTTCATTGTTGGCGGGATTGTAGGAAACGCCGTTGAAATGCGTCCAGTCGGGACCGGCGAAGTCGCGTCTGATCTTGGGAGAGCAGAACACGTTGATGTCGAGCTGATCGGGATTGGTGCCGATGTGATCCCATACGTCCCATTCCCAGATGGTCTTGCCCGTGCCGCGCTCGATTTCACGGATCACGTCGACCCAGATGCCCTTGACCACTTCCTTGTTGGCGCCGACCTTGAGGCCGTTGGGGAAGAGCGTGCGGCCGGGCTTGTCGGGATCGAGCCCCTTGGCTATGGCATCTTCATAGCTGTGATATTTCCATACGAGGATCAGCAGGTTGCCGTTGGGCATGACGTTGAAGGTGTGATGGGCGAGTTCCTTGCCGGGCTTGACCGTGTTGAATTCCCAGATCTTTTTTCCGGTCCAGTCGAATTCTTCGATGATGCCGGCCTGACCGCCGAAGGGCACGAGACCTGAAGGGGCCACGGCGTGGCGGAGCAGGTTGCCGTTTTTGGGGTCGAGCATGGCGAAGAAGCAGGGATATTCGCTCTTCCATTCCTTGACCACGTTGCCGGTCATGTCCATGAGGAAGGTCGTCTTCGCCTTCTGGGGAGCAATGAGCGTATAGCCCTGAAGAGCCTGACTTTCGTTGGTGAGAACGCCGAGAGGTCCGTTGAAGCCTTCATACGCCCACGCGGCGGGAGCCAGCGCGAGGGAACCGAGAAGAACCGCAGCCATGGTGCCGAACAGTTTGTTCATGTTCATTCCTTTGTACAGATGCGGTCTGTACCCTTTTTAATTTGGCCGAACTTTTCAGTGATACGCTCTTATAGTGAAAAAAATTGTTTTTCTTTATGTCCTGTGCAACTCTCCCGCGTTGGTTGTTTGTCGTTTCCATGTTTCTGAAATTAATGCAACAGAAATATGAAAAATGGCGTTTTTTGTACAATATTGTGCAGAACGGGTATTCATTTCAGAGGAAAATCTCCCGGAAAAAGGAAATCTTCCAGAGAAAACGACAGAGGTCTGCGCTTTTGAGGACTCTCGTTGTCGACAAATTTTATGCAAGAATCATGCCATGGCCGGTAAAAGTTTTTCTTTCAATATATTACATGAATATGTCTCGAATCTTTCGTGAAAGAAGGGACGACGTGTACGAAATACCGCACGCACGCCGGTGTCTGCAAAGGGGCCGGGAGTGAACGGGCACTCGGTTCGGGAAATTTCGGGAATTTTTCCGTACAGGCGCGCGGGGCATGGACGAGAGGGATGTGAAAGCCCCGTCATTCGACGACGCACAAAGAGAAAGAGCGGGCCTGACGGACCCGCTCTTTCGATGATGGAACGTTACGACTGAGGCTGAAGGGGCGCCTCACGCTTTTTCAGGCTGCTTCCCAGCGAGCCTACTTGCCGGTTTTCTGGGCGGCCGTCCAGGCGGGAGTTGCCACGGGTGTGAGCGTGCCGAACTGCACGGGCGTTCTCTTGTCCACGACGGGCTGGATGTCGGGCAGCTTGCCGTTCACGTCGGGCAGAACGATGGCGCCGTGCTTGGGAGGAATGACGGCGGTTTCCACGGGCTTTGTGAGCTGCGGGAAGAACTCGTAGGGAACGGCGTAGGAGCGGTAGGTATAGCCGGCTATGTACGCGCCTTTTTCCGTGGCGTTGTAGGGGCTCACGTAGTCCCACACGATTTCCTTCTTGGGAGTCACTTCGAAGATGCGGGAACTCGAGCCTTCATTGATGAGGGTGTTGCCGTTGGGCAGGCGCTGGGCATCGGAAATGAAGGGGCTGTAGAACAGATTGTCGGCCAGATTCTCCCCACGCCCACGGAAATGGCCGAGTATTCCCATACCTTTCTTTTAGTTACGGGATTGAATTCCACCACGCGGCTGTAGGCATGGTTCTGATCGATATACTTGTTGTTGGCCATGGTGCCACCGTTGTCGAACACCATGATGTTGCCTTCACCGGGCAGCCCTTTCGGGATCATGTGGGTATGATGTATGCCTGCGAACTTGCCGAGTCTGGCGTTTTCCCCCACGAAGGGAGGAGCGACCTGCCAGACTATTTTTCCGGTCTCATGGTCGATGATGAACATGTGAGAGGTGTTGCGGCTGTCGCAGATGATGTTGTCGGGATGGAAGCGCTTGTCGCCGGCATCATACCACTTGTTCGGGCCGAGCCAGGAGGCGCAGTTGATGTGCAGCCAGTCCACGCCCTGATGCTTGAGGGCCTTCTTGGGCAGCTTCATGGCCTGCGTGCGGGCAATGGCGTCTTCCGTGTAGCCGAGTTCTTCAAAGTGATCGGCGGCAGCCCACTTCCAGAGAATGTTTTCATCCTTGTCCACGATGAGGATCACGTCATCAGTCAGAACGTTGGGATTGATGCCGGGGTGCCTGGAGTTTTCATGGGAGAGGACCAGCATCTTGCCGTCCAGCTTGGGCGTCTGACCGGGAGCGTAGTAGCCCGTGCTCATGCCCTCTATCTGAAAATCGTGATGCTGACGGGCGACCCAGGTTTCTCCCTTGGCATCCTATGTCGTCGACCTTTTCATGATGGTTGAACTTGCGCACGACGTTGCCGTCGAAGTCGAGGATGGCGAGCGTGTTCGCGTCCTGACCGCCGGTGGGCAGGGAGGGGTAGAGCGTCATGGCCACGTATCCGCCGGGCAGTGCCTTGGCGGGCATGCTGTATTCCGTGCTCTTGGAATCCCATTCCTTTATCAGGTTGCCGTTGCGGTCGATGAGCTTCGTCGTGCCCTTCGTGGCCATGATGACGTAGGAGTTGAAGGTCTTGGCAGGATCATACTTGACAGTGCCTGTGACGATGACCTGGGGTTTTGCCTGAGCCATGCCGGCCGCAAGAAGCAGCGCCGCACAGGTGAAGGAGAGCGTTCTGGAAAGATTCATGTCAACTCCTTGGAAAGCGGTGAAGGGGTGGCAGAGCCTGGTCTGCCGTGCTGTCACAAGGAAAAATGCAAGAAATATACCATAAAAATATTATTTTTTCTTTAAGCATAGTTATATGAAAATTTTTCTTGATTATATTAAATTTAAAAGGAAGTTGTGCGGCACCTCGTACATGAAAAAATATGATGATAATACACGTAATATAAGATAGTATGGAATGTTGTCATATTCTTATGAAGAGTATGAAGTTTTTAATGTCGACATATTGCATAAGCTATAAAATAAAAAAGCGGATCTTCAGAAAAGATCCGCTTTTTCATCGCAGGGGGGGAGAAGGACTAGTAGGCCTTCATGCCGGGCATGGCGTTGGGATTGAAGATGAGGTCGTCATCTTCTTCGATGGGGTCGAGTTCGGAGATCTTGCGGCCGGGGAGAATGTCGGTCAGATCATCGACAGAGGTGAAGCGCTTGTTGGCGCGGGCGGCCACGATGGCCTTGGCCTGATCCATGGAAAGTTCGATGCCTTCTTCCTTGCAGGCGGCCACCATCTTTTCGGCGCTGGCCTTGTTGAAGCTGAAGGAACCGGCATAGGCGGGGACGGCCATGGCGCAGGCCATGAGGGAGAGCATGAGAGTACGGGTGAATTTCATATGGTGTCACTCCTTCAAAAAAATCAGCACTTTGACGGCGCGAGCGTCATTTCGGCGTTGTCAGGGTCATACCACAGGCTGTTCTGTTCTTCCACAGGATTGATGGCTTCCAGGGTCTTGTTGTCGAGTCCCGGGACCTTGAGCAGGTCTTCGGCCATGGTGAAGGGCTTTTCCTTGGCCATCTTGACCATGGCTTCGGCCATTTCCTTGGTGATGTTGGCGTCGGGGATGGACATCAGCTGTTCCACGGTGGCCGTGTTCAGGTTGATGGCATCTTCGCCGGGCACCAGTTCTTCATCGGCCAGAACGGGCGAAGCCGCGGCGAGAAGGGCGCACAGAGAAAGGGAAAAAAGCAGCTTTTTCATGAAAACTCCGTTATTTTCCAGACTGATAAGGGGTCTTGCTGGCGGGGATTTTGAAGGTGGTGTTTTCAGGCGGGGTCACGGCGAATTCCTGGGGCTTCTTGAGCTGAGGAACGTAGTCGTAGGGCACGCGGTAGGCACGGTAGACAAGGTTGAACTTGCCGTTGGGATTGTACCAGGGGCTGATGTACTCCCACACGATCTCGTGATCGGGAGTGACTTCCTGGAACTGGCCCACGGCGCCGTTGGTGATGAGGGTGTTGCCGTTGGGCAGACGCTGGGCGGAACTCACGTAGTCGCTGTAGAACTTGTAGGTCTCGCGCAGGCCCATGGTGGCGGAGGAATGTTCCCACACCTTCTTGAGCGTGACCGGGTCGAATTCGATGACGCGGGAGTAGTCGCGGCGGGCGTTGCTCCAGCCCATGGGGGAGGTGGGGTTGCGGTCGCCGTAGCCGGCAAAGCCGCCGTTGTCGTACATCATGATGTTGCCCGCGCCGGGAAGTCCTGCGGGGATCATGTGGCAGTGATGCTGACCGACGATCTGACCGAGCTTGTACAGGGCGCGCTTGTATTCCTTGCCGCCGAAGATCCACTTGTCGTCGGGGTAGAAGGTGGGGCCTATCTGCCACACGATCTTCTTGGTGGCCTTGTCGATGATGAAGCAGGTGTTGAGCTGACGGCAGGAGCAGATGATGTTTTCAGGATTGAAGGCCGCGTACTTCACCGGGTCCTCGTCGTACCAGTGGTTGGGGCCGAGGTAGGAGGCGGAGTTCATGTGCATCCAGTCGGCGGCGCGGACGCCCGGCGTGCGGGTCATCTGCCAGGTGGGGAAGCGGCGCATGGCCTTCTTCATGTCTTCGGGCAGATGCAGCTCGTCGAAGTGTTCAAATGCCTTCCAGTCCCAGAGGATGTTGTTGTCCTTGTCCACTTCGAAGATGTAGTCGTCATCCAGAGGCTTCTTGTTCGTGATGGCGGGGTTTTCGGTGAACAGATGGGACAGAACGAGGATCTTGCCTTCCGGCTTGTATTCCACGTCCATGGTGGGGGAGTAGTAACCCGTGGGGTTGCCTTCCACCTGGAAGTCGTGATGCATGCCTGCAAGAGGGATGTTGCGCAGGATCTTGCCGTTCCAGTCGCAGATGGAAAGGTCGGCGGACATGGGATCACCGAAGGTACGGCCCACCATTTCCGGCTTCTGGCGGGTGGCGCCCATGACGTAGCCGCCCTTGAGCAGCTTGGTGGGATGCTCAAGTTCACTCACGTTCTTCCATTCGTGCACGACGTTGCCGTTCATGTCGATGAGCACGCAGCCCTGACCGGCCGTTTCCACGCCGAACACGGTATAGCCGTTCCAGCACTTTTCAGGTTTGTAGATGGTGGTGCCGTGAGGGAATACGGAAGGAAATGCCCAGCTCAGGGAAGGTACTGTCGTGGCCGCGGCTGCGGCGGACAGGCCCATGAGAAATTGACGACGGTTCATGTGTCTTCCTTTACGAGGTTAAAGGCCGGAATGATTCACTTCCTCCCTAGCAAAGACTGTGCCAGAATACTTTCTGTTGTAATATCAATGAGATTTTGTCTTTCGCCGTCTTTATTTGTGAAATAAGCCGCACAGCGGGAGGAGGAGTGTGCGGGAAACCGTACACTTTTTTTTCTTGCAGCAGGGAAGGCGCTGGTGTTTTATGATGACGAGGAGTGTCGTCTCATGCGTGGTATGTCCGTGTTCGTCGTACTTTGTGCGTTTGCTTGTGCCCTGCTGCCGGCAGGCCGGGCGTGGTCTCTGCCGGAAAAGAGGTCGGAGTATCTCATCATCGGCGTTCCGCCCAACTCCGCGCCGCTTTCCTTCCTCAATGAGAGCCGGGACGGTCTGCTGGGGCTGGCCGTGGATCTCAGCGTGAAGATGGCGGAGGAACTTGGGAAAAAAATAGTTTTTGTGCAGAGCAACACGCGCAAGCTTGAGCAGAAGCTGCAGCGCGGCGAGATAGACGCCGTGGTCGGTCTCATGCCCGTGGATCTCAGGAACGACTTTTCCGACGTGCTGGTCACGCCGCTGGCCCTGAACCGGGCCATCATCGTGGCGGGGCAGGAGCATCAGTTCTCCAGAGAGAGCGAACTTGCCGGTCGGCGGGTCATACTTCAGCGCGGCGACACCTACACGCCCAAGATGCTGCTCATGGGCTGCACCGTGGTTCAGGCCGACTCCATCACCAATGCGCTGAACCGTCTTGTGGCGGGGGAGGCCGACGCCTACATCGCAAGTTCCGTGGAAATGGCCTTCTACATCGTGCAGAGCAAGAAGTACAAGGACATACGCGTCATGGGGGGATCCTTGGAGCGCATTCCCATGGTCATGATGGTGGGACGCCGGTCGGGGCTTCTTGAGCGCATGACGAGCGCGCTGGTCCATCTTGAGGAGACCGGCGTGGTGGAAAAGCTGCGTTCCCGCTGGCTCGGCCGCAAGCTTTACATGCCCACGCTCTGGGAGCTGTACCACTATCACATCCTGTGCGGGGTGGCGCTGCTCGCCTGCGTGCTTCTGGCTTCCGTCACCTGGATTTATGCCCTGAAGAGTCAGGTGCGCAAGGTTTCGCGCAGGCTCATACGCTCGGAAAGAAAGTATCGCGACCTCATAGAGGAATCGCCGGACATCATTCTTCTGCTTGACGAGGAGGGACGGATAACGCTTTCCAACCGCGCGGCGAGGAAGATACTGCACATTGCCGGTTCCGGCTACAGTTCCATGCTCATGGACGCGCTGTGCAGCGAGACGAGCGGATGTCTGGAGCGGTTCGTGCAGCTTATTCCCCGGAACGGGGCGCTGCGCCGGGAAATCACGCTGGCGGCGGGAACCGAGCAGGAGCTCGTGCTTGAGGTCAATCTGTTCATGGCCGACCTTGAAAGCTCTCCCTATGCCATATGCCTCATAGGCCGCGACATGACCGAGCGCAGAAAGCTGGATCGGCAGGTCATGGAAATGGAGCGGCTCGCCGTGCTCGGCAAGCTGGCCGCAGGCGTGGCGCACGAGATCAACAATCCCATAGGCATAGTCATGGCCAACGCGGAAATAGCCCTGGAGGACTGTCCGGAAGACAGTCCCCTGCGTCCCATGCTGAAGGCCATACACAGAAACGGCGAGCGCGCCGTGAACACCACAAGACGGCTTTTGAACATAGCTCTGCCGAATTCCGTGCAGTATGAAAGGCAGAATCTTGCCCTGATCGTGCGCGAGGCCCTGTTCTTTCTCCGGCCCAGACTGCGCACGGTCAAGGTAGACGACAGCCTGCTGCCGGAAGAGCTGCCCATGAAGGGCAACAGGATACTTCTCGAGCAGCTGGTCTTGAACATGCTCATCAATG
>CAJJMX010000055.1 GCA_905192935.1 uncultured Mailhella sp.
CGGATGAGCAGAACCAGCTTGTGGGCGGCGTCCTGTCCGTCGATGTCCAGCGATGGATCGGCTTCGGCCAGACCGAGGTCCTGAGCTTCCTTGAGCGCGGTCGGGAAGTCGAAGCCGTGGCTGTTCATCTCGGAAAGAATGTAGTTGGATGTGCCGTTCAAAATGCCCATCACCGAAGTGATGTGGTTGCCGGCAAGGCTGTCGCGCAGGGTCTGGATGACGGGAATGGCGCCTGCGGAGCTGGCTTCATAACCGAGAGCCACGTTCTTTTTTGCGGCAAGCGCGAAGATTTCACGGCCGTATTCCGCAAGCAGGGCCTTGTTGGCGGTGACGACGGACTTGCCGTTTTCCATGGAGCGCATGATGAGATCTCTGGCTACCGTGGTTCCGCCCATGAGTTCCACGACCACCTGAATGTCGGGGTCGTCCGCGAGGGACAGGGCGTTGTCGGTGAGGACGACGCCTTCGGGCAGATCCCGCTTTTTGGCGAGATTGTGTACGGCCACCGCCTTGATCGTGATTTCGCGGCCCGTTCTGCGCAGAATTTCGTCATGATTCTTTTGCAGCATTTCCACGAGACCGCTGCCGACCGTACCGAGGCCGGCTATGCCGATGCAAAGGTTCTGAGACATGCAAGCTCCAAAGGAGGAAAGAGGTTCTGCCGGTCGGGGAGCGGACGGTCATGCCGCCGCTCTTCCGGCTTCGGAAGGGAGGCAGGGTGACGCTGTCGCGTCCTGCCGTCCCTCCGTCTTATCTAGGATATCAGCCTTCCTGAAGCACCTTCTTGATGCCCTGGAGGGCCTGCCTGGTGCGTTTCTGGTTTTCGATGAGGGCAAAGCGCACGTATTCGTCGCCCATCTGTCCGAAGCCGATGCCGGGCTGCACGGCCACATGGGCCTTCTGCAGCAGGAGCTTGGAAAACTCCATGGAGCCCATGGCGCGGAAGGGTTCGGGGATGCGGCCCCAGGCGAACATGGTGGCCTTGGGCGGCGTGATGGGCCATCCTATGCGGTTGAGTCCCGCGCAGAGCACGTCGCGGCGCTTGCGGTATTCGTCGCAGATTTTTTCCACGGCGTCGCGCGGCGCGTTGAGGCCCACGGTGGCGGCTATCTGGATGGGCTGGAATATGCCGTAGTCGAGATAGCTTTTAATGCGGGTGAGAATGTGCACGAGATCGCGGTTTCCGAGACAGAAGCCCATGCGCCAGCCGGCCATGGAATAGCCCTTGGTCATGGAGTAGAATTCCACGCCCACGTCCTTGGCGCCCTTGGCCTGCAGGAAGCTCGGCGCCTTGTAGCCGTCGTAGCACAGATCGGCGTAGGCCATGTCGTGGATGACCCACATCTTGTGCTCCTTGGCGAATTCCACGATGCGCTCGAAGAACGGAAGGTCCACGACCTGCGTGGTGGGGTTCTGCGGATAGCTTATGATGAGCAGCTTCGGCTTGGGCCAGGTCTGCTTGGTGGCGGTGAGCAGGTCTTCAAAGAAGTCGCGGTCTTCCGCCACGGGAATACGGCGCACGTCGGCCCCGCAGATGACGGGGGCGTACACATGGATGGGATAGGTGGGGTCCGGTGCGAACACCACGTCGCCGGGGTTCAGCATGGCAAGGCACAGATGGGCAAGGCCTTCCTTGGAACCTATGGTGGCTATGGCCTGTGTTTCCGGGTCGAGGTGCACGTCGTAGCGGCGGGCATAAAGGTCGCAGATGGCCTTGCGCAGATTGGGAATGCCCCGGGAGACGGAATAGCGGTGATTCACGGGCTTGCGGGCGGCCTCGCACAGCTTGTCCACGATGAACTTGGGCGTCGGAAGATCGGGGTTGCCCATGGAAAGGTCGACGATGTCGATGTTCTGCTGGCGGAGCTGCTTCTTGATTTCTCCCACCACGGCAAAGGCGTAGGGGGGCAGACGGTCTATCCTCGAAAATTCGGGCATACTGTCCTCACAGTACGGAAAGCCAGTCCATGTCGCGCTCTTCCCCTGGCGCTGGCATGACGCTTCCGGGCCGCCTCGACACAGTCTGAACTGCTGAGGATTACAGGCATGCCGGGCGCTTGCGCGGCATACGGGAAACGGCGGGCTCTGAACCGGTGCCGGAGGCGCGCTGGCATGACGCGCATCCGACGGAGCCTGCCTTGATGATATTTCACGTTTATAGTAGTACATCAAGGGAGTTGTAAAGAGGCCGGCATGAGGGCTGCCCGGCTTTTCTTTTTTCCTAACGCGGCCCGGGCGAAAATCATGGAACAGATGGATATGCTGGCCTCGGAAGACACCGACAGGCCGGAGGAATTTTCCGGCACGCTGGAGCGCGTGGTCTTCCACAACGAGGAGAACGGCTGGACGGTATTCCGGCTCCGGGTCGAGGGGCGGGAAGACCCTGTGGCGGTCGTGGGCAGCATGTCGTCTCCGCAGCCCGGCGCGCGTCTTCGGGTGAAGGGACGCTGGATAAATCATCCGAAGTTCGGCAGGCAGATCCAGATGTCCTCCTGCGAGGAGGAACTGCCCGCCACGGAAGAGGGCATACGGCTCTTTCTGGCTTCCGGCTGCATCAAGGGCATAGGTCCCAAGTGGGCCGACCGCATCGTGGCGCATTTCGGTGCAAGCACGCTTGAGGTCATGGATCACGACCCTGACCGCATGCTGGAGCTGCCGCGTTTCGGCAAGAAGAGACTCGAGGCCATGAAGGCGTCCTGGGCGGAGCATCAGGGCATACGAGAGCTCATGATCTTTCTTCAGCCCCACAGCGTGACCGCCAATCTTTCGGTGCGCATCTACCGCCAGTACGGCGCGCAGGCCCTTGCCGTGGTGCGCGAGAATCCCTACCGGCTGGCCATGGACATCCACGGCATAGGCTTCACCACCGCGGACGCGCTTGCCAGAAAGCTCGGTTTCGACGAGTCGAGTCCCCTGAGGGCCGAGGCAGGCGTGCTTTATCTGCTCATGCGCCTTACCGAGGACGGACATGTCTACTATCCCCGCGATCTTCTTGTGGATGAGGCCGTGGCCAAGCTTTCCGTTCCCGCGGACATGGCCGACGAGGCCATAGCCGACCTCGAGAGGGAAGAGCGCGTGGTCATCGAGGACCTCGGGGATCATGAGGGCGTGTACCTGACGCGCAACTATATTTATGAGTCCAAGATAGCCTTCTACATGCAGAGGCTTCTGCACTCCCCGAAGTCCGTGCGTATTCCCGAGCCGAAGAAGCTCGTCAGGAAGGTCATAGACGCCATGCCCATGACGCTTGCCGAAGAGCAGAAGCAGGCCGTGTATACGGCGGCGTCTTCCAAGGTCATGGTGCTCCCCGGCGGCCCCGGCACGGGCAAGACCACCATCCTGAACGCCATCATCAAGGTGTTTCTTGAGGCGAAGGCCCGCGTGCTTCTCGCCGCGCCCACGGGCCGCGCCGCCAAGAGGATGTCCGAGGCAAGCGGGCTGGAGGCCAAGACCATACACCGCCTTCTGGAGTACAGCCCGGCGGAGGACGGCTTCAACCGCAACGAGAACAATCCTCTCGCCTGCGGGCTTCTGGTGGTGGACGAGGCCTCCATGATGGACACCATGCTCATGTACCATCTGGTCAAGGCCGCTCCCGTTGGGGCCACGTTCATTCTCGTGGGCGACGTGAATCAGCTGCCTTCCGTGGGACCGGGCAACGTTCTGCGCGACGTCATAGCCTCCGGCGTCGTGCCCGTGGTCGAGCTTCTGGAAGTGTTCCGTCAGGCGGCGCAGAGCGACATCATCTGCAACGCCCACCTCATCAACAGAGGCAGTCTGCCGGAGCTGCATCAGAGAGCCGGACAGAAGACCGACTTTTATTTTTTCCGGCAGGAAGACCCCGAAGCCGCCGCCGATCTTGTGGTCGATCTCGTGAAGGACCGCATTCCCCGCAAGTTCGGCTTCCGCACCGAGGATATTCAGGTGCTCTCTCCCATGCTGCGCGGCGCCGTGGGCGTGAACAGTCTGAACCGCCGTCTTCAGGACGCCGTGAATCCGCAGCCCGTGTCTCTTGTCCGGGGCGAGAGGCAGTTCCGCCTGAACGACAAGGTCATGCAGGTGCGCAACAACTACGACAAGGACGTGTTCAACGGCGACACCGGCACCATCATTTATCTGGACGCCGAGGAACGTGAACTCACCGTGCGCTTCGACGACCGCAACGTGAACTACCTCTGGGAAGAGATGGACGAGCTTGTCCCCGCCTATGCCATTTCCATACACAAGTCGCAGGGCGGCGAGTATCCCGTGGTGGTCATTCCGCTCATGATGCAACATTATATGCTTCTTCAGCGCAATCTGCTGTACACGGCCGTGACGCGCGGCAGAAAGATGGTCGTGCTGGTAGGCGAGTGGCGCGCGCTGTCCATGGCGGTGAAAAACAATCATATCCGCAGACGCTACACCTGGCTGGCGCACAGGCTGGCCGGAAGCGAAGGCGCGGTGCATGCCGAGATGCTGCCTGATGCAGCCGCTTCAGGCCGACGCCGTGCGGAAAAGGACGTGGAGAAATCATGACAGCAGTGCGTTATCCGACGCTCGGAAGACTGACGGAAGGCCTCGGCGCAAAGACCGCGGTCCTGGGACTTGTGCTTTGCGGAGCCGTGCTTGCCGGAGGCTGCGCCGGTCAGCCGAAAGTGCCTCAGCAGCGGCAGAACGCCGCGGGCGAGGTGCGGGACGTGCAGACCGTTCCCCAGAATCTTGCCGTGTTCGCCGGACAGGCGGGAGGAAGTGCGCTTCTGCGTTCCCCGCAGGCGGCGCAGGAAGACATGGAGCAGTTTCGCCGCAGAGGTTTTGCGCCCGGGAACGCGGGAAAGATGTCCCGCGCCACGCTGCGCGAATTCGAGGCCGTGCTAAACTGGGCTCCGGGAAAGCGCGGCTTTGCCGAAAATCTGCGCCCCTGGAACGATGCGGCCTGGGAGAACATGAGGTACAACGCCGCACTGGACGAGGCTTCCTCACAGGGGAGGGC
Organism: uncultured Mailhella sp.; assembly: GCA_905192935.1. Lineage (GTDB taxonomy): Bacteria > Desulfobacterota > Desulfovibrionia > Desulfovibrionales > Desulfovibrionaceae > Mailhella. The sequence continues at coordinate 4,973 of CAJJMX010000055.1, forward strand.
GGCCGTCGTGGTCAGGCATGCGGACCTTCGTCTGGCGCCTACCGTGAAGCCCCGCTTTGCGAGGATCGAGGGCGCGGGACAGGGCTGGCCCTTCGACGATTTCCAGCAGAGCTCCATGGCCGTGGGCACGCCCGTCATGGTGCATCATGAAAGCCGCGACGGTGCGTGGCTTCTGGTGCAGAGCCCCATGGCCTGGGGCTGGGTGGAGGCGGGAAGCGTGGCCTTCGTGGATGAGGCCTTTCAGAGCCTCTGGCAGTCGGCTTCGCTGGGCTGCGTGGTGAAGGAAGACGTGTCCCTGAGAGATGCGGGCGCATTTTTTGCCGTGGCGGACATAGGCACGGTGCTGCCCATGAGCGGGCAGACGGTGCTGGTGCCCGTGCGCGGCGTCGACGGTCGTGCGCATGCGGCGCATGTGTCCGTGGAGTCCGGGAGCGTTCTGCCCATGCCGCAGCCTCTTACCGCTCAGGCCGTGGCCGCCGTAGGCGACCGCATGATGGGCGAGAACTACGGCTGGGGCGGCATGTACGGCAACAGGGACTGTTCGGCCATGATGCGCGATCTGTTCGCGCCCTTCGGCATCTGGCTGCCCAGAAATTCCGCGGCGCAGGCCAAGGCCGGAAATTTCCACAGCGTTCAGGAGCTTTCCGCCGAAAACAAGACGAAAGCCATACTTCGCGGAGCCGAGCCTTTCCGCACGCTTCTCTGGCTGCCCGGACACATCGGACTCTATGTGGGCAGCTTTGAAGGCAGGCCCGTGTTCTTTCACGATATCTGGGGCGTGCGCAGCAGGCTGCGCGACGGAAGGGAAGGCCGCATCATTCTCGGCAGGGCCGTGATCACCGGTCTTGAGCCCGGCAGTGAAAGAAGCGACGCCGACCCGAAGGGGCTGCTCATTGAGCGCATACGCGGCTATTCCATCATCGGCGGGCGGTAATCATGGAAAGGACATTTAAATTTTATGCCGTCACCTACGGATGCCGCGTGAATCAGTATGAAACGCAGGCCATACGCGAATGGTGGCAGAGCCTCGGAGGCACGGAGACCGACGATCCCGCCGAGGCTGACGTGATGCTTGTGGACTCCTGCGCCGTGACGGCCGAAGCCGTAAGCGACGCAAGACAGATGACGCGAAAGCTCGGGCGGCTCAATCCCGGGGCGCGTATCTTTGCCGCGGGGTGCGCCGCGTCGGCGGCGCCTGCGGATTTTGCCGTGCCCGGCGTGGCCGCGGTTATTCCCCAGAAGGACAAATTCGTGCTTCTGCGGGGGCATCCTCTGGAGATGACGGACTTTTCCGTGTCGGAAGAGACGCGTCCGCGCTTTGCTCCCTTTTCCATCTGTTCCTTCCGTCGGGCCCGTCCCGTGGTCAAGGTCCAGGACGGCTGCTCCCAGGGCTGCGCCTACTGCATCATTCCGCTCACGCGCGGTCCGGCCCGCAGCCGGCCGGTGGACGATATTCTGGCCGAGACCCGGAGGCTTCTTGAGAACGGCTACCGGGAGATCATGATCTCCGGCGTGAATCTGCGTCAGTTCCACGCCGACGGCGGCGACGGAAAAAACTTCTGGACGCTGCTTCGGCGCATGGACGCGGAGTTTGCTCCCGAGTGGCGGGGCAGGGCCAGATTCCGTCTGAGTTCTCTGGATCCCGCTCAGGTGACTTCGGAAGAATGTCTGGAGGTGCTGGAGGGCTGCCGCATGGTATGTCCGCATCTGCACCTTTCCCTTCAGAGCGGCAGCATGGCCGTCCTGCGCCGCATGGGACGCTCTCCCTATTCTCCGGAAACCGTGGTCGACGCCGTGACGAAGATGCGTCGTTTCTGGCCGGTCATGGGGCTCGGCGCCGACATCCTCATGGGCTTTCCCGGCGAGACCGAGGAAGAGACCGAAGAGACGCTGGACATGCTGCGCACGCTGCCCATGACCTACGCCCATGTCTTTCCCTATTCCGTTCGCCCGGGGACGCGTGCGGCCGCGCTTGCGAATCAGCTCCCCAAGAAGGTCCGTCAGGAACACGCGGCGAGAGTGCGCGCGCTCATGGCGGAAAAGCACGGCAGATTCCTTGAAGAGCAGCTTGAAAGACCCGTCATGATGGTGGCTTTCGACAGCACGGATGCAAGGCACGGCAACAACGAGTGGTACGCCGACTGCCGCATGGAAGAGGAATCGTGCCGGGAGAGACGCGGACATGAACTTGTCCGGGTGACTCCCGTGCGCGTGGAAGGAAATTTGATCATTGTCCGCCCCGCCGGGGAAGAAGACCTTACGAACCATCCATCAGGAGAATAATATGCCGCTTCGCAGCATGACGGGCTTCGGCCGTTTTCAGCAGGACAACGGCGACATGGTCCAGACCTGGGAGATCCGCAGCGTCAACAGCCGTTTTCTCGACCTCAAGTGGAAACTCCCTCCGCAGGCCCGCAACATGGAGGCCAGATTCGAAAAGATCGTGCGCCGCTTCGCCTCGCGCGGGCGTGTGGAAATCACGCTGAACCTTCAGTTCAGCCGGGAGTCGCGCGTAAGCTTCGACAGCACGCAGGCCGCGGCCATGCTGGATGCCGTGAAGGCCTTCGCCTCGTCGCGTGGAGACATCTTCGAGGTGGACTACATGACGCTCATGCAGCTTCCTCTGCTCTGGACCAGCGGGGCAGATGAGGACGACGATGAGCTTTTCGAGCCGCTGGCCGCCGGTCTTGAAGCCGCCCTTGCGGACTGGAACGAGTCCCGCGAGACGGAGGCCGCGGCGCTGGCGGGCGATCTTGAAGTGCGCTTCGGACGCATGGCCGAATGGGTTTCCGCCATCGAGGAGCGGGCCCCCGAGGTGAAGGCGGCCCGCTTCGAGCAGGTGCGTGAACGTTTTGCCGACATGATGAACAGCCTCGGCGCAGAGCTTGAGGAAGGGCGTTTCCTTCAGGAAATGGTCATCATGGCCGACAAGCTGGACGTGACGGAAGAACTCATTCGCCTGCATTCCCATCTGCTGCGGCTGGCTTCGCTCATGGAAAGCGGGGAGGACGCGGGGCGCAAGCTGGATTTCACGCTTCAGGAAAGCTTTCGTGAAATCAATACCTGCGGCAACAAGATACAGGACGCGCAGGTTTCCCGCATCGTGGTGGACTGCAAGAACGAACTGGAAAAGTGCCGCGAACAGGTGCAGAATCTGGAGTAGTCATGGCAAGGCAGCAGCTTGTCAATGTGGGGTTCGGCAACTATGTGCTGGCCTCGCGCGTGGTGGCCATCGTGAACCCGCTTTCTTCGCCCATGCGTCGTCTTCGCGACGACGCCCGTGCCGAAGGGCGTCTGGTGGACGTTTCTCAGGGAAGAAAAACGCGGGCCATTCTGGTCACCGACTCCAACCATGTCATACTGTCCGCCATTTCCGCGGACACGCTGGGCCAGCGCTTCACCTCGCAGGACGAGGCGGGCTCCGACGATGAAGACGAGGATGATATATGAGCAATGATTTCGGTCCGCGCCGCGGCCTTCCCTTCGTGATCTGCGCGCCTTCCGGCGCAGGCAAGACCACGCTGGTGAGCCGCCTGACCGCGGAATTTCCTCTGGAATTCTCCATTTCCTGCACGACCAGAGCTCCCCGGGGTACCGAGAGGGACGGCGTGGATTACCTCTTTCTTGACCGCGAGACCTTCGTGCAGCGTCGGGAGCAGGGGTATTTTGCCGAATGGGCCGAGGTCCACGGCAATTTCTACGGCACGCCTCTTCAGCCGGTGCTCGACAGACTGGCCCTCGGCAAGGACATGCTCTTCGACATCGACGTGCAGGGCGCGGCACAGCTTTCCCTTTCCCTGCCTGAAGCGCGTTTCGTATTCATCCTGCCTCCGTCCATGGAGGAGCTCGAAAGACGGCTGCGCGGACGCGGGACCGACAGCGAGGAGGCCATCCGCGTCAGGCTTTCCAACGCCAGGACGGAGATCATGAGCAGTCACTGGTTCGACGCCATCATCGTGAACGACGATCTCGACCGCGCCTATGACCAGCTGCGATCCTTCTATCTGGCTTCCACGCTTCAGCCGTCGCTCAAGCCTCAGCTGGCCCGGAGCATCTGCGGCGGCTAGGCCGTCGGGCGGATAAGCGAAGACGTTTTTCGGCGGGAGGAAAAGACGGGGAGCGCCGGTACGGACTGAGGAGGAGTTTTTCGCCTCGAGACGGGGCGCATGGGGCCAGAATCTTCCGGTCTGACGCAGGACGGCGTTTTTTCATTATGCCTGCCTGTCCGACAGGGAGGGAAAAGACGTCGGTTCCGAAGCCTTTTTCGAAAGCCTCCGTGCGGACGTCGTCTGCCGGAATCACCGCAACCTGACGCACGATTTTCGCATGGCAACCTTTCACCTTTACGACGGGAGAGCCCGGCACAGAACGACGACACCCGATAGGGA
>CAJJMX010000056.1 GCA_905192935.1 uncultured Mailhella sp.
GAAGTGCTTTCCCATATTTCCGGCAAGATGCGCAAGTTCTACATCCGCATTCTGCCCGGTGACCGCGTGAAGGTCGAGCTTTCGCCCTACGATCTTACCCGCGGACGCATCACCTACCGCATGAAGTAGGATGGATCCGTCCGTCACGCCTCTGCCGGAGGGGACCGCGTCCGATCCGTCCTGCGGAAAGGGACATGTGCGGCGAAAGCCCGTCCGGCTTCCTGCGGCCGTCACGTCAGAGATGCTGCTGATCCGTATCGCTCCCCGTGATACGGGTCTTTTTCGTTATCTTCTGGAAGGCGGGGGCGCGCATCTGGCCATGCTCACGGTGCTCGATCCCGGAAAGGCGCTGTTCAAGCTGCTTTTTTCTCCGCATCAGCGGGAGGAGCTTCTTGAACTTCTGGAAGGGATGCGGAAGACCGTGCCCTTCGAGATCCGTCCCTGGCCTTTCGACACGAAGAAGTGAACGCCGTCCCTTTTTCGGGACGTGCCTTTCAAGGAGTGCTCATGGTCACAGCGGGCATCATCGTCGCCGTCGTCGCCGTTCTTGCAGCGGTGCTCATCGCGCTTTACAACGCCATGGTGCGCGGCCGCAATCTTGCCGAGGAGGCCTGGAGCGGCATAAACGTGCAGCTGAAGCGCAGGCATGATCTCGTGCCTTCGCTCGTGAGCGCGGTACAGGGCTACGCCGTGCATGAAAAGGACGTGCTTTCCGCCGTTTCCCGTGCGCGGGAGGCGGGCATGCAGGCGGCCGGAGGCAGCGCCCGGGACGTGGGCGAGGCGGAAAAGGGCCTCAGCCTTGCGCTCGGCAGGCTCCTTGCCGTGGCCGAAGCGTATCCCGAACTCAAGGCCGACGGGAACTTCCTGCATCTGCAGCAGTCCCTGAGCGCCCTGGAGGACGACCTTCAGATGGCGCGCCGCTACTACAACGGCACGGTGCGCGATCAGAACAACCGCATCATGCAGTTTCCCGGCAATCTTGTGGCCGGATGGTTCGGCTTTCACAAAATGGAGTATTTCGAGCTCTCCGACGAGAGCGAGGCGGCCGTGCCTGCGGGGTATCCCGCAAAGTAGACCATGCGCCGCAGCGGACAGGTCCGTTTTGCCGCCGAAGGCGCGGCCTGTCCGAAAGGAGTGCTGCACAGGAAAGAGAGCGCGCCCGAAGAGCGGCGGGCTCTTTTTTTTGACGCGCAGGAAGGGGAAGAGGTCCGGGCTTCTTCCCTTTTTTGTCCGGGCCGCTTATTTTTGAAGAGCGGGCCCGCCGCAGAAGACGGGGGCTTTGCCGAAACGCGGTGTTTAACGCGGGGTTTCAGGACCGGCTCTTCAAAGGGGAACAGCATGAAAAAGTGGCTCATGGCGGCGCTTTTCTGTCTGCTCATGGCGGCGGACGCGCTGGCTGCGCCCGTGCGGGTGCGCAGTTTCGATTCTGTCGTGGACGTCTTTGGAAACGGCGACATCGTGGTTTCCGAGTCGCTTTCGGTGGACATACCGGCCGAAGGAGAGTTTCACGGCATCTTCCGCGACATTCCCGTGGTGACGCGCTGGCGTGAGCAGGGGCGCGCCTCCATGCAGGTGCTTGAGGTGCGTCTCGACGGACGGCCCCTTCCCGCGGACGACGTGACGAGATCCTCCGGCATGGTGCGCGTGTACCAGCGGGACCGGGGAAGCGTGCTCTCTCCGGGCAGGCATGAGTTCTTTCTCTCCTACCGCATGACCGGACAGACCGGTCTTTTCGAGAACAACGACGAGCTGACCTGGAACGTGACGGGAAGCGGCTGGGAGGAGCCCGTGGAGGACGCGTCCTGCACGGTGCTCTGTCCTTCGGGCGCGCCCTTCTTCGGTCAGAAGGCCTGGCTCGGCAGGCCCGGGAGCCGGGATTCTTCCGTGAGCATGACGCATGAAACGAAGGACGGGCGGCTTGTCATGCGCTTTCATGCCGGGCGCGCCGTGCGGCCCGGCGAGGAATTCACCGTGGCCGCGGGCTGGCAGAAGGGCTTCGTGGTTTTGGACAGGCCCGCGGGCGCGGTGCACGGCACGCTGATCCTCGCGCTTCTCGACGCCGTGCTGCTGCTTTATTTCTTCCTTGCCTGGTTCTTCACGGGCAGGGATCCGAAAAAGGGCGTCATCGTGCCGCTTTTTCATCCGCCGCACCTTCGTGAAGGAGAAGACGCGGTCATTTCTCCCGCGGCCGCAGGCTTTCTGATCCACAAGACGGAGGCGACGCCGGGATGCTTCGGCGCGGCGATCCTTTCCCTCTCCGGGCGCGGCTGCTGCCGCATCGAGGGCAACGCGAAGGACGGCTTCATCCTTGAGCGCGCGGGCGGCACTTCCCCTCATGCCGAGGAGGCGCGTATTCTGGAGCACATGGAGGGCCGCGTGCCCGTGGACCGGGAGCACGGCGAGATCATTTCCGCCATGCGCCGCGCCATGAGAAGTCAGCTCGTCCGCGACTACGGAAAGATGTGGAAGGGAGCCGGAGGCGGGGGCCTGAAAGGCCTGTTCGGGTCGGTATGGAGCTTTTTCGGCACGGCGGGAGCCGTGGTGCTGCTTGCGGCCGCGGCCGGATACATCACGGGGGGCGTCGTGCCGGAAAGAGCCGTGGGCGTTCTTGTGCTCATGCTTTTTCTTTCCCTGCTCTTCCGGAAGTTCTTCCGGGGAGCCGTGCAGCTTTTTAGTTCCGGCCGCTACGGCATCTTTGCCTTCTTCCTGCTCTTTCAGACGGTCATGCTGGGCTTCATCGGCTTTTTCATCGTCACCTCGTTCAGGGACGCCCTGGACTTTCTTTCTCCCGTGCAGACGGCGCTTGCAGCTCTCGCGCTTCTCATTCCGCTCGGTTTCTCCGGCATCATGGACGCCCCCACGAAGGAGGCGCGCGCCGTGCTCGACAGGCTGGAAGGTCTGGCCCTCTACATGCGCATGGCGGAGGGCCCGGCGCTTGCCGCGCTCAATCCTCCGGAAAGGACGCTCGGTCACTATCGCGAACTTCTTCCCTATGCCGTGGCCTTCGGGCTGGAAAAGGCCTGGGGAGCGCATTTTTCCGCCGTGCTTGCCGCGGCGTCCGCCGGGGAGACGCAGGTCCTGACGCCTTCTCTTGCGGGAGCGTTCTCTGCCGATGCGGACAGGAGCGCTTCCTCCTTCGACAGCGCGGAGAGCTCCTCTTCGTCCTCGTCGAGCTCCTTCGGCGACGGCGGAGGCGGCGCGGGCTCTGGGGGCGGAGGCGGCGGGGGAGGCGGCTGCTGACGAGCGGCCCGGCAGGCGCAAAGCCGTTTGCACATCCTTTTTTTTTAGCATAGTGTACTTCTGGACATAAAGCGGAAAAACAGGTCATTTTCAACGCCTTCTCGTTTTTCCGCGCACGTATCTTCCCCCCTTCGGAGGTGTCTTTCATGAAAGCTCGCATGATGTTCGCCGGTCTGGCCGCTGCCCTCATGCTTACCGGCTGTTCCAGCATGTCTTCCATCAGCAACCCCTTTGAACAGCCCAGCATCACCGAGACCTACATTTCCCAGTTCCGTGACGTGCCCATCCCGGCGCCCATGAGCACCATTCCCTCCGAAACGCTGGTCACCGTGGGCCCCGACGGCAGCAAGTTCGGTCTGGAGTCCTTCAGCGGCCGCGTGGACGGCACGTCCCTCGCCAACGTCATGATGCAGAACATGGCCCGTCAGGGCTGGCAGCTGCGCGGCTCCAGCGTGGGCGTGCGCTCCGTGCAGCTTTACGAGAAGTCCCCGCACTATGCGGCCATCTTCTACCGCGAGGGCGTGGTGAACACCTCCATGGATGTGTGGGTGGTCAACGGCGTGAACGTGGACATCCTGAGTCTCGTGCCTGAGGTGCACAACAGCGTGAACAGCACGCTTTCCTCCGGCTCGTCGTCCTACTCCGGCTCTTCGTATTCCGGTTCGGGTTCGTCCTACGGCTCCTCCGGTCAGGTGACCAAACTTTCCGAATAGGATTCCTTCATGGAAAAGCATCTGCTGTTCAAGCGTTTCGCGGACAAAAGGCTGCATCTCGGCGTCTGCGGTTCCGTGGCGGCCTTCCGTGCCGCCGAGCTCGTGCACCGCTGGCAGGACACGGGCGCCAATGTGAGCGCCACGCTCACCGCCGCCGCTCAGAAGTTCATTTCGCCGCTCACCTTCCGGGCGCTCGGCGCCTCTCCGGTGTACGGAGAGATGTTCGGTTCCGAAGAGCCCTTCGAGCATCTGGAACCCGGTCAGATCGCCCATGCCATGGTCATAGCTCCGGCCTCGGCCGACATGCTGGCCCGTCTTGCGCACGGCCTTGCGGACGACATGCTCTCCGCCCAGGCTCTGGCCTTCGACGGGCCCGTGGTGCTGGCTCCGGCCATGAATCCGCGCATGTGGAGAAATCCCGCCACGCAGGCCAACGTGGAAACGCTGCGTGATCGCGGCTTCATCTTCGTGGGGCCGGACAGCGGCGTGGTGGCCTGCCACGACGAGGGTCAGGGACGGCTTGCCGATCTGCGCATGATCTATCTTGCCGGACTCAAGGCGCTCACGCCGCAGGACATGGAAGGCAGGACCGTCATGCTCACCATAGGTCCCACGCGCGAGGGCTGGGACGACGTGCGCTTCTGGACCAACGGCTCCACGGGGACCATGGGCGCATCCATCGCCGTGGCCGCGTGGCTGCGCGGCGCGGAAGTGCATGCCGTGTGCGGTCCCGTGGATCTGTGGCTTCCCGACGATCCGGCCTTCCACAGGCACGACGTGACCACCGCCGCTCAGATGCTGGATCGGGCAAGGATGCTCTGGCCTTCGTCGGACGCCGGCGTGTTCACCGCCGCCGTGGCGGATTTCAGGCCCGAGCCGCACGGTCCGGGCAAGTTCAAGAAGGACAGGGCGGGCGACGGCTTTACGCTTTCCTTCCTGCCCAATGCCGACATACTCCGCACCCTTGCCGAAGAGCGCACCGAAGGGCAGGTGGTCGTGGGCTTTGCCGCCGAAAGCGTGCCCGACATGGACGCGCTCGGCCTTGCCGTGCATCACAAGCTGGAGACCAAGGGCGCGGACATCGTGGTGGGCAACCGCATATCCGACGGCTTCGGCCGCGCGGCCAACCGCGTCTATGTGGCCGACGCCCAGGGACGCGACGAGGTATGGCCCGACATGCCCAAGCCGCAGGTGGCCTGGAAGCTCATCGACTGGATGCGCACGCTGTTCGTATGATGATTCCCTCCGCCATAGCGCGCCCGTGGATCAAGGCGGGACTTTCCGTGCTGCTTGTGGACAGTCCGCAGCGCGTGGCCGAACTTCGCCGGAAAGAGGACGAAGCGGCCCTTGCGGCGCAGCCTTCTTCGGCGGCCGGGGAGCGTCGGAAGGCTCCGGCGGCGTTTCGTGCGCCCGCGCAGGATCGGCAGGCAGCCGTCCGTGCGCCGGCATCGCAGGCCTTTGCCAAAGCCGCGCCTTCTTCGGAGCCTTCGGCGGAGACGCCGTTTCGCGCGGCCCCTCAGGAGCGGCCGGTGCGGCCGCCTTCCCGTGCCGCGGCCGCCGCGCCTTCCCCGGACGGCGGAGTCCTCGCCACGCCCGGCGCGCTTCCTGTGGAAGAGTGGCCCGCAAGCTGGCTTGCGCTCAAGAACCGTCGTCCCCTGCCGCCGCGGCCTCTCGTGCTCTGGACCTATACCGGCCTCGGCGAGGATCTCACCGGAAAGCCGGACGAGGTGCGCCGCAGAGTCATCGTGCGCATGCTCATGGAGCTTCATCATCCGGGCGGAACCCATGTGTTCTGGCCCTGCGGTCTGGCCGGAGAGCACCCGGAAGACGGACCTGCGCTGTTCTGGTCCGGGGTGAAGCTTCTGAATCCCCGCGTGCTGCTGCTTTTCGGCTCCGATACGAGGGACACGCTTTCCATGCCGAAGAGTCTTCTGCCCTTCTGTCAGGACAGGGTGCACGGAAGGCTCGTCATACAGCTTCCGCGCCCGCAGGCCCTTGCGCAGGACGAGGCCTCCTTCAAGCGTGCGCTGGCCTTTTTGTCCCGGCTTCTGCGCTTCTGCGCGAGACGCCAGGTCTAGAGACATCTTACATTTCGTGAAAAAGCCTTCTCCGTCCGAAACGGGGAAGGCTTTTTTCTTGCGTGCGGAAAGGGGGGCGTCGGCGAAGATGCGGAAAGAGCCGCTTCCGGCGGACGAAGAGAAGCCGGAAGACGGGCGGCGGAGCGCCGTCCGCGTCAGGGGCCGCGCGTCTCGGAAAGGACGCTTCAACTTCGGAGGGCAGGGCGTCCGTCTTCCCCCGTCTGCGGAAGCGATTCGATGCCGTCGGTCGGGCGCGCACGGGCGAGTCGTCCTCCGCGTCTGCGGGATGCCCGGAAGAGTCGTCGACGGCTGCGGATACTGCGGGACTACTTCTTGTTCTTCATGCGCTTTTCATAAAGCTTTGCCGAGGTGAGACCGGCAAGAAGTCCCATGGTGGCGCCGAACACGATGCCTTCCGCCGTGTTCACGAAGCCCAGGAGCACGGCGAAGATGCCGACGGAACTGCCGATCAGAAAACCGCGAAGAATAAAAGAACTCATACAAAACCTCATGGCGCGCTTTTCATCGCCGTATTAAGACAAAGGAGATTGCCATAATCTACGTTTGCCCGGTCTTTTGTCAATGCGCGGGCGGACGACGGGGCGTCTTTTGGTCGCGGACGATTTCCGCGGGACGGGGCGTCCGGCTCCGGACGGCCGGAGCAAACCGTTCAGCCATGGAGGATGGGTCATGAATGCGCTGCGAGCAAGTGGAGTCGCGCTTTTTTGTCTGCTTCTGGTCGCCTGCGACGGGGACGAGAAGAAACAGTCCGCCGAGGCGGCTCTTCCGCCGCCCTTCGTGAAGGCCGTGAAGCTCGAGCGCATGGACGTGCCGCTTTATGCCACGTTCATGGGCCGGACGGAGGGCAGCCGCTCCGCCGCGGTGAAGCCGCAGGTGTCCGGCATTCTTCTGAAGCGCTTTTTCCGGGAAGGCGCGTACGTGAAGCAGGGAACGGTGCTCTTCGAGATCGACGAGGCGCCGTTTCAGGCGGCGCTGCGTCAGGCGGAAGGGCAGCTTGCCGACGCCGTGAGCACGCTGGACAACGCCCGAAAGGAATACGACCGCGTGCAGAAGCTCTATGCCGTCAACGCCGTGAGCCGTCAGGAGCGCGACAGCGCCTACGCCGCGTGGAAGAGCGCCCAGGGCCGGCGGGAGTCGGCGCAGGCCGCGGTGAACGATGCGCGCATAAGGCTCGGCTACTGCCGGGTGGAGGCTCCCTTTTCCGGCTTTACCAGCCGGGAGGTGACGCGCACGGGCAATCTCGTGGGCACGGACAGCACGTTGACGTACATCAATCAGAGCGACCCCATGGACGTGGAGTTCTCCGTGCCGAGCGTGGAACTTTTTTCCATGCGCGACATGGAATTGAAGGGCAGGGCCGTAAGCTACGGCGAAGGCTCCTCCGCCGAGCTCTCCCTGCTGGACGGCACAAGCTACGACCGGCAGGGAAAGGTGGTCTTTCTCGACACGCAGGTGGATTCCTCGACGAGCGCCGTCAGGGCCCGGGCGCGCTTTCCCAATGCGGAAGGCCGGCTGCTTCCGGGCGAATTCGTGATCGTGCGTGTGGGCGGGGCCAGGCTCGTCGGCGCGGTCATGATCCCTCAGGAGGCGCTCATGCAGACGGAAAACGGAACGGCCGTGTACGTGCTGGACGAGGCGGATCGTGCCAGTCTTGCCCTTGTGACGCTCGGTCCCGCCTTCGGCAGCAGCTTTCTTCTGGAAAAGGGGCTTGAACCCGGACAGAGGATAGTGGTGCAGGGTCAGAACAAGGTGACGAGCGGTCAGAAGGTCAGGGCGGAGAATCTTCGGCAGAGCCTGAAGGCGGATCCGCTGGATACGCCGAATTCCTCGTCTCCAGTCACGGGCAGCGGCGTGGAGGACGCTCCCGCTCCTGTCAGGGAGGCCGGCCATGAGTGACGATTCCCTGAAAAAAGACGCTCCGAAGCCTTCCGTTCCGTCCCCGTCCGGGGCTTCTCCCGCTTCCGTGAAGGCCGGTTTCTTCCTGCGGCGGCCCGTGCTTTCCATGGTGCTTTCCATCTTCATCGTGCTGGCCGGCATCCTGTCCATACGGGAGCTTCCCGTGGCGCAGTATCCGGATCTCGTGCCGCCCACCATCACGGTGAGCGCGCAGTATCCGGGCGCAAGTCCGGAGATCATCGCCCAGACCGTGGCCACGCCCATCGAGGAGCAGATCAACGGCGTGCCGGGCATGATCTACATGAGTTCGGTCAGCTCCTCGAGCGGCTCCATGCAGATCTCCGTCACCTTTGCCGTGGGCACGGATGCGGACATCGCGCAGGTGAACGTGAACAACCGCGTGCAGGCCGCCACGCCCATGCTGCCGGAGATCGTGCGGCAGTACGGCGTGACGGTGGACACCTTTTCTCCCGCCATTCTGGAGATCGTGGCGCTGTACTCGAAGGACGGCAGGTATGATGCCACCTATCTCAGCAACTACGCCCTTGTGAATCTTCTCGACGGACTCAAGCGCGTGCCCGGCGTGGGACAGGCCCAGATCATAGGCAGCCGCGATCACGCCATGCGCATCTGGCTCGATCCGCCGCGCATGGCCGAGCTCGGCATCAGCGTGAACGACATCTCTCAGGCCGTGAACGATCAGAACGCCCAGTACTCTCTGGGAAGCGTGGGCAGTCAGCCCGGCTCGGACGCGCTTACCATGACGTGGCAGCTTCAGGGGGAAGGGCGGCTCGTGACGGCCGAACAGTTCGGCGACATCATACTCCGGGCCTCGCCGGAAGGCGGCGTGCTGCGCCTGCGCGACGTGGGCCGCGTGGAACTCGGCGCGGAAAGCTACAACTTCGCCTGCGCCATCGACGGCTCCACCGCCGTGCCTCTGGCCGTGTTCCTTGCGCCGGGCAGCAACGCGCTGGATACGGCGCAGCGCGTGGCCGCCTACATGGAGGAGCAGGAACGGTATTTCCCGTCCGGCATGGGCTATATGGTCCCCTACGACACCACCATATTCGTGCGCCTTTCCGTGGAGGAGGTGGTGCGCACCCTGGTGGAAGCCATGCTGCTCGTGTTCGCCGTGGTCTATCTCTTCCTTCAGGACTGGCGCGCCACACTCATTCCCTGTCTGGCCGTGCCCATCGCGCTCACAGGCACGTTTGCGGGCGTGTATCTTCTGGGCTTTTCCATAAACACGCTCACGCTCTTTGCGCTGGTGCTCGCCATAGGCATGGTGGTGGACGACGCCATAGTGGTGCTCGAAAACGTGGAGAGAGTGCTGAGGACCGA
>CAJJMX010000057.1 GCA_905192935.1 uncultured Mailhella sp.
ATTCATATTATTTTTTACCATCATCCCCGTAAAGAAAGAGCGATTTTTGCCGGAATATTAAATATTTTGTATGAATATATTGACACGAATCAAACAGTCATGACAATTATCCCATGGAAGTATTCATTCTTATAGTACTCATCATATTGAACGGCATATTTGCCATGTCTGAAATCGCGCTTGTCACGGCCCGAAAGGCAAGACTCTCGCCCAGAGCTGCCGCCGGAGACAAGTCGGCGCAGGCGGCCATACGTCTGGGAGAGCATCCCACCCGCTTTCTCTCCGCCATTCAGATAGGCATCACGTCCATAGGACTTCTGAGCGGCATTTTCGGTGAATCCGCGCTGGCCGGGCCTCTTTCCGCATGGATGCAGGAATATCTCGGCATTCCGGCGTCCACCTCGGGAATGCTGGCCACGGTCATCGTGGTCATGGCCGTCACGTACCTGTCCATCGTCGTCGGAGAGCTTGTTCCCAAAAGACTCGGTCAGCTGGCACCGGAAAAAATGGCCTGCCTCGTGGCCCGGCCCATGACGGCACTCGCTACCGTAAGCGCTCCCTTCGTTCTGCTCCTCTCCTGGTCCACAAGCCTCATCCTTCGGCTTCTCGGCGCACGGGCGGACGAAAACCAGGCCGTCACGGAGGAAGAAATACAGGCCATGATCGACGAAGGTTCGGAAACGGGCGCCATCGAAACAAGACAGCGCGACATGCTCCGCAATGTCTTCCGGCTCGACGACAGACCGGTGAGTTCCATCATGGTTCCCCGTGCCGACATCCGCTTTCTGGACATACAGCTGTCCCCGGAAGAAAATCTGGACACCCTGGCCCGGTTCGAGCACTCCTGGCTGCCCGTATGTTCAGGAGGGCTCGGCAATCTAAAAGGCGTCATCCGCACCAATCAGGCCCTGCTCCTGTGCGCCGGGAGCATACCCGACGCCGAAACCTTCTCCGAGAAAATCACCTCGCAGTATCTGGCTCCGGTGTTCATCCCGGAAACGCTCACCAGTCTGGAGCTTCTGAAGCGCTTTCAGGAACAGCAGCTCCACATGGCCTTCATCGTCGACGAATACGGAACGCTTCAGGGCATAGTCACGCCTCGGGACATTCTCGAGGTCATGGCCGGACAGATAGGCGCCACGCACGAAGAGGCCTGGGCCGTGCAGCGGGAAAACGGCAGCTGGCTCATGGACGGCAGCATTCCCGTTCCCGAACTGAAGGACCGGCTCGGACTTCAGAGTCTTCCCGACGAGGACAAGGGCTACTACACCATTCTGAGCGGAATGTTCATGTACCTCACCGGCAGGATCCCCCGCGAAGGCGATCATGTCGTCTGGCAGGGCTGGCGCTTCGAGGTCGTGGACATGGACGGCAACATGGTGGACAAGATACTGGTGGAAAAGATGCCGGAACAGGCAGAGGAGCGCACGGAAAGCCGGCATCCCTCATGACAGCCGCCCCATATCGAAGGACCGGACGATAACGTCCGGTCCTTTGCTCATGCGGAGATCTTCATCCCCGGGCGCTGCTGCGGATGAAGATCTCAGGCCGGAGTCGCTCAAAAAGGCCTCCGGGCAAAGCTCTTTCAGCGCATAACAGAACCGGCCGGCTCGTGGAGCGACGAACCGGCCGGAATGAAAGGGGAGGTATGGAGGAGAAGAGTATGATAATCTCTGGTTATCCAGGGGAGTCGACAACCTTCGACAGCTCCCTTGTACATGAGCTGCAAAGAAAGTCACGTTTCAAACTCTTTCCTTCCATGAAATATTTTGCAAGGAAGCCCCGGCGCTCGTCTTTCCGAACCGTTCTCTCTTGCGCGCGGCGACGCTTCGGGCATACACTGGACCTGGCCGCGCCACACGCCCGGCCAGGAGGACATCATGAAAAAAATAGGCATCATACGCTGTCAGCAGACGGAAGACCTGTGCCCCGGCACCACGGACTTCAAATGCGCCAAGGCAGGCACCTTTGCCTTCGAACCCTTTGCTCCGTGCGAGATCGTGGGCTTTGTCAGCTGCGGAGGCTGTCCGGGAAAACGCGCCGTGGCACGGGCGAAAATGCTGGTCGACCGCGGAGCCGAAGTCGTGTTTCTGGCCTCGTGCATCGGCAAGGGCAGGCCCATCGACATGCCCTGCCCTCACGCCGCAGCCATGAAGGCCGCCATAGAAAAAAAGCTGGGTGACGCCGTACCGGTCATAGACGGAACGCACGCGTAGCGCTCCTGTCCGCACGCTGCCGGGCAAGCACATCCCCAGACGACAAAGGGCGACGGGATTACCGTCGCCCTTTGTCGTTCATGAAAGGAGCCGAAGTCTCTCCCCTTCGGGACAAAGACTTCGGCGCATGCTCTACGGCGTTACGCGAAGGTCGTAGGCCTTGTTCAGATCAAGATACCTGCGGGCCACGTCACGCAGGGTCTTTGCGTCCACGGCCTTCATGGCCTCAAGGTTCTTCCGGCTGTAGTCGAGGTCGTGACCTCCGAGAACGTTGGCAGCCCCTTCGCCCGCACGCATGGCGCGGCTCTGTCTTGCGCGGTAGAAGTCGGCCTCGGCCACGGCCTTGGCCCTCTCCAGCGTTTCTTCAGGAAGCAGGTTGTCGTGCAGATCCCGGACGATGGCTTCGAAGGTGGCCCTGGCCTTGTCCAGGTTCTCCGGCGAGGCGATGATGCCGAAGGCAAGGAATCCCGTATCCTTTCCGGACCAGTCCACGGGGAACACGGAATAGCCGAGGCTCTGCTTTTCGCGAAGTTCCTGATAGAGCTTGCCGGTGAAGCCTCCGAGGCACTCCGAAAGCAGACGCAGCGCCGGTCTGTCGGCGTTCTCGGTCCCCACGGTGGGGAAGAGCATGAGATACACGGCCTGATTGCGGCCGGGCAGCGTCATGCTCCACGTCTTCTCGCCGTTCCACGAAGGAGCCCTGCTCTCAAGAGCCTTTTCCGAAGGTGCAGGCAGGGACTTCGCAAACGTCTCAACCTCGGCCCGGTCAAAGTCGCCGGCCACGGAAAGCACCCACGGACGCACCTTCTGTCTGTTCCAGAAGTCAGCAACGTCCCCGGCCGTGTACCTGGCGAGCACGGCGGGGTCACCTTCCGTTCTGTGGGCGTAGGCTCCCGTGCCGAACAGGAAATGACGCAGGTTGCGGCCGAGCAGTCCCATGGCGCTCTGCTCTCCGCTCACGATGGAAGCGATCTGTTCGCGCTTTGCGCGCTCCACGTCCTCATCCCGGAAGGCAGGCTGTTCCAGCACTTCCTTCATGAGGGAAAACACTTCAGGCGCAAATCTTGCCGGGGCGTCCATCTGCACGCTGAACGCGCGCAGGCTGCTTCCCGCCGAAAGTCCGGAAGCACGGCCGGAAAGATAGACGTTGATGTCGTTCAGAGTGCGGTTCTTCGTGCCCGAGGTCAGCGAGGCCGCCGTCAGCGCGGCCAGGCCCTCTTCCTTGTCGGCGGCCAGAAGTTCACCGCCGGAGAAGCTCAGCGTGGCGGACACATAAGGGAGGGAGCGGTCGGGCAGAAGCACGAGCGTGCGTCCTTCTCCAAGCTTCACGACCTCAGGCTGCATCGCTGCCGCCTTGTCGGCGGATGCCGAGGCAGCGGCCGCGGCCTTGCCCGTCTCCGGCCAGCCCTGGACCACGGCGGCTCTGACCTTGTCGCCGTCCACGGCGGCGCCTTTTTCTCCCTGAGGCACGAGCGCGGCCACGGTGAGCGCGTCGGGACGCAGCCAGCTGTCGATGACGGCCTGAATCTGTTCGCGGCTCACGCCGCGCACGGCCGCAAGATAGCGTTCTCCGCCCACGCTCGAAGGATCATAGAAGTATTCCGCGCCCATGGTCTCGGCAATGTTGGCGATGTTCTCAAGACCGCGCAGATAGCTGTCTTCAAGGTTCAGGCGGGCTCTCGCTATTTCTTCGTCGGTGAAGTCGGAAGCCTTCAGATGAGCCAGAGTCCTGGCCATGTCGCGCAGATAATCCGTCACCTTGCCTTCATCGAGCTGGGCCAGCACGATGAACGCTCCGGCCCTCTCGAAGCTCATGACCGAGGCGTTCACGTCGTCCACCACGGGGGAGTCGATGCGGTAGCGCTTCGGCAGAAGCGCCGTGTCGTCACCGGAGAGAAGATGCGCCAGCACGTCGGCCGCGGGCATGAGTTCGTTCTTCATGCCGGGCAGAGGGAAGGTCAGAGACACGAAGGCCTTGTCCCAGGGACCGGCCTCCACATCCACCACCAGGCCCTGCGCCAGCGTGGCCGGATCAATGGACGGCTCCACCTTGAGCACGTTGTGGTTCTCGTATCCGCCGAAAAGAGTCCTGGCCTCGGCCACTATCTCGGAGGCCTTCACGTCTCCGGCCACGGAAAGCACCATGTCGCGCGGATCGTAGCGGCGCTTTATGTAGTCGCGCATCATGTCGGGGGTCACGCCGCGCAGCGCCTCTTCCGTGCCGATGACGGGAGTTTCGTAGGGCGTGCCCTTCAGCGTATGGGCAAGCGCCGTCTGAAAGAGCTTCGTCATGGGATTGTCGCCGCGCTGCTTCTTTTCGGCAATGACGACTTCCCTCTCCGCATCGAGATCAGCCTGTCTGAGCAAAGGATCGAAGGCCAGATCGCGCACGGCGGTCATGGCGTCCTTCCACTTGGCGGAAGGAAGATCGGTCAGATAGGTGGTCATGTCGTAGGAGGTATAGGCATTCATGGAACCGCCCGCGTTTTCCACGCGCTTGTCCACGCCGGGGCCGCTGGTCTTGGACCCCTTGAACACCATATGTTCCAGAAGATGGCTCATGCCCGCCTCTTCCGGCTTTTCCCAGGCCCAGCCGGCCTTCACGAAAAGCCGCACCGAAACCAGAGGCAACCGGACATCTTCCCTGACGAGCACGGTCAGACCGTTTTCCAGACGGAAGGTCTGCACGTCGGAAACGGCTTCTGCCGCTCCCGTTCCGCCGAGAGCAAGACAAAAGGCAAGCGCCACGCCTGCACAGAGTTTAAAAAAACGCATAGTCACCTCGTATGCACATCCGGCGGATGCCGGAGTGAGCTGTCATGAAAAAAAATTCGGCACACCTGCCCCGGTGCCGTTATCCGCTTTTTTCTACCTGTGGCACACTCCTCTTTTTTGCGCCATAATTTTCCGCCCTCTTTTTCGTGACAAAGTGTTGCAATGTCCGCATAAAACTTCGGGTTTCAGATCCTGCCGGAAATCTTCCGGGGCGCCGATTCATGTCCGTCATGGAAAGTAAAGCCGCGAGGCTCCCCCGGCAAGGGCACGCGGCCGTTTTTCCGAAAAGAAAAGGGCCGCCTCCCGAAGAAAGCGGCCCGAAGCGTTGGAAGAGAGAAAGCGTCAGATACGCACGCCGAGGCTCTTCACCACAAAGGAGGCGATCTTTTCGCGTTCCTTGTCCACCTCGCCGTCCTGCAGGGTGCGGTCGGCCTTGCGGAAGGTGATGCGGCAGGTGATGTTGCGTTCCCTGCCGCCTTCGGGTTCGTACACGTCCAGAAGCTCCACGCTCTCCATGAGGTGCGTCTTTGCGCCGCGTACGGCGTCGAGAACGTCTTCCACATGCATGGTGCGGGGAGCGATGAAGGTGATGTCGCGACGCACGGCCGGGAACACCGGCAGGGGCTGGAACTGCGTCTTTCTGCCCTGAGAGGCGGCGCGCAGAAGATCGAGGTCGAGATCGGCGTACCACACGGCCTTGCGGGCCAGATACGCGTCGGCCAGAGCGGGCTTGAGGCGACCCATGACGCCGGCGACGGAACCGTCTTCCATGGTCATGCGCACGGCGGGAGCGAGGTAGGGATGCTCAACCATGGCAAAGGACGGCACGGGAAGATGCAGATAGGCAAAGAACTTTTCCACGATGCCCTTCAGGTCCACGTAGTCCAGATCCTCTTCCCTGTGGCCCCAGGCCTCGTCGTAGCGGGAACCGTAGAGCACCACGGCCAGATGACGCACTTCCTTCACCGTGGTGTCGCTGGACGCGTCCTGGCAGAACGCCTCGGCCACTTCGAAAAGACGGATGCCGGTCGCGCCCTGCGAGATGTTGTGACGCACATTCTGGAACAGTCCGGGAGCAAGTTCGGTACGCAGCACGTCCTGCTCGGCCGTGAGCGGATTCATGATGTTCACGCGGCCTTCGGCAGGCAGACCGAGAAAATCAAGATCCTTGTTGCCCACGAAGCTGTAGTTCACGGCTTCGTTCAAGCCGAGGCCCGCGGCCCAGTTCTTCACGCGCATCATGAAGGCGTGGCGGCTTTCCGGCGCGCCGAAGGAGGAAAGGGTCTGCGGAATGGAGGGCAGGGTCTCGCCGAGATTGTCCACGCCCTTGAATATGGCCACTTCCTCGATGAGGTCGGCTTCACGGGTGAGATCGTAGCGCCAGCCGGGAGTCTTCACGCTCCACTCGTCGCCCGCGCTGCGGTCCACGGTGCAGCCGAGGCTCTCCAGGGTCCTGGCGCAGAATTCGTCGGTGAGCTCCACGCCGAGCAGATCCTCGGCGCGGCTGCGGCGGAAGCGCACCACGGGAGCCTGCCAGGGGCTCGGCGTGCACTCGCATACGCCGCGGCACACCTCGGCGCCGGAAAGTTCGGCCATGAGAGCGGCCGCGCGATCCAGAGCAAAGGACATGTTGGTGGGATCCACGCCGCGCTCGTAGCGGTAGGAGGCCTCGCTGGTGAGGCCGAGACGGCGGGCCGTCATGCGGATGGAGCGGGGACGGAACACGGCGCATTCAAGGAACACGCTTTCGCTCTCGTCGGTGATCTCGGTTTCAAGACCGCCCATGACGCCGGCAAGGGCCACCGGCCTTTCCGCGTCGCAGATGAGACCGTCTCCGGCCTTGAGCAGACGTTCCTGCCCGTCGAGGGTAGTGAGCTTTTCGCCGTCTTCGGCCGGACGCACGATGATGCGGCCGCCCGCAAGCTTGTTGTGGTCAAAGGCGTGCAGGGGCTGACCAAGCTCCATGAGAATGTAGTTGGTCACGTCCACGAGGTTGGAAATGGCGCGCACGCCCACGCCGTGCAGGCGGTAACGCATCCAGGCGGGCGAGGGCTTGACCTTCGCGCCCTTCAGGATGCGGCCCATGTAGGAGGGGCAGAGACCGCCGTCCTTCACGTCCACGGGCACGGCACGGCTCATGTCCTCGCCCTTCTCTTCCAGATGGAAGGAAGGCAGCGTCACGGGCAGATTCAGATACGCGCCCACGAGACGGGCGAAGCCGTACACGGACAGGCAGTCCGCACGGTTGGGAGTAATGCTGATGTCCAGCACTTCCTTGTCCAGCTCGTAGGCGTCGACGAACTTCTCGCCGGGCATGACCTTGCGGCCGGACCTGTTTTCTTCGGGAAGGACGAGAATGCCGGAATGATCGTCGGCAAGGCCGAGCTCGCGCTCGGAGCATATCATGCCGAAGGAGGGCACGCCGCGCAGCTTGGCCTTCTTCATGACGAGCCCGCCGGGAAGCGTGGATCCCACGGGAGCCACGACCACGAGCTGACCGGCGGCCACGTTGGGCGCGCCGCACACGATGTTGAGAGGCTCCTCTGCGCCGACGTCCACGGTGCAGACGTGAAGATGGTCGGAATCGGGATGCGCCTCGCAGGTGAGCACGCGACCGGTGACGACGCCTTCTATTTCCGCATAGGGATGCACCACTTCTTCCAGTTCAAGGCCGAGCATGGTGAGCATCTCGCCCAGCTCTTCCGCCGTTCCCGTGTACGGGACAAATTCCTTCAGCCAATTGAAACTCAGCAGCATATGTTTTTCTCCTCAGAGGATGAAAAGTCATGGTCTTTCGGAAATCCGCCTTCAAAGGCAAAACTTTCCTTCCCGCGGCGTGCCGCAGGCACGGACGGGACATCAGGAGGGATGCGGAGTCCGCTCCTTCCCGACCACAGATTTCTTCCTCTACGCAGGGAACTGATGGAGGAAGCGCACGTCGTTTTCAAAGTTCATGCGCAGGTCGGTGAGGCCGTACTTCAGCATGGCGATGCGTTCCACGCCGAGGCCGAAGGCAAAGCCGGAAACTTCGTCGGGATTGTAGCCGACGGAAACGAACACGGCCGGGTCGACCATGCCGCTGCCGAGAATCTCAAGCCAGCCGGACCCCTTGCACACACGGCAGGTCTGGCCGTCCACATGGCCGTGACCGCCGCACTGGGTGCAGGACATGTCCACTTCCACGCTGGGCTCGGTGAAGGGGAAGAAGCTGGGACGGAAGCGCACGCGGGTCTTCTCGCCGAACACGGCGCGCACGAAGGCGGTGAGCGTGCCGCGCAGATCGGCCATGGTGACGTGCTTGTCCACGAGCAGGCCCTCTATCTGATGGAACATGGGCGTGTGGGTCACGTCGGAGTCGCGACGGTAGACCTTGCCTGGTCCGATGACGGCAAGCGGAGGCTTGCGGTTCATCATGGTGCGCACCTGCACGCAGGAGGTATGGGTGCGCAGCAGCACCTTGTCGGTGATGTACAGGGTGTCCTGCATGTCGCGGGCGGGGTGTTCGGGCGGCATGTTGAGGGCTTCAAAGCAGTTGAAGTCGGTTTCCACCTCGGGACCGCCGGCGATCTCGTAGCCCATGTGCTGGAACACGGAGCACACTTCCTGCATGGCCAGCGTGATGGGATGCAGGGAACCGTTCCACAGCGTGCGGCCGGGAAGCGTGGGATCGAAGCCTGCGAGGAAGGCGGCCTCCCGCTCCTGTTCCTGACGGGCGAGCCGCGCCTCGAAAAGTTCCACGAGACGCTGCTTCACCGCGTTGGCGGCCTGCCCGAAGGCGGGACGCTGTTCGGCAGAAAGCTCGCGCATGTGCGACATGAGTTCGGCAAGCTGCCCCTTGCGGCCGAGAAATTCCACGCGGGCCGCTTCCAGTTCCGCTTCGGACGAAATATGGTTCAAGCGTTCATCGAGCTTGCCGACCAGTCCATTCAATTGTTCAAGGAAATCCATGGCAAGGCCTTGTGGCAGGCTGCGCTTCAGGCGCGCCTGAATGAAAGATATGAAAAAGGGGTGCAGAGCCAGGCCCTGCACCCCCACGGGGAAAAACTCCCCAAAAAGCTTCATCTGGTGCCTCGGGCCGCAAGGGCCGCGGGCTGTTC
Organism: uncultured Mailhella sp.; assembly: GCA_905192935.1. Classification (GTDB taxonomy): domain Bacteria; phylum Desulfobacterota; class Desulfovibrionia; order Desulfovibrionales; family Desulfovibrionaceae; genus Mailhella. The sequence goes on from CAJJMX010000057.1 coordinate 9,089, forward strand.
CGAAAAGGAAACTTACGCCAGCTTGGACTTGGCCAGTTCGACGATGGCGGCGAAGTCGGCCTTTT
>CAJJMX010000058.1 GCA_905192935.1 uncultured Mailhella sp.
AGACCGACAGGTAGAGGGCGCAGTTGCGGTTGTCGGGATGCAGCGCCAGCATAGGGCCGAGATACGCCTGATGCCGGTCTGCCGCCGCACTCACGAAAACGGCACGAAGACGGCAGAGGTCCGCAGGCCCGATTCCCTGAAAAACGCTCTTCGATTTTCTTCATCGTACGGAAATTCGGAACAGAAGAAGCGGCCTGCCTGTTTTGTCTGCGGAAGAAAAGACGGAACCTTTTGCCTCAGCATTCCGCACCCATGCGAAAACCATGCGGCAAATCCGCGTCGAGGCAGTCCGATGCCCCTTTCATCCCGGAAACGCAGCGAAGAAATACGGCAAAGCGTCGTGCAGGCGCGCCCCGGCGCGACATTCTTCTCTCCCGAAACAATTCCAAGAAAGGCTCCGTTCACAGGCCTGCGGGCAAGAACGACGGATTCTACCGCTTCAAAAGTGCGGGCGGCCCCGCCTTTTCCTGCCGTCTCCGCTCCCCTTTCGTCCGCGCCGGAAGAGATGCGGCCCGACGGCATCTGGCCTGTCGGAAGGCTTGCCGCGAAAATACGAACAAGTCCCTTTTGCCCCGAAGCTCCGCCGCACTCGGCAAAGCCCCGTAAAAAACAAGGCCCCCGGATACGGGAGGCCCTGCCGTAAAAAGGGAATGTTCGGAAAGCAGAAAGGAAGACGCAAAGAAAAAGACGCGCCTTCAAAAGTGGAGCGGACACGCGAAAAAGACCGTGCAGAGGCGCGGAACGGTGACGGAAAGATAAGCACGCCTCCCCTCCCCGCCGTTCGGAAGAGAGAATTGCGCCCGCCATGTTGCAGGGAGACGTTGAAGCGACAGGCGAAAAGGATGACTCGCCGTTCCGGAACGATCCGTCCGTCAGCTTTTGAACACGAAACGGCGCATGGAAATGCTGAGCACTATGCCCACGAGGGCACAGTTCACCACGAGGGCCGTTCCTCCGTAGCTGATGAAGGGAAGCGGCATGCCCACCACGGGCATGAGTCCCACAACCATGCCTATGTTCACGATGATCTGCCAGAAAAAATAGAAGAATATGCCTGCGGCAAGCGTTGAGCCGAAGCGGTCCTTGGCGTCCCGCACGGTGCTGTACATGGCCATGAGGAAGAGGCAGAACAGCGTAACGAGGGTCATGCACCCCGCAAAGCCCCACTCCTCGCCGAGCACGGCAATGGCGAAGTCGGTATGCTTTTCCGGCAGAAAGCGCAGCTGGCTCTGCGTGCCCGCCAGAAAGCCCTTGCCGAACATTTCACCCGAACCTATGGCTATCTGCGACTGAATGATGTGGTAGCCCGCGCCTCTGGGATCGCGCGTGGGGTCGAGAAAGGTGAGAATGCGCTCCTGCTGATAGTCGTGCAGAACGAACCAGCCGAGGGGCATGAGAAGAGGAATGACCACAAGGCAGACGCGCAGCACCTTCCACTTCACGCCGTGAAAGAGCACCATGCCGCCGAGCAGAACGAGCACGGTGAGACCGGAACCGAGGTCCGGCTGCTTGGCTATGAAGAGAAAAGGCACAAGACCTATGGCAAGCACCTGACCGAGTCTTTTCCAGCCCAGGGACTCGCCGTCGCGGCAAAGCGCCTTGGCGCCCATCATGAGCACGGCAAACTTGGCCAGTTCACTCGGCTGAAGGTTCATGACGCCGAGGTCTATCCAGCGTTTTGCGCCGTACACGGTCTTGCCCACAATGGGCACGAGCATGAGCAGAATGAGAACGATGACGTAGCACGGAACGGCCAGCCGCTCGATGCGGCGGTAGTCGATGAGCATGCACGTGACCATGACGGCAAGGCCGATAAGCCCCCATACGAGCTGACGCTGATAAAAGGGAGAAAGCACGAAGCCGCCCTCTATGCGGGAGCCGCTCGCGGAATACAGATTCACCATGCCCACGGCGAACAGCAGTATGGTAATGAAGACAAGCCCCCAGTTTATCTGGAAGAACAATCTTCTGTCGGGCATCTGCATGGGGAACCTCGGCAAAAGCGCCGGAAAACCGGTTTTTTTATCAGCGCCCCGAAGGGCCGAAATGCGGAAGAAGGGCCTCCGCTCCGTCTTTCCGACCCGCGCAGAACACGCGGGCCGGAAAGAAGCATTGCGTCCTTGTCGCCGGAAGGGACGTTATTTTTCCGAAGCCATTTCGCGGTCGCGCTTCAAAGCTTCCAGCACGGCGTCGGTCACATGACCGGGCACGGCGCAGCGCTCCATGTGGTTCACGCCGCGTATGGTGGTGCCGGAAGGCGAACACACCTTCACGCGCAGGTCGGCAAAGCTCTCCCCGCTTTCCAGCGCGAGGCGGGCCGTACCTTCCACCATGGCCGCAATGAGCTCACGGGAAACAGAAGCCTTGAGTCCCATGGTGATGCCCGCATTGAGCAGGCCTTCCATGAAGAGCAGCGCAAAAGCCGGACCGCAGCCCACGAGCGAGGAAAATGCCGGAAACTGCGCTTCGGGCAGAACCACGGCAAGGCCCATGAGGCGGAACATGGCAAGAAGCTCCTCACCGCGCGCCGCATCGAGAGCGGGATCGTCGAGGCAGAGGGCAAACACGCCCTTGCCCACAATGACGGGAAGATTGGGCATGCAGCGGGCCACGGCACAACGGCCGTCCACGCCCCTGCGCAGCCTTTCCTGCGAAAAAGCCGCGGCCAGGGAAACCACCACCTTGGAGGAATCCAGCGCGGGACGGATTTCCTCCAGCACGGCTTCCATCTGATAAGGCTTTACCGCAAGAATGACGATGTCGGACTTTTCCGCCAGTTCAAGCGGCGTTTCCGCAAAGGTCACGCGGCCCTCGGGGCCTATGCCTTCCACCTTGGCGCGGGTATGGTCATGGCCGAGCAGCTCGAAGTCTTCATGGGGAACCAGTCCTCTGAGCACGCCGCCGCCCATGTTGCCGCAGCCTATGCACCCTACTCTTTTCATGGCTCAGCCCACGATTTCCGTCCGGCTGAAGAAAAAGGCGACTTCCCGGGCGGCGGTTTCGGGAGCGTCGGAGCCGTGAACGGCATTGGCCTGCACGCTTTCGGCATAGAGCTTGCGTATGGTGCCTTCCGCGGCATTGGCGGGATTGGTGGCTCCCATGAGAGCGCGATAGGCGGCAATGGCGTTTTCACCTTCCAGCACGGAGCAGACCACGGGGCCGGAAGTCATGTATTCCACGAGATCGGCGTAGAAGGGGCGTTCCTTGTGCACTTCATAGAAGGCTTCCGCCTGGGCGCGGGTGAGCCGTATCATCTTCATGGCCACAATGCGCAGGCCGCTCTTCTGAATCATGGCCAGAATTTCACCCTGCAGGTTGCGGGCCACGGCGTCGGGCTTGATGATGGAAAGGGTTTGCTGAATCATGGGAAAACCTCCGTCCTGGCGTTTCGGGGCAAAGGCCTTGCGGCCGCCCACGGGGAAAGAAAAGGACCCGAAGGCCCGGCCCGGAAAGGCCGCAAAAAAGCCTGTTCCGGCGCGTTTGCCGGCCGGAGCGCAGACCGGAAACGCAGCATTCCGAAGGCCGGACCGCAGCTGAGGCACGGCCGGACTCCGGAAACATGATCATGGCGGCTCCGGACGGACGAGCGCCGGAACCTTTCCCGGAAGCGCCGGGAAAAAGCCTCCGTCTTCCTGCAAAGGAAGGCGGAGGCAAGAAAACGCTAGTTTTTGAGACTCTTCAGCACGGGCAGGGTTTTCACGAACTGCAGGGCCAGACGAAGCTGATTATCTCTTGAGAGCATGGCGCTCATGTCTTCGCCGTTGTCTGCCTTTTCATCGTCCTTGCGCTCTTCGGTCTTGTCGGCTTTCTGTTCGAGATGGCCGCGCAGGTCCTTTTCGCGCAGGAGCAGGGCGGGTTCGGAAGTCTCTTCGCGGGGAGCCTCCCAGGCCACTTCAAAATCGGGCACAATGCCTTCGGCCTGAATGGACTTGCCAGAAGGCGTGTAGTAGCGCGCCACGGTGAGCTTGAGTCCCGCGCCGTCGGCAAGCGGAATGAGGTTCTGCACCGAACCCTTGCCGAAGGTGCGTTCGCCGAGAATGAGGGCGCGCTTCTGATCGCGCAGCGCACCGGCCACGATTTCGGAAGCCGAGGCGGAACCGGAATTCACCAGAACCACCAGAGGGCAGTCCACGTCGTCCTTCTGGGCATGGGCCTTGAAGGTGCGCTCGGAAGAGGGGTCGCGGCCGCGCATGGAAACGATGACGCCGTCTTTAAGGAACTGGTCGGCCACTTCCACGCTCTGATCGAGCAGACCGCCGGGATTGTTGCGCAGATCGAGAACAATGCCCCTGAGCGCGCCCTTGGCGCGGGCCTTGGCAACGGCGTCGGCAAGTTCCTGGGCGGTATGACCGCTGAAGCGGGTGAGGCGTATCCACCAGTAGCCCGGCTCCAGTTCGCGCGACTTCACGCTGATGAGCGGAATGGCGTCGCGCTTGATTTTCATGGTCACGGGACGGGAGCCGTTTTTGTGCAGAACCTGCAGTTCCACCGTGGTGCCGCGCTTGCCGCGCATTTTGGCGACCACTTCGGTGAGCGACATTTCCATGGTGTACTGGCCGTCCACGGCAATGATGGCGTCGCCCGCACGCAGACCGGCCTTGTAGCCGGGCGTATCCTCAATGGGACTCACCACCATGACCTGTCCGTTTTCCACGGTGATTTCCACACCCACGCCGAAAAATTCGCCGCTGGTGTTTTCCTGCATCTCCTGAAATTCCTTTTCCGTCATCAGCGTGGAATGAGGATCGAGGTTCTGGAGCATGCCCTTGATGGCGCCGTCCAGAAGCTCCTTCTGAGAGACGTCGTTGACATAATACTGCTCCACCATGTCCAGAATCTGGCTGAATCGGCGCAGGGAATCATAGTCGTTTTCCGCACTGACGGCCTTCATCACGCCGCCGCCGGACAAAAAGATGACAAGGGCGAGCGCCGCCGTGGTCAGCACACGAATCTTTTGCATGGAAGCCTCCAGGTGGGATGGAACTGCGCAACAAGATAGAGCCGTTCCCACCAAAACGCAACGTATTTCCTTGCCGAGCGGAAACGCTCCTTTGAAAAACGGCCTGCGCGACCGCCGCCTTTTGTCAAAAAATCAGCGCTCCGAACGACCCGCCCTGTCGCAACATTTCATTTGACGAGCGGAGAAGAGAAACGTACCCCTTAAAAGAAAGGGAGATTCCGCATGAGCCTTGATTTCGACCTGCCCGACTGGCTGGAGAGCTTCCGGCCGGACGACGATCTTTACGCAAATGCCTATGAAGGCACGCCTGCCGGGCTCCGGGCCCTGCTCAAGACGGCCATAGCCTTCGCCTTTCACCGCTGGAAGGCGGACGCGGACGAATCGCACATGCAGACGAAGAGCCTGCGCGCCGGCTTCTGCCGCGCCGAGACCTCGCGTCCTGCGGACTGGGTGCTGGCGGTGGTCTCCGAAGACTTCGCCTCGCCCGCAAGACTGCTTGCCGCTCTTGTTCCGGCGATCATCGCAGGCACAGGACGCACAGCGGTAGTGTCGCCCGCGCCCTTTGCTCCGGCCGTGGCCACGGCTCTTGAGCTCTCCGGCCTTGAAGACTCCTTCGTGCTGGACGATGCGCGCACGGCCGATCTCTACGAGGACCTGCGCGCCGCCTCGTCGGACGGACGCGTCATCGTGCTCGGCGGAGGAGCTCAGCTCAGCGCCGGCCAGAAGGATCTTCTGCACCGCGCCTCAGCCGACGGCGTTCCCGAATTCCGCGACCATGCCGCGCCGCGCCTCCTTTCTCTGTACGGAAAAACCGACGGCGATGCCTGCGGGCTTTCTGCGGACGAAGTGAAAAAGCGCCTTCTCTGGCTGCATCCCGACGCCGTGCTTCTCGACGAGCCTGAAGACGGCATGCAGGCTATCTTCGCACCGGAAGGCGCCGCCCTGCCCTTCCGCGTGCCGCTCACGGCAGGTCCCGGAATGGAAGCCTGCTGGCAGAGCCTTTCTCCCGAATTTTTCCGTACCCGCACCCTTTCCGCCCATCTTGTCCAGGAGAACCAGTCATGAGGCAGGACACCATGAAAAACCTGCGCAACATCGGCATCATCGCCCACATCGACGCAGGCAAGACCACGCTCAGCGAGCGTATTCTTTTCTATACGAGCAAGATCCACCGCATGGGTGAAGTGCATGACGGCACGGCCACCATGGACTTCATGCCCGAGGAGCAGGAACGCGGCATCACCATAGCCGCGGCCGCCTCCACCTGCCGCTGGAAGGACTGGACGCTGAACCTCATAGACACCCCGGGCCACGTGGACTTCACCATAGAGGTCGAGCGCTCCCTGCGCGTGCTCGACGGAGCTGTGGGCGTGTTCTGCGCCGTGGGCGGCGTGGAGCCGCAGTCGGAAACGGTATGGCGGCAGTCGGAATCCTTCGGCGTGCTGAAGATAGCCTTCGTGAACAAGATGGACCGCGTGGGCGCGAACTTTTCCGCCGTGCTCGACGCGCTGCACGAAAGACTCGGCGCCAATCCCGCGCCGGTGACCGTGCCTCTCGGGGAAGGCCCGGATTTTTATGCCGTGGCCGACGTGATCGCCATGAACAAGCTCGTGTTCGACGAGGATTCTCAGGGCCGGACCATGGAAGTTCTGCCCCTTGACGAGAATGAGAAGGCCGAGGCCTCTCTCTGGCGGGACAGGCTGCTTGAAACCCTCGGCGAAAACGACGACGCCTTCATGGAGCTCTACCTTGAGGAGCACTTCACGGAAGAAGACATTCATGAGGCCCTGAAACGGGCCACGCTTGCGCGGAAGGTGACCCCCGTACTCGCGGGATCGGCGCTCAGGAACGCGGGAGTGCAGCCTCTGCTCGACGCCGTGGGCCGCTATCTGCCCTCGCCGCTCGACGTGCCCGCCCCGCACGGCACCACCGTGGACGGCTCCAAGGAAAAGGCGCTCGACATAAGCCCCGACGCGCCCTTCTGCGGACTCGTGTTCAAGGTGCTCATGGAAGGCGGCCGCAAGACGGCCCTCGTGCGCATCTACGCGGGCCGCCTGAAGGACGGAGACGTGGTGCGCAACACCGCACTCGGCAAGGACGAGCGGGTTTCGCGGCTCTTCCGCATGGATGCCGATCAGCAGGAACAGCTCGCCGAAGCGTCCTCCGGCGACATCATAGCCGTGCTCGGTCTGAGGTCGGCCCGCACGGGCGACACCGTGGCCGCGCCCGGACTCGACATTCTTCTGGAAAATCTCGAAGAAGTGAAGCCGGTCATTTCCATGGCCCTCGAACCGCGCAACGCCGAGGAAGGCAAGACGCTCGACGAAGCGCTGGCCCGCTACAGCGCCGAAGACCCCACGCTCGGCGTAAGTCAGGACGAAGGCTCGGGAGACCGCATCATTTCCGGCATGGGCGAACTGCACCTCGACGTCGTCATGGAAAGGATGCGCCGTGAATACGGCATAAGTCCGCGCGCCGGTCAGCCGCAGGTCGTGGCGCGCGAAACCGTACGCGCCGAAGCCGAAGGCCACGGTCTGTTCGACCGCGAACTCGGCGCCGTGCACCACATAGGCGAAGTGACCCTCACCATGGCTCCGGCCGGACGCGACAAGGGCAACACCATAGCTCTTGCAGACGCCCTCGCCCATCCCTCCGATCCCAGGGAGGCCGTGCCCAGGGCGCTCGTGGACGAAGTGCTTCAGGGCATTTCCGACAGCCTGCTCTCCGGTCCGCAGACCGGCTACCCCGTGCAGGATGTGATCGTCACCGTCACTGCCATACGCAAAGAGGGAGCAACCGCGGCAGGCTGCCGCATGGCCGCCGCCACGGCCGTGCGCGACGCCATGGAAAAGGCTCGTCCCACGGTGCTCGAGCCCATCATGAGCGTGGAGATCGTGGCTCCCGAAGAAGCCCTCGGCGCCTCCATCAGCCTGTTCCAGAACTGCGGCGGCAAGGTGGAGGAACTCGGAGAACGGGGCGGCATGCGCTATCTCTCCGGCATGGCTCCCATGAGAAAGCTTTTCGGCTTCTCCACGGCCCTGCGCTCCGCCACACAGGGCAGAGCGGGATTCACCCTCCGCTTCCGTCACTACGACTCCATGTAGAGAGGAAAACAGACGGCGCGGGGGCCTTGCAGGCTTCCGCCCCTTCCGCAATCCGGGGCTTGACCGTCCGCCCATGCGCGACGTACTCTCCGGCGCGCTTCGGCGCACGATCAAACTTTTCAGGCAGGACATCATGAGCGACATCAATCTTTTCACGGCCGCGAGAGCAAAGAAGAGTCTCGGCCAGCACTTTCTGCGCGACGAGCGCGTGGTGGAGCGCATCGTCGAGCTGCTCCGCCCCGCTGAAGGCGATCAGATCCTGGAAATAGGTCCCGGACCGGGAGCGCTCACCGCGCTGCTGCGTCCGCTGCCGTGGAAAAAGCTTCTGCTCCTGGAAAAGGACGATCACTATGCCGCCGAGCACGCGGCAAGGCCGCTTCCCGGCCTTGAAGTGGTGGCGGGCGACGCGCTCGCCTATCCGTGGGAATCTCTCGAAGGACCGTGGAAGATTGCAGGCAACCTGCCCTACAACGTGGCCTCGCCGCTCATGTGGGACATCGTGTTCCGCACGCCGAACCTTGCGCGCGCCGTCTTCATGGTGCAGAAGGAAGTGGGCGACCGGCTCACGGCAAAGCCCGGCACGAAGGACTACGGCGCTCTCAGCGTGTGGGTGCAGAGCTTCGTAATTGCGCGAAAAAGCTTCGTCATCGGGCCTTCCGCCTTTTCTCCGCCTCCCAAGGTGGACTCCGCCGTGGTGGTGTTCGAGCCTCTGCCTGAGGAAAAGAAGCCCCGCAGGCCGGAAGCGCTCTCCCGTCTCATCAAGATATGCTTCCAGCAGCGGCGCAAGCAGCTTCAGGGCATACTGCGTCATGCGCTGCCGGACCGCTTCTCCCCCGAGATGCTCGACGCGCTCGGCATCGAGCCCGCAGGGCGGCCGGAGACTCTTTCCGTGGAACAGTTCCAAAAGCTTGCCGAAGCGCTTTTTTCAGGAAAAAATCATGGTTGAGCGCCCAGTCTCTCTTGACGATGGGCAGGAAACGTGTACCAAAGAGAAAACCGCACCCCTCATTTTCTTCAATCACCTCTGCCGCAGGCAGAAAGGAGCACATTCATGACCAAGGCCGAACTC
>CAJJMX010000059.1 GCA_905192935.1 uncultured Mailhella sp.
GCCGGCCCTGTCGTGGGCCTCGTAGGTGTCCACGGGATAGCCGGTCTCAAGCAGCTGATAGGCGCACGTCACGCCCACGGGGCCCGCGCCGATGACGGCCACGCGCTTGTTCTTGGTGGTGGGGCAGGGCTCGGGCTTGAGTATGCCCGGCACTATGGTCTCGTCGGCGGCGAATCGTTTCAGGTTCTTGATGTCCACGGGCGCGTCCACCTGACCGCGGCGGCAGGCCTTTTCGCAGTAGCGCACGCACACGCGGCCGCAGCTTCCGGCCAGCGGATAGTGATTGAGCACCACGCCTGCGGCCAGATCGTTGTGGCCGTCCTGGACGTAGTCGATGTAGCGCGGCACGTTCACATGACTGGGACAGGCCTCGATGCAGGGACTCGTGGTCACGGAATAGAAGCCCGCGTCGTCATGGAAGGGGAAGGGCCGAAGCTCGTCGGGGAAATGGAAGAGCGCGCCGAGAAGCGGCGTCGTGCCCGTGCGGCCCACGCCGCACAGGGAAGTCTCGTGCATCTGTTCGGTGATGTCGCGCACCTCTTCCCAGTGCACGAGCTCGCCGCGGCAGGCCTTTTCGAGTTCCTGGGCGATGATGGGAGAGCCTGAGCGGCAGGGGGAACATTTGCCGCAGGACTCGGCGGCAAGACGCTGATGGTGCTTCCACAGCGCCCAGACCAGACTTGCCGTGCGGGAAAATACCAGGAACCCGCGGTTGCTGAGGAATATCTCCGTGGGATTCCCTTCGTTGAACTGGTCGAAAATTTCCAGCGGCAGGTCCTTGGGAGCGGTGGGAGCCGCGGAGCCGCGGTTGTCGTACACGACATTGTCCCAGACTCCGTAAATCAGCTGCGGCATAGGGAAAGCCTCCTTGTTGGGCGGTATGAGCCATGGTGGCCGGAAACGGTCTCTATCTTTGTGGTCCGTGACCTGGTGCTCTTGGCAAACTATCGGTTATATGTAGGGAAAAAAGCCGCCTTCGTAAAGAGATAAGACAAAAAGGAACCGATGATGCCGAAGCGCCGTCTTTTCTTTTCGGTTCCGACCCTTTCAAGGCATGGCCGAAGAGGCGGAAAGCACTCCCGTTCTGCGGCCGGAGGGCGTTCTTCCGGAAGAGGGGGAAAGAGGCGCTGCGGAGCTTTTGTTCCCCTCGTCGGGGGCACGGCGCATGATTTGCAAGAGAGGACGCTTCACGATATGCTCGGCGCATTTCAAGGTGAAGGTGAGGGATGTCATGAATCATCAGATCGTTATGCTTGTCGTGAGCGGTGCGTTGGTCGGTTGTCTTTTCAAGTACCTGAACATTCCCGGCGGCTGCATGCTCGGCGCCGTGGTGGGCAGCATGGCCGTGAAGCTGCTCGGCCTTGCCGACATACAGATGCCCTCCCTCTTTTACAATGCGGCGCAGCTCGCCATCGGCATCTGCGTGGGATCCATGCTTTCTCTGGATCTGCTCGTCAGCATGAAGGATCAGATCCCCGTGATGCTTCTGAGCACCTTCATCCTGCTGGCGGCGGGTCTCGGTTCGGCCTTCGTGGTGCGGCACATGACCGACATCGACGTGATAGGCTCCATCCTCGCCACGTCGCCGGGCGGCCTCAATGCGGTCATAGGCCTGGCCGACGCCAACGAGCATCTGCCCAAGATCATGGCCTTTCAGATGACCCGTCTTTACATCGTCATCCTGATGGTGCCGGTGTTCTGCTGGTGCATGAAGTTCTTCTTCCACAAGTAGCCCGGCCGGAGGAGACGCGCTTTGCGACCCGGCGGAAGGCCCGGGCGCGGAGTCCCCGGTCCGTGAGACTCGTTCCGCAAAAAAGAACGCCCGTCGTTTTTGAAACGGCGGGCGTTCTTTGTTTACGGTTCTGTTATGGTCTTGCTGCTCTTCTCAGCGGCGCGGTCCGCCGGGACGGCTCATGCCGCCGGGAAGGATTCCCGCAGGACGCGCGGGACGCGATCCGGAGGGGCGCATGGACGGGGGTCTCGTGTTCCCGCCGGAAGGCCTCAGCATGGGGGGCCTCGGCGAAGTGCCCGCCGGACGCGCCATGGAAGGCCTCGGCGGACGGGCTCCTCCGGGTCTCATGGCCGGGGGACGGCCGCCTCCCGGAGCGCCGGGCCTTACCGCCGGGGGACGCGGTCCTCCCGGTCTTCCCGGACCCATGACGGGCGGACGCGGCGTGCCGGGAGCGCCGGGTTTCACTCCCGGGGGTCTCATACCCGGGGGCCTTATGCCCGGAGGCCTGACGCCCTGCGCGGGACCCGACGGAGGACGAAGTCCCGGAGGCCTGACGCCGGGCGGCGGTCGGTGTCCCGGGGGCGTCAGCATGGGGGGTCTCGGCGGCGGAGGCGGCGCGATGTGATGCGGTCTCGGCGGCGGGGCCACGATGACGGGGGGAGGAAGGACGGGGAAGAGCAGAGACGTGCCGTAGTAGCCGGGCGAACTGTAGACGCCCGTGCCCACGCTGACACTGCCGCCGTACACGCCGCCGGAACCCACGGCCACGCTGCCGGCCACGTCCGGTCCGTAGGGATCGTAGGCGCAGCCCGAGAGCGCGATGAGGGCGGACACGGCAAGAAGCCTGAGCTTCATGGTAGTCTCCTTGGCTTTTGGGGCGGGACGCCCGTCCTTTTTTCGCCGCGCGTTTTTAAAGAGCGCGTCGCAGGGACGGGCAATGCCGTCTAATCATTTACAGAATAGACATTCTGCCGGAAAAGACAAGTTTCGTTTTCTTTCAGAACGTGCCGTTTTATTTCTGGGAGAGGGCCTCGCGGATGCGGCATACGCCGCACACTTCCGTGGAGGTGGGATAGCCGCAGCGCGTGCAGGGGGAGAGCTTTTCTCCCCTTTCGACTTCCTGCGCGCGGAAGGCGGGCTTTCCGCGTTCCAGAAAGCCGTGATAGAAGTCCATCTTGCGGCCGGGCATTTTTTCCTCGAGGTCTATCCACAGGCTTTTCAGGGTGGAGAAGCTTGCGCCCTCGCTGTAGGGACAGGGGGCGTAGTGGTTTTCTATGCCCATGAGGAAGGCGTAGTTGGCGGTCTCGAATTCCGTGAGTCTCCAGAATGGCTTGACCTTCTTCGTGAAGCCGTCGGAATCTTCGAGCACGGGGCCCTGATCGCTCAGATACGCGCGGTCCCAGCGCAGGGTGTTGCTCGTGAGGCGCGCCACTTCGTCGTCGAGATTGTGGCCCGTGGCGAGCACGTTGAAGCCGCCTTCGCGCGCGGTCTGGTTGAAGAAGTAGCGCTTGATCTTGCCGCAGGCGGAGCACACGGGACGGCGCAGGGCGGCCTTGACTTTGGGGATGGCCAGACCCTCGGCGGCCATTTCGCGGACGATGAGCGGAAAGTCGTACTTTCTGCAGAAGCGTTCCACCACGGCGCGGGCGGCGGGCGAGGACTCGGGGATGCCGAGGTCTATGTGCAGGGCCGTGACGTCGTAGCCCTGACGGCCGAGCTCGAGCATGAGGGCCAGAGAATCCTTGCCGCCGGACAGGGCCACGAGCACGCGGTCGCTTCTGGTCATGAGGCCCTGTTCCCTGATGCCTCTGTCGACCTGTTTTGAAAAGAAGTCCAGAAAGCAGTCGGGGCAGAAGGCGGTGTTGTGACTGGGCAGGGCGACGACGGCGCGTGCATGGCAGCGGCGGCACTTCATGGAAAAACCTCGTGAAAATGGCGGAGTTCGTGGGTGGGAGCGAGAAAGACGTCCTCGGACGCCCTTCACAGACCCAGAGGAATACGCTAAAACGGAGGAAGTGTAAAACTGCAATCTTCTCAGCTGTCCGGGCCGTCCCGGGCAAGACGGAGTGTTCCGCTCATGGCCGATTCTTCCCGTAAATTCCGCAACGTCGCCGCGTGCGTTCTTGTTCTTTGCTGCCTCGGGGCGGCCGCATGGTTCCTTCTGCCGGAAGGGGCCGTTCCGGTCGTGGACGAGGCCAGAGTCGCGGTGCGGAACATGACGGATGCCGCACTTGAAGGCGTTTCTTCCGCGGCCCCTGCCTCTTCGCCGTCTCGGAAGACGGACGAGGGCGGGGCGCAGGACAAGGATCCCGGCCGCGAAGTGTCGGCCGCCCTGAACGACGGGCCCCGTCCCGTGCCGACGGATCCGCAGCAGGAGCTTCTTGCCAGAGTGGAGAGCGCCATGACGACGCAGGCCGACGCCGCTCCCGACGGCGACAGCGCCTCCGGTCCCGTGGAGGACCGCGCGCCCGCTCCCGATGCCGGACGACGGGATTCCGTGGTCACGCCCCGCTTCGTGAGCGACATGGCCGGATGGCTGGTCGCAGGCTATGTGCCCTCGCATCATGAAGGGCGCAGCGGCCGCACGTCGGTCACGCTCGTGCAGGCGAATTTCCGCTACAGCAATTCCGGAACGCTGCGCAGCGTGGAGCGCGATCCCATGAAGAGCCGCTCTTCCATCCTGAACTATGTCTTCACGCCCGGCATGCTGGAGGCGCTCTACCGGATGTACGCGCCCTCGCTTCTGGAAGAGATGGAGAGCCTTGCCCGCGAGAGCCGCAGACGTCCGCTTTCCGACGCGCTCGTGGCGGACATGTTCGAGGTGTACGCCGACAGGTTCCGGCGGCTTTCCGTGTCTCTTGAGGCCGCGTCCTCGGCGGATCTTGCCGCGCTTGCCGGAGCGGTGAGCCGCGAGGCCGCCCGCGAGGCCGGAGCCAACGACGACTTTGCCCGCGCCTACATGGCCCTTTCGCAGGCCAGGGAAAGCGGCAATCGGGACGAAGTGGCCATACAGAGCCGCCGCATGGCCGAGAGCACCCGCGTGGCGGGCATGTACGCCGAAAGACAGGAGCGCGCGAAGAACGACATGATCTACGCCCTCCGGCGCAGGGCCGGAAACGGGGGACTTTCGTCCGCCGAACTGCTCTTTCTCGGCGAATGGCTGGCCAGAAGGAACGCCTCGCCGGAAGCGGTGAGCGCGGCCTCGGCCATATGCCTGCGCATGGCGGAGAGCATGCATGAAAGGGCGCAGGAAATCCTGCATCAGCGCGACGGACAGGGCGAAGCCTCCGAAGCGGACGGCGGCGCGGCCTCCGCGCCCGCACAGGCGTCGTCTCCTGCCGTTCCGACCGGCGAAAACGGCGCGCCCGCCGGGGATTCGTCCGCCGCGGACGCGAAAAGCGCCGCGACGAGCCCGGCCGCGTCCCCGGCCGGCAAAAGTCCGGAAGGCGGCGCGTCTGGAGCCGTGAGCGGCTCTTCCCGGAAGGAGACTTCCTCCGCATCCTCGTCCCGTCCGGCCTTCCCGGAAGTGTCCGGTCCCCTGAATTTTTCGCCCGCGCCGAAGACGGAGACGCCGTCTGCGGCTGCCGAGGCAAAGGCTCCTGCCCCCGCAGAGACTTCCGCAGTCGCTCCGGCTCCGGCATCTTCCGCAGAGGCTCCTGCGAAAGAGGCTCCGGCCGCGCCCGCCGAGGCTCCCGCGAAGGAGACGCAGGCCGCGTCCCCGGAAGTTGCGGCAACGCCTGCTCCCGCGTCGTCATCCTCCGTGACGGAGACGCCCGCGCCGTCTGTGCCCGCCGCTTCTTCGGCCCCTGCCGGGTCTTCTTCCGCCGCTCCCGTCGCATCGGGCACGACTGCCGAGGCCCCCGTGAAGGAGACGCAGGCCGCGTCTCCGGAAGTTGCGGCAACGCCTGCACCCGCGTCGTCCGTTCCTGCCGCCGCGTCGGGCACGGCTTCGGAAGCTGCTCCCGCCGCTTCTTCGGCCCCTGCCGGGTCTTCTTCCGCCGCTCCCGCCGCATCGGCCGAGGCTCCGGCCGCTCCCGCCGAGGCTTTGCAGGGCGCTCCTGCCGCCGCAGAGACTTCCGCAGTCGCTCCGGCTCCGGCATCTTCCGCAGTCGCTCCCGCCTCTTTGGAACCGGCTCCCGCGCCCGCAGCCGCCGTTACTTCGGCCCCGGCCGCGCCGTCTTCCGCAGCTCCCGCCGCATCGTTGACCCCGTCCGCAGCGCCCGCCCCCGAAGCCGCTGCTCCCGCAACGCCCTGAGCGCGCGTCGATCTGACAAAAAGAGCCCGGGACCTCCGCAGAGATCCCGGGCTCTTTCATGATGCATGATGTTCTCGCATCAGGCGCGGCCGTACTCCTTCAGAAGCGCGAGCGCCTCCCTGAGCGCGTCCTCGGGCGTGACGCGCAAAAGACATTCGGGGTTCGGACATTCCGTTTTCGAGCAGGGCTGACAGGGCAGATCCGGACGCAGTTCCCTGTGCATGGGGGAGGGGAACTTCCAGGCCGTGCCCGAGGCTCCGGGGATGACCAGGCTCGGCACGTCGAGCGCCGCGGCCATGTGCCTTGGCGAGGAGCAGTTGCCGATGAGAAGTTCCGCCCTTTTCAGGCAGGCGGCCGAAAGGCGGATGTCCGGCAGAGGCTCGGGCACGAGAAGATCCTCGTCCTTCATGCCGAGCTCAAGGCACAGGGCCTTCAGCGCCGCGATGTCGGCATCTTCTCCGGGGCCGCGCAGCAGCAGGAAGCGGAAGGCGTCGTCCTCCTTTTTCAGGAGCGCCATGAGACGGGCGTAACGTTCCGCAGGCCAGCGCTTGGAGGCGCGGCGGTGGGTGGAGTCGATGACGATGAGTCTATGTTCCGGCCGCAGGCCGCAGCCCTCAAGAACGGCCTTCGCCTCTGCCTCTTCCTCCGCGGTCAGGAAGATGCGCGGCGCTTCTCCGTTCCAGACGATGCCGAAAGGTTCGAGCAGGGATATCTTGGTCTGCGAGGCATAGCCGTCCTTCGGCGTGACGAGACGGTTGTATATGAGGCCGGACAGCACGGAGGCGGGGAAGGACAGCCGTACGGGCGCGCGGCTCATGAGCGACATCATGCGGCAGCGGGGCAGCTGCTGAAGGTCGACGACAAGGTCGAAGCGGCAGGCGGCCACGCGCCTGTAGAAGGCCAGCTGACGGAAGAAGCCGTCCTTTCTGTCGATGAGGTGGAAGACGTCTATGCAGGGATTGCCGCGCAGCAGAGGTTCGCATTTTTCTTCGGTGAAAAGATGCAGCTCGGCCCGGGGAAAGCGCTTTCTGAGCATTTCGAACACCGGCGTGGCGAGCAGCACGTCGCCGATCTGCCGCTGCTGGCAGACGAGGATGCGCGCAGGATTCAGCGTGGAAAGATCGGTCATGGTTTTCCTCCCGTTTTCCGGCGGCCGCTATTGCGCCGCGCCCTTGCGCCAGTAGGCCAGAAATTCCTGATTGCCCTTGGGGCCCTTGATGGCCGCGGGCGTCACGCCGAGGCACACGAGTCCTTCCTGCTCCATGAAGGCGAGCACCCTGTCCACGGCTTCCTGCCGCACGGTCTCGTCGCGCACCACGCCCTTCACGGTCTGTCCGGGGCCCACTTCGAACTGCGGCTTGATGAGTCCCACGGCGATGCCGCCGTCCTTGAGCCAGCGCAGGCAGTGCGGCAGCACCATGGTGAGCGAGATGAAGGACACGTCGGCCACGATCATGTCCACCTGTTCGGGCACGGTGTCGGGCGGCGCGGTGCGCAGATTCACGCCCTCGCGGGAGACGACGCGCGGATCGGCGCGCAGCTTCTCGTGAAGCTGGGCATGGCCCACGTCCACGGCGTAGACGCGGCTTGCCCCGTATTGCAGCAGGCAGTCGGTGAACCCGCCCGTGGACGCGCCCGCGTCGAGACAGACGAAGCCCTTCACGTCGATGTGGTAGCGCTCGAGCGCGGTGAGCAGCTTGTACGCGCCGCGGCTGACGAAGCGCTCCACGCCCACGAGCTGGAACTTCGTGGTGATCCTGTAGGGATGGCCGGGCTTCTGCACGATCTCCGGCGTCTTTTCGGGATGTTCTTCGTCGGGCGCAAGCGCCACCTTGCCCGCCATGATGAGGCGGCGGGCCTGTTCCTTGCTTTCGGCAAGTCCCTGTTCAAAAACGAGCTGATCGGCGCGGGCCTTGGCTATCATGATGTATCCTCCGGCTTTTCGTTGTACCGGCAAGAAAAAGGGATGGCAAGAAAAAGAGCGGGGAGCCCCGGCAGGGACGCCGAGACGGCGGGCCTTTTCGGAAGGTCGTCCCCGGGAGGCGACGGGCGGGGGAGCGGGGCGCAAAAAAGGGCCGCCCGGAGGCGGCCCCTGCAAAAGACGCGGAGAGAGGGGCTAGTCGCCTTCTTCTTCGGCGAAGCGCGCGCCCGCTTCGGGGCTGAATTCGCCTTCCCAGCGGGAGACCACGATGGCGCCGGTGGCGTCGCCGAGCACGTTCACGGAGGTGCGGGCCATGTCCATCACGCGGTCGATGCCGGCGATGATGGCGATGCCTTCGAGCGGGATGCCCACCTGGGTGAACACGATGGAGCTCATGAGAAGACCGGCTCCGGGCACGCCCACGGTGCCGATGGAGGCGAGCACGCCCACGAGTATGACCTCGATCTGCTTGTCGACGGGCATGGGGATGCCGTACAGCTCGGCCACGAAGATGGCCACGACGCCCATGTACACGGCGGTGCCGTCCATGTTGATGGTGTTGCCGAGGGGGATGGAGAAGGAGGCCACGGGCTTGGAGGCGCCGAGCTTCTGCACCTGGATGAGGTTGGTGGAGAGGGCGGCGGCGCTCGAGCAGGTGGTGAAGGAGATGATCATGGGCGCGGCGAGCATCTTGAAGAACAGGGGGATGCTGAGTCCGCA
>CAJJMX010000060.1 GCA_905192935.1 uncultured Mailhella sp.
GTACAGGAGCTTATTACAGATAAAAAAGGATATGCTCCCACCCGGCAGAGAAAAAAAACTGAAACACGCAGGCCGTCAGACACGTTCCCGGTCTGCGCCTGAGCTCATCGCAAAGGAAGGACTCATGTCTTCTACCTCTCAGCGCGTTCATGACCTCTACTGGAAGCGCAACTGGAACTGTGCAAGAACCATGCTTGTCTGCCTCGGTGAAACATTCGACATTCCCATAGCCGAACAGACTCTTCATGCCGCGGTCGGCATGCACGGCGCGGGCAAATTCCGCGCCCAGTGCGGCCTGGTGGAAGGAGCCCTCATGTTCATCGGCATTGCGGGCGCGGCGTGCGGAAAGTCCGACAAGGAAGTGGAATCCCTCTGCTTTCGTTTTGCAAAGTCCTTCACGGAGCGATTCGGTTCCCTCCTGTGCCGGGATCTGAGGCCCGGAGGCTTCAGGCCCGCCGATCCGCCCCATGCCTGCGAGGCCCTTACGGTCGAGGCCGTCGACTTTGCCGCAAACTTCATGCACAATGCGCTCTTTGCCGCGGCAACCGTCTGAAGCGACTACTTTTTCATCTCATTCAAGAGGTTTACCATGTCCATGATCAAACGCGCGCTCTGCGCTCTTGTGCTGCTTGCCTCCTTCATCAGTCAGAAGCCGGCCCTCGCCGCCGACGTCCTCAAAATAGGGACTCTGCCCGCAGCCGATTCCCTCATCCTCCACGCCGCGAAAAAAGACGGCGTCTTTGCCGCCCACGGGCTCGAGGTGGAACTCATCCCCTTCCAGAGCGCCCTGGAACTCGGCGCGGCCATGCGTGCCGAGGCGCTGGACGGGCATTTCGGCGACATCATCAACGTGCTCATCCAGAATGAAAGCGGCGCGCCGCAGGTCATCGTGGCCACGACCTCCCACTCTTCTCCGAATGCCCGCTTCTTCGGGCTGGCGGTAAGGCCGGATTCTCCGGCAAGAACGCTCTCCGATCTCAAGGGCAGGTCATGCTCCATCGGTCGAGCCACCATCGTGGACTTCGTGCTGGACTCCCTGCTTGAGCAGGAAGGCGCGGCAGACTCTCTGGAAAAGAGCGACATCCGTCAGATTCCCGTGCGTCTTCAGATGCTGCTTTCAGGCCGGATAGAATCGGCGCTTCTGCCCGAGCCTCTGCTCTCTCTCGTGGAAGGACAGGGAGCACGCGTGCTTCTCGACGACAGGAAGCTTTCCCTGCCTCTGGCCGTCATTGCCCTGAGAAAGCCGGAAAAAAACGACGACGCCTTTGTCGACCGCATCCGGCGCTTCCGCGCCGCCCTGGCGGAAGAAGCCGCGCGCATCAATGCCGATCCCAAGACCTACGAGGACATGATGCAGAAACTCGGACTG
Source organism: uncultured Mailhella sp. (assembly GCA_905192935.1). Classification (GTDB taxonomy): domain Bacteria; phylum Desulfobacterota; class Desulfovibrionia; order Desulfovibrionales; family Desulfovibrionaceae; genus Mailhella. The sequence continues at coordinate 1,370 of CAJJMX010000060.1, forward strand.
CTTTCTCCCGGTGCGGCAAAGACCTACGTCATGCTCCGCTTCGAGGAGCCCTTCACGCCTCTCGGTCTTCCTTCGGAAGAAGACATACGGCAGTATGCCGACTGGATGCAGAAAAACAGGCTGCTGAAGAAGGGCGTTCCGGCTCTTGCCGACATCGTGTTTCAGGACACGAAATGAGCGGCCCCATGCTGCGCGTCGAGAATCTGAGCAAAAACTTCGGGAAGCACAGCGTACTTTCGGACGTCTCTTTTTCTCTGCCCGAAGGCTCCTCCCTGGCCGTCATCGGCCCTTCCGGATGCGGCAAGAGCACGCTTCTTTCCATAGTGGCCGGACTTGCCCCGGCAGACTCCGGCAGCGTCGTTCTCTCTCCGCAGCGGAAGACGGCCTTCATCCTGCAGGACTACGGTCTTTTTCCATGGAAAACCGTGCGCGACAATCTGGCTCTTCCCCTTCAGCTTCAGGGCATGGGCCGGAAGGAACGCTTTGAGGCCGTATCCGCCATGCTGAAGGAGCTCGGTCTGGAAGGACTGGAAAAACGTTTTCCCGTACAGCTCTCCGGCGGACAGAGGCAGCGCGTGGCCATCGGCCGGGCCCTCATCGGCCGCCCCGATCTGCTGCTCATGGACGAGCCCTTTGCCGCTCTTGACGCCATGACCCGCGAGCATCTGCAAAATCTTCTGCTCGACGTGTGGCAGCGTCGCCGCATGAGCTTCATTCTGGTAACGCACAACGTGGCGGAAGCCGTGTTCCTCGGCCGCTTCATCATGGTGCTCGGCGGCCGCCCGGCCACAAAGACGCTGTGGCTGGAAAATCCCTGCTTCGGCAATGCCTCGGCCCGCAGCAGCGACGAGGGCTTCTCCCTCATGCGAAAGGTGCGCGAAGCGCTGGAAGCGCCCGGCAGCCGGGAAGTTCACAAGGAAAGCCGGCCATGAAGATACTCGACATCCTCTTCCGCTACGTCGTGGCCTTTCTCGCGCTTCTTCTGCTCTGGCAGGCAGGAGCCTGGGCTCTCGGTCCCTACCTTCTGCCCTCGCCTTCGGAAGTGCTCGAAGCCTGGGCCTCGTCCCTTCATGACCCCGTCATGCGCGGACACATCACAAGCAGCGCCATGCGCGTGGGCGCCGCCATGATCCTGGCTCTTGCCGTCGCCTTTCCTCTGGGCATCCTGCTCGGCTACCGCAGGCGCATCGACCGCTACGTATCGCCCATGGTCTTCCTTACCTATCCTCTGCCCAAGATCGTGCTTCTGCCCGTGTTCCTCACCCTGTTCGGACTCGGCGACACGGCCAAGATACTCATCATCGCCCTGACCACGGGATACCAGATACTCGTGGTCACAAGAGACGGCATACGCCGGCTCGACGCGCGCTACCTCGACGCCTTCCGCACGCTCAAAGGCACCCCGGCGCAGCTTGTCCGCCACGTCCTTGTTCCGGCGGCCCTGCCCAGCGCCATGACGGCCCTCAAGGTAAGCAGCGGCACGGCCGTGGCCGTGCTGTTCATGGCGGAATCCTTCGCCACGCAGCGCGGGCTCGGATTTCTCATCATGGACGCCTGGGGACGCGGCGATCAGCTGGAAATGTTCTGCGGCATTCTGTCCATGAGTCTTCTCGGACTTGCCATTTATGAAATCTGCCACGTTGCCGAAAGGGTGATCTGCCGCTGGAAGCGACTGGAAAACAGGAGATGACGTTCATGCTTCGTTTTGAATCGGACTATGAAGAAGGCGCGCATCCGCGTATTCTGGAACTTCTTGCCTCCACCAATCTCGAACAGACCCCGGGCTACGGTGAAGACGGCTACAGCGACAAGGCCAGAGAACTCATACGCGCAGCCTGCGCGGCCCCGGATGCCGACGTGCATTTTCTCGTGGGCGGCACGCAGACGAACTTCGTGGTCATCGAGGCGGCGCTTCGTCCGTGGCAGGGCGTGCTCTGCGCGGAAAACGGACACATCAACGTGCACGAGACCGGCGCCGTGGAGGCCACGGGCCACAAGGTGCTGGCCCTCCCCGCTCATGAAGGCAAAATCTCCGCCGACCAGATACGAAAAGCCTGTGCCGATCACCGGGCCGACGACTCGTATGAACATATGGTGCAGCCCGGCATGGTGTACCTTTCCTCGCCCACGGAATTCGGTACCCTGTACTCCAGGGCCGAACTGGAAGAGATCAGTCTTGCCTGCCGCGAACTCGGGCTGCCTCTCTTCGTGGACGGCGCACGCATGGGCTACGGTCTCATGTCCGAGGCCAACGACCTGACCCTTTCCGATTACGCCGAACTCTGCGATGTCTTCAGCATCGGCGGCACCAAGGTGGGAGCGCTGTTCGGCGAAGCGGTGGTCATCACTTCCGCCGCGATCAAAAAGGACTTCCGCTATCTCATGAAGCAGCGCGGAGCCATGCTGGCCAAGGGCAGACTGCTCGGGATTCAGTTCCTGGCTCTTTTTGAAGACGATCTTTATACCCGCATTGCCGGGCAGGCCGACCGGCTTGCCATGCGCCTGCGCCGGGCCTTTCTGGAAAAGGGCTGGCCTCTGCTTTACAACTCCTTCACCAATCAGCAGTTTCCCATCGTTCCGGACAGCTCTCTGGAAAAGCTCGCGGGACGCTACTCCTTCAGCTTCTGGCAGAAAACAGACGAAGCGCACAGCGCCGTGCGCTTCTGTACGAGCTGGGCGACCACGGAAAAGGCCGTGGACCGTCTCATCGACGATATCAGAAACGCCTGATCGCGCAGCATGAGCGCGGCGGCACGCATGAAAAAAGCCGGCTCTTCATGAAGAGCCGGCTTTTTTCGTCACCTGGGAAAGCTACTTTTCAAGGCCGAGAAGACGCGCGGCATTGCCGTACATGACACCTTCCATGACTTCGGGACGAAGTCCCCAGCGCTTGTAGTAGGCCACGGCCTGTATCATGTCCACGCACGGATATGCCGTGCCGAAAAGAAACTTTTCGGGGATGAGATAATTGGCCGCATCCAGATAGTCCCTGTTTCCGGGCACGTTCATGGTATAGAGATCCGGGGCGAGATACACTCCCTCACGTTCAAAGGCCACATGACATATGCCGCCCACATTCGGCCAGCCGCCGTGAGCAATGACCAGCTTCAGCTTCGGAAAATCCAGGGCCACGCGCTCGATGATCATGGGATCGGTATAGCTGAGATCCGGAGCCACGAATCCGCCGAAGGAAATAAAGACGGGAATGTTCTTTTCCTCGCACTTTTCATATACGGGATAAACGGTTCTGTCGTCGGCACGAAGGGCCGGGCGGCAGAACCCGGGCTCCACAAGGACCGCTCTGGCCACGCCGTTCACCACATAGCTGTCGATCTCGGCAAGAGCGTCGGGAGAATGAGGATCTATGCCCGCCACGCCGACGAAGCGTCCCGGCCAGAGCGTATCCAGCTTTTCAAGATCCCCGTTGTCCATGCCCGTGGAACGACGTATCAGCACCGCTCCGGCACAGATGCCCGCCTCATCCATTTCTTTTATGAACAGATCCATGGACTTCTGTCTGGCAGACTCGCCGATGGTCATGCCGAAGCGGCGGGCAAAGGATTCCGGCTCGAAAAGTTCCCGGCCGGGATTGTTGAACATCCCCTTACAGATGCTGCCGAAAGGCGGACGAATACGCATATCGAAAATCTTCATCCTACACCGTCCTTGAAATCAGACTGCAAAAAGGAACACTCGAGGGGAAGGCAGAGCCCCGCCCTGCGGCAGGACCCGCCTTCCGTCTGCATCAGGAACTACATGCCGAAACCGTACACCATGCCGATGACGGGAAAGCCGAACACGAACAGGAACACGAGTCCGGCCAGAACGGCAAACGAACCGGCCTTGAAGGCGTTTCTCACGCCGATCCACTCCACGTTGGAGAACATGATGGCCGCGCAGGTGGAAGCCGCAGGCGTGGCATAGGCGCAGGCCGCCGCAATGATGACGAGCACCGTGAGCGCCACGGGATTGAGACCGAGCATCTGGCTGACCTGATAGCCGATGGGCACGGCAATGAGCACGAGACTTACGTTATGCGTGAACTGCGTGGCCACGTTGATGATGAGGGAGAACAGAATGAGGAAGGCCACGACGCTGGTTCCCTCAAGGCTCGAGCTCATGACGGAAGCCAGCCAGGCCGTGATGCCGGCCGCATCGCTGCTCACGGCTGCGGAAACGGGAATGGCCGCGGCCGTGATCCAGAAGACGTTCCAGTGTATGCCGTCACGCGCACACACGTCGAAATCCAGGATGGGACGTCCTTCCAGACGCATGACGCAAAGGGCAATGAGCACGACGGCCACGGCTGAAAGGAAGTTGAACTTGCCGAGCATGCCCAGGGCCCCGGCATTGCCCAGCATGAGATTGGGAATGAGCATGAGGGCCATGAACACCACGAGCGCCACGGCGGCGACCTTTTCCTTCGTGTTCAGCTTGAGCTCGCGACGCATGCTTTCCAGATATTCATGGGAAAGATTCATGAGCTTGCTCACGTCCGGACGGAACACATACTTCATGACAAGAAAATACGCCACCACAAAGAGCAGACAAAGCGGAATGGTCACGGCCATGAACGTCAGATAGTCCAGCGTGAGCGCTCCCTTGGAGGAGGACTCCAGTGCTCCTATGGCCAGAATGCATACGTTGCACCAGGGCTTGCAGCCGAAGGACAAAACGGCGGTGATGGCCACGCCCGCACAGAGAAACGCGGGATACCGTTCACCTTTTTTGTAGCCCGTTTCTTCAAAGATGCTGTAGAGCAGGTTCCAGACGAGAAAGACCACGGCGTTGCCGTCCACAAGGAAGCTCACCACGAAGGAGCCTATGAGCACCATGAGCGTGAACGTCCAGGGCCGTCCCACCAGGCACCTGCGGCTCAGAAACCAGCACGACATCTTCTTGTTGATGCCGCTTTTTTCGCAAAAGGACGTAAACACCAGCACGAGCAGCATGAAAATGACGAGATGGTTGCTGAAGGCGCTCGCAAAGGCGTCCTGAGGCGTTTTAAAAAAGCCGCAAAGCCCCAGAGCAAAAATGCTCATCATGCTGGGCCATATGAATCCTATGAACGTCCATCCGTAAAGCAGGCCTATGAACACGCCCAGAATGGACATGCCGAAAGGGGAAATGCCGTCGAAGGGCACATAGCGGAAGCCGAAGGTCAGCAGAAAATATATGAAGGTGTGAATCCAGTAGCTGTCTTTGGATCTCACTGCAGCCGAGTGCATGATCATGTCTCCTCTTCCTTTCCTCCCGGAAGGAATGCAATGAACGATTTGAGTATGTCTCCCGGCTCCCCGTTCAGAAGATAGCCCGTCACGGCCGTCATGCTTTCGCGAATGTCTATGGTCGTTATTCCCTGAAGATACGTCCTGAACGGCTCCGCACCATCAAGAAAAATGTCGTGCAGAAAGCCGATGCCCACGTTGTTCACTATGGAATGGCTCCAGAGATTGAGCGACGTCGTGGCAAGCACGATGTTGGGCTTCCCGTACCGGGAAAGCAGAGAGTACAGGGGCGTGTTGCATACGTCATCGGCCGCCCCGCCGATGACGGGTTCCCGGATAAGTCTGCGGAGCGAAACGGAACGACGCCTGGCCAGAGGATGCGTCTGCCCCACACAGGCATGATAGCCGCCGCTTTCCAGAGGATGGAACGTGAGCCTGCCGTCCGCGAGAAACGACGGCGTCAGTATTCCCTCGGGAGTGCTCGGAACGTTGAGAATGCCTATATTGTACGTATCCTTTTCCACGGGACTCAGCATTCTCTCGCGGATGGCGTCGGCATTGAGCGTCGAGGTCACGACCTGTACGCGGGGATAGCGCGCACAGTAGCGTTCCACGATGCTGAACAGCCTGGCCAGATAAAAGGCCGTGTTCACATAGACGCGCAACGTCCCGCGAAGGCATCCGTCTCGGGCCGATGAAAAGCTGCTGGTCATCTCCCGGTATCTGGGCATGACATCCGCAGCAAAGGCCAGCAGCTGCCGTCCCTCCGCCGTCAGGGCCACGCCTCTGGATGAACGTTTGAGCAGCGTGACGCCGAGCTCCGCCTCCATGTTCTTTATGGACGCGCTCAACGCCTGCTGCGTCATGTGCAGACTTCTGCTGGCACTGGCCAGAGAACTGTGTCTGGCAAGCTCAAGAAACGAAGAAAGCTGTTCCAGCCTCATGATCTTCTCTCCTCAGGCCCCGGACACGCGACGACGCAAAATTACAGACCGAGAAAACGCCTGGCGTTTTCCTCCATGAGGAAAGGAAGCCGCTCTTCCCTGACGCCGCAGCTGCGGCAGTGCCGTTCCGCGTCGGCCATGGAAATGATCGGCGCGGCGGAAGCAAAAATCATCCGGTCGTAAAGCAGTCCGTTGGCCGCCGCAATATAGTCGCCGCTGCCCGGGGCATTCAGCATATACATATCCGGAGCAATATAGACATTGCCACGATTGAATGCAATTTCGCATACTTCCGTCACAAACGGCCATCCGCCGTGGCTGAGGGCCATGCGCATTTTCGGAAAGGTTCCGGCGACCTTGTCGATGGCCAGAGGCGTATAGTATTCAAGCCCCGGGGTAAAAATGCCCCCGTAGGTGAATACGACGGGGACTCCCGCTTCCTGACAGCGCTCATACAGGGGAAACACACGAGGATCGTCCACCTTCCAGCGCTCGGGATCAAAGGCCGGCTCCAGAGCAATGCCCGCGCAGGGACCGTTGATCACGTACCTGTCAAGTTCCGCCATGGCCTCGTCCATGCCCATGAGCGGAGCAATGCCCGCAAGACCGATGAACCTGCCGGGCCAGCGCTCAAACAGTTCCAGCAAATCCTCGTTGTTCCCTCCGCATCCTTTCCGGATGGGAACAACAGCCTGGGAAACGTTGCAGCTGTCCATTTCGGCAATGAGGTCTTCCATGGAAAACGTGCGGGCACAGGGCGAAATATGCATGCCGAAACGGGCCGCACGCTGAGTAACGTCTTCAATATTATTGTAAAACTCTGCCGTCTTATAGCTTGGAACAGGCGGTCTTACCCGAAAATCAATGCTCATGATTCCTCCACTGTAACCAGGTATAATATCTTAGCCATGCCCATTCTGTGAAATAAAG
>CAJJMX010000061.1 GCA_905192935.1 uncultured Mailhella sp.
GTGGGTAACAAACGGGTGTGCCTGCACACGCTCTCGGACACGGAAGACCTGCCGCTAGAAGATATTAGTTCATGATATAAGAAGCTTTGCCGGTCGATTCCGAGCCGTACAGACGGAACGGACCGGCAAAGATTCCATGGTCGTCAAAGTTTGCAGCCTATGCGCCGCCCGTCATACAGGGCATGCTTGAGCAGGCCGTTGTCCGCGCCCAGCGCGGAGCCAATTTCATACACTTCCGCCGCCGCATCCTTCAGGGAATCGGCAAAGGCATGCGAGGCGACCTGAGGCATGAGCACCATGACGCTGTCGCAGGGAAGAAGAGAAACCGTGCCGTCGGCCGCGCGCACACGCACGCCTTCGCGGGTGATCTCCTCCGCCTTCGTGCCGGTGAGCACCCGCACGTTCCTGCGGCGGAACCACGGCCCTATGCGCTGGAAGTAGCGTTCAGGAATACCCTTGCCCCAGCTGTCGCTCTCCTCGACGATGGTCACGTCGCGTCCGCGCTTTTTGAGGAACACGGCTCCCTGCACGCCCTCGATCTGGCCGCCGAGCACGACGACCCTCTTTCCCACGGGCAGAAAGATATGCGAGAGCCTGGCAAGCGTGGCCGGGCCGAAGATCCTGAGAGGCAGAGCGGCCAGACGCGAAAGCCCCTTGATGGTGGAGACCTTGAAGCTGTGAATCCCGGGAATGTCGGGCACGGCGTACTCCGAGCTCGTCGCCACGATCACGGCATCCGGCTTTTCCCTGAGCACCAGTTCCTTCGTCACCTCGGTGTTCAGCTTCACCGGAATGCCCATCTTGCGTATCTGCGTGGTCAGGTAGTCAAGGATGGGCATGACGTTCTCCACATCGCAGCCCTTGATCATGGACGCAAGCTTGATGCGGCCGCCGAGTTCCGACTTCTTGTCGTACAGCGTCACGTCGTGGCCTCTCAGGGCCGCCACGCGCGCGGCTTCCATGCCGGCGGGGCCGCCGCCTATGACCATGACCTTCTTGCGCACCTTCGCCGGGCTCATGTCCATTTCCTTTTCCCTGCCGAGAGAAGGATTCACACGGCAGATGCGCGGCTGCGTGACCGTATCCTCGCAGCTTGCGCAGCGGGTGCAGCGGACGATGTCCTCGGGCCTGCCCTCAAGAATCTTGCGGGGCATGTCGGGATCGGCCCACAGACCGCGGCCTATGCCTATGATGTCCGCATCGCCGTCCTCAAGAATCTTTTCGGCAAGATCCTCGTTCATTCTGCCCGCCGTGATCACCGGCACGCTCACGACCTTCTTGATGTGACTTGCCGAATCGGTCCAGAGCCCCTTGCCGCGGTAGGCGTCCATGTAGGGGATCATGAAGTCGTCCGGCTCGGGATAGGGAAAATAATCCGGACAGTAGCGGAAGGGTGCCTCGCCGTAGCCGTAGCCCGCCACGTTGATGAACTGCGCCCCGGCCGCCTCGAAGGCCTTCGCGTTCTCCATGGCCTCTTCGATGACTATGGCTCCCCTGGCGCCGTACTCCCGACCGTTCATGCGGACGCCGAGCACGAAGTCGGGACGGCAGCGGCGACGCGCCTCCTCGAATATCTCGCGCACGATGCGCGTGCGGTTCTCCACGTTCTGCGCGCCGTACTCGTCCGTTCTGCGGTTCCACACGTGACTCACGAAGCTGTTCAGCAGATAGCCGTGGGCGACATGGATTTCCATGCCGTCGAAGCCGCCTTCGTCCGCCCTTACGCAGGCGTCGACGATCTGACGCTGCTTTTCGTGTATCTCGTCAATGGTCATGGCCCGGCATGGATTGGCCAGCGGCGGCTTCATGGGAATTTCATCGACGCCGAGAGACGAGGAGGAAATGGGAAGCGCGCCGAGACGGGGCCACGCGGCAGGTCCGGAATGGTGGAACTGCGCGAATATCTTGCAGTCGTAGCGGTGCACCTTGTCCGCCAGATGCCGCAGACCGGGAATGAACTTGTCGTCCCACAGGCCGAGATAGATGCCGGGCGTATCCTCTATGGCGCAGCCGCCTATGATGACGGCGGCCGCGCCGCCCCGGGCTATGTTCTCATAGAGGTCCTCGCCTGCGCTGTTTTCCGCGGTGCCGTCCTCGTTCCAGCGCCATGTGGACTGGCCGGTCTTGACGATGCGGTTTTTCAGCACGCAGGTGGGACTGATCGCTATGGGCGAAAACAGTTTCTCATATTTCATAGCAGCTCCGTAGTATTCAGCATGAACGTTTCCGCATGAGGCAGATCCTAAAAGACCGCTTTTCATCTCATGCTTCCGGCAGGAACAGACGGCCGGAGGAAGATCTTCCTCCGGCCCCCTCCGTTACTTGAGTACGCCTATTTCCCTGTAGTACCTGGCCGCACCGGGATGCAGAGGATAGGCCATTTCACGGGCCGCCCCTTCCACGGTGAAGGAGCCCCAGGCGGCAAAGGAATTCACGAGCTCGTCGCGGCCTTCGCAGATCGCCTTCGTGATCTTGTAGACATCCTCTTCAGGCATGTCCGCACGGACGCTGAGCCCCGTCATTTCGGCAACAGACGGAATGTCCGTGCCGCCCACGCGGCCGGAATAGAACTTGCCGGATACCGAGGCGCGGACCATGCCGTACTTGTCGTTCATCTTCTTCGCCACCTCGTCACTGATGGCGAGCCACTTCATGTCGATGTCCTTGGTGATCTCGGCAAGGAACCAGCTTTCGCCGGGTCCGAGCCAGATGATCATGTCCACGAGGCCGTCCTTGGCCAGATTGGTCATGTCGTCGTAGTTGTTGAAGTAGACCTGACCGCCCCACTTCTCGATGTCGTCGAAGGTGAAGCCGTACTCTCCGAACAGCCAGCGGCCGTAGCTGTCGCCGCCGCCGCCCTTCATGCCCACGGCAAGACGCACGGGAACCTTGCGGTCGCGCAGCTCCTCGATGCTGTTGACGCCGAGATCCTTGCGGACGACCACGTTGATGGGACTCAGATCGTTCCAGCACACCATCTGGGCCACGTTCTTCACCGGAGCCTTGAAGGGAGCCTCGCCTCTGCGCGCCACGGATCCCAGGGCAATCTGCACGATGCCTATGTCGGCCTGCCCCCGCGACATGCGGATGGGATTCACGGTAGCGCCGCCGGGAAGCATGGTGATCTCGGTATCGGGGTAGGCGCTGGTGATGATCTTGCCCACGATGCCCATGCCCACGTACCAGCTGCCCGTCACGGGACCGGAAACGAGATTGAGCTTCATGGGTTCGGCGGATGCCTGACCGGCACACAGGCCCAGAACAAGGGCGCAGGAAAGAAGAATGCGGGAAAGTTTCATGGATGCTCCTTTTCCGTAGGTGAAACTACAGGCCGAGCAGTTCGGCCGCGTTGTCGTGCAGGGTGAGCTTCAGGGATTCTTCGGTGAAGCCCTTGGCGCTCCACTTTTCTATGCTCTGCCGGAGACCTCCCACAGGGTAGGTGCTCGCAAACAGCGTTCTGTACTTGAGGTAGCCGTTGGCCGCCGTGACATACAGATCCGACATGGGCATGTTGTCCGTGTACAGATACACGTCGGGCACGAGATAGATGTTCGGACACGTCATGGCCACGCCCAGGATCTGAGGCACAAAGGGCCAGCAGGCATGCGCCACCACGATTTTCAGATTCGGAAACTTCTTGGCCACGCGCTGAATGGTCAGCGGATCGGCATAGCTCAGATCCGGACCCGCCACGCCGCTTGCCGTCAGCGTCACGATGATGCCGAGCTGACTGGCCGTTTCGCACACCGCAAGGATGCGCTCGTCGTCGGCATGCATGCACGGTTCGCACCAGCCGGGATCCATGCTGATGCCCTTGAAGCCGAGTTCCTTCGCCACGTATTCCACTTCCTTGCAGGCTCCGGCGTCGTTGGGGTCGATGCCCGCAAAGGGCAGGAAGCGTCCGGGGTGGCTGTCGGCAAGCTCGTAGAGATCCTCGGGCAGGATGTTGCCCGCGTTGATGGCATGCCCCTTGTTCTTGCGGCCCATGACGACGCAGGCTTCCACGCCGGCCTCGTCCATTTCCTGCATGAACAGCTCCATGCTGCGCTGCTCGCAGGAAGGCACGCCCGCACGGCCCATTTCAAAGGCGCTCAGCTTGCGGGGGTCCTTCTGCGGGACCACATACTTGGTGAAAATGCCCATTTCCAGAAAACCGCGATACGGAGGCCGGACACGAAAATCAATAACCATGGCAATTACTCCTTTGACAGACTTTTCCTGTTGTTATGCCGCAGCGACGGGACTTTTGCGGCGCATCCACTGAAGGGCACCCACGCCGACCATGAAGGCTATGCCGATGACGTCGGTCATGGAGCCGGAATCGATCAGCAGAAGACCGCCCGCAGCCAGCAGAATTCTTTCCCAGGCACGGCAGCGGCTTACGAAATAGCCCTGCATGCCTCCGGCCAGACCGAGCACGCCTATGATGGAAGTCACGACGGCACGGGACACGGTGAGCACATCGCCCTGAAGCATGAGCGCGGGCTGATAGGCGAACATGAACGGAATGATGAAGGCCACGATGCCGAGCTTGACGGACACCCAGCCTGTTTTCATGGCATTGGCCTCGGCTATGGCCGCTCCGGAGAAGGAAGCCACGCAGACCGGCGGGGTGATGGCGGAAAGGATGGCGTAGTAGAACACGAACATGTGCGCCGCTATGACGGGCACGCCGGCCTTGACGAGAGCCGGAGCACCGAGCGCTGCCACGATGATGTAGGCGGGACTCGTGGGCACGCCCATGCCGAGGATCATGCTCGTCACCATGAGGCAGATCATGAGCAGAAGCTTGCTGTCTCCGGCAAGCATGGTGACGAAGTTGATGAACTTGTATCCCACGCCGGTCAGAGCGATGACGGCCACGACTATGCCCGCGCAGGCGCAGCAGGAGGAAATCATGAGCGCGTTTCTGGCCGCCTGTTCCAGGGCTCCGCAAAGGCGCTTCACGTCGAAGCGTGTCTCGGCACGGAACACGCTGAGCACGAGGATGGACAGAATGCCTATGAGCGCACAGGAAACCACGCTGCGGCCCATGAGCATGACGCCGACCAGAACCACGAGGGGCAGAAGGTAGTACATGCGTATCATGACGCTGCGCGTGGAGGGGATCTGGTCTTCCGGCAGGCGGCCGATATTCTTGTTCACGGCCTCGAAGTGGATCATGGCAAGCAGCGCGAGATAATAGAGCAGCGAGGGAAGAAGCGCGGCCTTGGCGATTTCCAGATAGCCCACGCCGATAAGATCGGCCATGATGAACGCCGCGGCTCCCATGATGGGAGGCATCATCTGTCCGCCCGTGGATGCCACGGCCTCCACGGCTCCGGCGAAGGAAGGCGCATAGCCCACCTTCTTCATGAGGGGAATGGTGAAGGTGCCCGTGCCGTACACGTTGGCGGGAGCGGAACCGGAAATGGTGCCGAACAGGGCCGAGGCGAAAATGGCCACCTTGGCCGGGCCGCCCTGGGAACGGCGGGTGAGCAGGCAGGCCAGATCCATGAACAGAGAGCTCATGTTCGCCTTTTCCAGAAACGCGCCGAACATGACGAAGGCGTAGATCATGCCCGCCGCGGCCGCGAGCGGAACACCGTAGATGCCGTCCGTGGTGAGAAAGAGCTGCTCCAGAAGGTCCGCCGTGTAGATGCCGTTGTGACGCAGGCCCCCGGGCAGATACTGTCCGAAGAACGCGTACAGGATGAACACCACGGAAACGATGACCAGCGGCAGGCCCGCCGTGCGTCTGGTGATCTCAAGCACGAGCAGCACGCAGCTTACCCCCATGAACCAGTCCATGTCGGTCAGCGGATCCACGTACCGCAGGCGGTCCATGATGTAGTCGTTTTCCATGATGATGTAGGCACCTATGGCCAGCGCAAGACAGGCAAGACCGATATCCAGCAGGAACATGGGCAGAGGTTCCCGCCCGTCCTTGTAGCGGAAGGCCGGACGCCAGAGAAAGACGAGCGTCATGATGAGCGCCAGATGCGTGCCGCGCTGTATGGGCGTCGGCAGCACGCCGAAACCGCCTGTGGAATAGATCTGAAAGAGGGTCAGAATGATAGCGATGACTGAAGCTACCGGTGCCACTGACTTTCGTGAAAAGGTCATTTGTTCGAGCTCCTTATACTTCCTGAGAGAGGACCCATTCCTCTCACTTCATCTCGTTGCCTGCTGCCTGTCCGTCGGCGTCCATGTGCACGGATGCACATGAGCGTTCCTCAGGTCCGGGCCGGCACAGCAGCGCGGCCGCAGCGCCTGCGCCCAGCAGCACCCAGAAAAACAGAAACATCCGGGAATAGACGGCGATGTCGTACACGCCGTCAGGCGCGAGCATCTCCATGATCCAGCCGCTGCACACCTGAAGCACTCCTCCGCCGAGAGCCGTATAGATGTTGACCATTCCCGTGGCCGTACCGACCATGGAGGAAGGAAAATCCTCCTGAATCTTCAAAAGACCCAGACTTCCCACGCCGCCCACGAACACGTTGAAGCAGAAGCCCCATACGGGAAGAAGCCAGTAGGGAACGACGGGAGCCGGAACAAGAAGCACCAGTCCGAAGATCATGCCGATCACGCACACGGCCGCCATGAGCCTGCGCTTGGACACGTTCATGCAGGAAAGGAAGGCCCCGTGCAGGGACGGGCCGATGATGGCTCCCGCGGAAATGGCCATGAGCACAACGGAGGTCTTCTCCTTGTCCAGTCCGTAGCCCTGCTGAAGATACGGACCGGCCCAAAGGCCGCTGAAGGCGTAGAACACGCCGTACAGGCAGAAGAACCAGATGGACACGCCCCAGTAGGTGCGGCTTTTCAGCACGGCCATGAGCGTTCTGCCGAGAGGCATGCTTTTTTCGGCGTTTTCCCTGACGGCGGAGCTTTTCACGACGAATCCGGCATCGGCAGGAGAGTTGCGCAGGAAAAGGCCGCAGACCAGGGCCAGAATACAGGTAACCACGCCGACGCCCGTCATGGCCTGACGCCATCCTATGGCCCCGGCAAGGGCGCTGAGCGGCCAGGACGCCAGAAACATTCCGCCCGTGCCGAGAGAAAGGAAGAGGCCCGTGCACATGGGATGCATGCGCAAAGGGAACCAGTTCAGAATGACGCTGAGTCCGGGGACAAAAATCATGGCCACGCCCACGCCCACCAGCATGCGTCCGACCGACGCCGCGGCCACGCTGCCCGCAAGAGCGAAAAGAAACGTGCCTGCGGCCGCAACCGCAAGGAAGATCATCACGGTGCGTCTTGCGCCCCATCTGTCGGCAAGTATGCCCGCGGGAATCTGCATGACGGCATACGGATAGAAGAACGCGGCGCCCATGACGGAGACAAGTCCGCCGCCCACCTGGAAATCTTCCATGATGTCCACGCCGAGCGTGCTGAGAAGCGTGCGGTGGAAAGGCGCAAGCGCATAGCAGAACAAAAGCAGCACGAAGTAGAAACGTGCCAGACGGAGCATGCCGTTTTCGCTGGTCTTCATATCACGCACCGCTACAGGCCAAGGCCCGCTTCAAAGCCGCTGCGCACGGCGTCCTCGATCTTGCCCACATGCGCGCAGTCGCCTATCGGACGGGCATCCATGCCCGCGTTCAGCAGCAGGGGATACAGGGAATTTTCCGGACGGTAGCCGAGGGCCACGACAACGGCGTCCACGGCGGGCAGCGTCAGCTCGCCGCGCACCTCATGACGCACACGGGGCACGCCGTCTTCGTCCACGCCGAGGAAGGTCGTTCCCGTCCAGGTCTCCACGCCGCCGTGCGAAAGCCTGTCCATCATGAACACGCGCGTGCGCGGTTCCATGTCCCCGGCAAGCCTGTCCTTCATTTCCACGATGCAGACCTGCCGTCCCTTCCGGCACAGAAAATCCGCCGTTTCGCAGCCGACCAGACCGCCGCCCACCACAAGGGCGCGCTCAGGCAGCGCGCGACGGCCCGTCAAAACGTCGCCCGCCGTGCAGTAAATTCCGCTCTCCCGGCAGAAAGCAGGCCAGACCGGCACGCTTCCGGTGGCAAGCAGCACCACGTCGGGAGAAAGGGCGCGCACGCTTTCCACCGTCGCCTCCTGCGAAAGACGGATCTCCATGCGTCCCTGCCGCACGCACTTTTCAAGCCTGTCCGCGCACCATTTCGCATAGGTTTCCAGAAGCTCCTTGTACGGAGGCAGCTTGGCCAGGTGCAGCAGCCCGCCGAGCTTCTCCCCTTTTTCGCACAGCACGACGTCGTGCCCCCTGAGATGCGCGGCCATGGCCGCCTGCATCCCGGCAGGTCCCGCGCCCACGATCACCACCCGGCGGGGATTCGGAGATGGGGAAAGATCATAGCGTCCCTCGTAACCGGAGAGCGGATTCAGGGCGCAGCCTATGCCCGTGCCCCGGGCGGAACCGCCGGAACAGCCTTCGTTGCAGCTTACGCAGCGCAAAACCTCGTCGGCGCGCTCCGTGAGCACCAGACGCGGCAGGGCAGG
>CAJJMX010000062.1 GCA_905192935.1 uncultured Mailhella sp.
TTCATCAGCCGGGGCTCGGGCTGCTTGACGCGCGTGTCCGCCGCAACGCCTTCGGCAGGCAGGTGGACAGCTTTGAAACAAGGCTGGACGTGAAGGGCGTGGCCGACGAGGTCAAGGCCGTGTTCATACGCGCGCCCCTCATCGTGTCGTGCGGGCCTTCGGTGGACGTGCTCTCCTTCGTGGAAGGGCCGCTCGGCAGAAGTCCCGCGGCGGTGCGGCAGGGTAATGTTCTTGCCACGTCGTTTCACCCCGAGCTCACCTCGGACGCAAGGGTCCATGAATATTTTCTGAACATGTGTCAGGCCCGGCGCGCTGCCGGAAAGCCTTCTTCCTGAAAGGAAGACCCGCTGGACGGCGCCCCGGGAAACCGGGGCGCCGTCATTGCGAAAGCCGGGCAAACAGGATAAGGCAGAAAAGTCCGCGAGATGCTCCCCGGGGGCGCGGTGCTTTTGCGCATGCGCGGCGCTCGGATGGCGGATGAAATTTTCCGTGCGTTCTCTGACGGCGTTGTCTGAGACACGCGCGCAACGACAAAGAGCCAAGGAGAACTCCATGCCCGTCATTACTCTTCCTTTCGGTCCGCTGGAAGCGAACTGCCATATCGTGCACAACGGCAGGGACGCCGTGGTGTTCGATCCTTCCGACGAGACCGACCTCGTGCTCGGAAAGATTGCCGACAATCATCTTGCGCTGCGGGCCGTGGCGCTCACGCATCTGCACTGCGACCACTGCATAGGCTGCGCCGACATGACGCGCGCCACGGGGCTTCTGCCGCTCGTGGGCGAGGAGGACTGGGCGGAGCGCTCGCTTCTTTTGTGCCGCGGCATGCGCTTCGGCATGGACCTGAAGCCCTTTGAGGCCGAAGTGCTCGCTCCCGGCGAGGTCAGCTGGGGAAGCCTTTCCTGCCGCGTCATCCATACCCCGGGTCATTCCGAAGGCAGTCTCTGCTACTATTTCGCGGACCTCGGTCTCGTGATCACGGGCGACGTGCTGTTCTTCCGCTCCGTGGGGCGCTCCGATCTGCCCGGCGGCAACGGCGACAAACTCGTGAAGTCCGTGACGGAGACCCTGTACGCGCTGCCCGACAACGTGGTGGTGTATCCCGGTCACGGTCAGGAGACGAGCATCGGCTACGAAAAGAAATACAACTGCTGCTGCCGGGCCTGAGAGCGGTCTTCGTGGCGTTTCCCGGAGTTGCGGCCTGCCGCGGTCGTTGCGCCGGACGAGGCAAGGCCCCTGTCCCGTTTTCGTCGGCAGGAGTGGAAAATGCGGCATTTCTGCCGCGCCCGGCAGGTCGTTTTCCGCATCTGAAAAAACGGGAAGCGGCGGCAGAGAAGGGAGGAATCCGTGACGGCACCTGTCTTTCTGGCTTCGTGCAGTCCGAGACGCGGCGGCAACAGCGATTTTGCCGCGTCGCTCATGCTGCGGAGCATGGGAATTTCGTGCAGAACATGGCGCATTGCGGATGAGGGCGTCCGGCCCTGCATTTCCTGCGGGCTGTGCGCATCCCGTCCCGGGACGTGTTCTCTCGATGAACCCGGCGACGGCGCGAGGAACCTGTTTGAAGCGATGTGCGGCGCGCCCGCGAGCGTGATCATCTCGCCGGTGTACTTTTACCATGTGCCTGCGCAGGCCAAGGCTCTGATAGACCGGGCCCAGCGTTTCTGGAGCTGTGAGGAAAAGCCGGGGCGGGGCAGAGAGATGACGGCCGTGCTTTTCGGCGCGCGTCTTCGCGGAGAAAAGCTGTTTGAAGGCGCGGAGCGCACGCTGCGGTACATGGCCCTTGCGCTCGGCCTGACATGGACGGAGCCCTTGCGTCTTTACGGGCTGGAACATCCCGGAGACCTTGCCTCCAATAAGGAGGCCTGTGCCCGCATCGAGGCGTTTGCCGAAGCGCTGTCCCGAAGGGCGGCGCAGTGAAGGCGTCGGAAGGCATGGCGGGCTTCGGCCGTATTGCCGGTCGGGCCGCCCGTCTGTTCGGACTTTGGGAGCGGCGCTGCGTATCCTGCCGGGAGCCCTTTGAGCCGGAAGAGAACGCGGCCTGTCGCGACTTCTCCGTCGATGATGTTTTGCAGCGCTTTTTCTGTCCTTCCTGCCGGAGGAAGATGAAGCGCCGCACCACGGGATTCTGTCCGTACTGCGGGGAGCCCTCGGCCGTGGAAGAGGCTCCGTGCATGCCCTGTTCACGCTGTCTTGTCCGCACGCCGCTATGGGGCGACTTTCTTTTCTTCGGCGTATACGGAGGGCTTTTGCGCGATCTTCTGCTGCGCGTGAAGTTCGGCGGTTCTCTTGCCTGCGCGGATGTCCTCGGGCGGATGCTGGCGGCGCTGTGCGCGGAGCACTACGAGGTGACGGTAAAGCCCGATGTCATCGTGCCCGTGCCGCTGGATGCGGGAAGACTGCGCATGCGCGGCTTCAATCAGTGCCTTGAACTTGTCCGGCATGTTTCGAAGGTCATGAACGTGCCCGTGAGATCCGACCTGCTGATCAAGAGCGGAAAGGTGACGCCGCAGGAGCTTTTGAGCAGAGAGCAGCGGCAGAGCATGGGACAGCCCTTTGAGGCGGGGGATGCCTCAGGATTGTACGTACTTCTCGTCGACGACGTGTGCACCACGGGCACGACACTGGAGCGGGCGGCCGGATGCCTGCTTTCGGCGGGAGCCTGCCGCGTGGATGTGGCCGTGCTGGCCCGCGCGTCGCGCTTTGAGCGGGACGGAGGGAAGAGCGGCTCCTTGCCATGAGGCGCCTTCGCCTGCTATGCATAGCGCCGGAAAAGTCCGGGAGCGCCGGGGCGTGCCCGATCGCCGGACTTTTTTTGCCCGGCCCGTCATGCCTGAGGCCGGGATGTTCCGGGCGCCGCGTCCGGTGTACGCTGAAGGCCGGATGTGTCGCTTGCCGTGAGCGGCCCCTGTTTTTCCTGCGGCCCTTCATGACGGACGAGCCTTTTTCCTGCTTTCCGATGTTGTTGCCTTTTTTCTTCCCTTTGCTTCAAGGATGATCCATGTCAGAGCTTCCCATTCGTCCCGACTCTCCCTGGCTGGCCCCTCTTGCGGGCTGGTCCGATCTGCCTTTCCGACTTCTGTGCCGTGAAACGGGCGCTGCCGTCTGCTGTACGGAAATGGTGAGCGCCAAGGGACTGGTCTACGGCGGACGCAATACCGAGGAGCTTCTTGCCACGACGAGCGTGGAAGGGGAAAGACTGGAAGACGGAAGCGAGGTCTGCGATCATCCTCTTGTGGTGCAGATCTTCGGCGCGGAGGTCGAGTTCATGGAACAGGCCGTGCAGATACTGCGTCGCCGGGGCTTTGTCTGGTTCGACGTGAACATGGGCTGTTCCGTTCCCAAGGTGACGAAGACCGGCGCAGGCGCGGCCATGCTGCGCGATGTGCCGGGCGCTTTGCGTGTGGCGGAGGCCGTCATTCGTGCGGCGGGTCCCGGAAGGGCGGGATTCAAGATCCGTCTCGGCTGGGATGCGGATCACGAAGTGTACATGGACCTTGCCCGGGGCCTGGCCGAGCTCGGAGCCGGGTGGATAACGCTGCATCCCCGTTACGCGGTGCAGGGCTTTTCCGGTACGCCGAGGCATGAGGCCGTGGCCGGGCTTGCCCGTGAACTTCCCGTGCCCGTGATCGCAAGCGGCGATCTTTTCACCGCGGCCGACGGTGTGAGAGTGCTCAGAGAAACGGGGGCTTCCGCCGTCATGTACGCGCGCGGCGCGCTCAAGAATCCGGCCATATTTGCCGATCACCGCAGACTTCTGGCGGAAGGCGCGCTGGAAGGGGAACTTCCGCAGGGCTCCGGCATAGCCTGTGAGGAGGGCAGAAAGCTCGACGCTCAGCATGCCTGCGACGTTTTGGATGATCTTCCCGCGGACAGGGCCGCGCTTGCCGCCGTCATCCGTCGTCACGCCGTGCTGGCCCGCCGCTATGCGCCGGAGCACGCCCTCCTGAAGATGCGCACCTTCGTGCCGCGCTATGTGAAGAATCTGGAAGGCGCCCGGGCGCTCAGGCAGGAAATCGTGACCTGCCGGGACTGGGATGCGCTCGATGAGGTGCTGAAGCGGCATCTGGGTGACATCTTCTCCTCTTAACAGTAGATTTCAACAACGGACCGGAATGGTTCCGGCATCGTCCGGCACGGGCTCTGCATCCTCTTCCGTGAAGGGGCCGGGCGACATCTGGAAGGATCAAGAAACTGACCGCGCTGCGGCCGAGGATTGTGCATGTCTCTTTCAAGCAAAGTGAATCTCTGCGACCTGACGTATCCCGCTCTTGAGAGCTTCGTCACGGATACGCTGGGCTTCAGGAAGTTCCGCGCCGTGCAGATATGGCAGTGGATATGGGTGAAGAACGTGGCCGGCTTTGAGGCCATGACCGACATTTCCCAGAGCGACAGGGCGAAGCTTGCGGAGCTTGCCGAGATACGCTGGCCGTCCATTGCCGACGTGCGTGTGAGCTCCGACGGAACCACCAAGTTCCTGCTTGAGCTCGCCGACGGGGAACTTGTGGAAACGGTGCTCATTCCGAGCGACGCGCCGAAGAGACCCAACGATATTTCCGTGCGCATGACGCAGTGCGTGTCCACGCAGGTGGGCTGCGCCATGGCCTGTTCCTTCTGCAGCACGGGCAAGCTCGGCTTCAGACGCAATATGACCATGGGCGAGATACTGGGACAGGTGCAGGTGGCGCGCGCCTATGTGCATGACACGCAGCCGGAACATCCCATCATCCGCAACCTCGTCTACATGGGCATGGGCGAACCTCTGCTCAATCTCGATACGGTCATGGATTCCCTGCGCACGCTGGAGCATCCGAAGGGCCTTGCCTTTTCTCCCCGCCGCATCACGGTGTCCACCTGCGGCATCAGATCCGGCATGAGGGAGTTCGGTGAAAGCGGTCTGGCCTTCCTTGCCGTGTCGCTGCACGCCCCGAATCAGGAACTTCGGGAAAAGCTCATGCCGCGCGCCGCACACTGGCCCCTTGAGGAGCTCATAAGCGCTCTGGAAGAGTATCCGCTCAAGACAAGGGAGCGCATCACTCTGGAATATCTCGTCATTGCCGGAGTGAACGATCAGCCTGAGCATGTGAAGCAGCTGGCCCGCATATGCGCGCGCCTCAAGGCCAAGCTGAACCTCATTCCCTACAATCCCACCCCGGGCACGCCGTACCGCGCGCCTTCCGCCGAGGAGCTTCTGCGTTTTGAAAAAGCGCTGTGGGCCAAGGATATTACGGCCATCGTGCGCAAGAGCAAGGGGCAGGACATCGAGGCGGCCTGCGGTCAGCTTCGCGCCGCCCATGACGCGGCCTGCGCAAACTGAGTCTCTGCCGCGCGTTTCTGCGACAGTTCAGGCCAAAAAAGAGGGGGCTTCGCATCCGGCGAAGTCCCCTCTTTTTTGCGGAGCATGTCCGTTATCTGTGCATGACCGTGGAGCTCCAGCACAGAAGGGAGCCCAGAACGATGACGGCCACGCCCTGCCAGAACGCGCCGTCGAGTCTTGCGCCTATCCATACCGTGGCGAACAGGCAGGAGAGCACCGGCGTGAAGTAGGAGGCAATGGCGAGAATGGTGATGTTGCCTCTGGTGACGCCGTAGCTCCATGCGGCATAGGATCCGCCCATGGCCACGGCGCCGATGATGACGCTTATCCATCCCGTGAGGGAGGCGTGAGAAATGTCGCCGTAGCCCGCGAGCCACAGACAGGTGAACATGACGCTGTCGATGGCGAACACGATGAGCGTGGGGTTCTCGCCGTTGGACCAGGCCCTCGTGAAGTTCGAGTAGGCGGCCCACGCCACGGCTCCGAGAAAGGCAAGGACATAGCTCCACGGATTGTTCTGCACATGCAGCCATATTTCCGCAGGCTGTATGCCGCGCTCTCCGCCGAGCACCATCATGACGCCGAGAAAGCTGATGATGACGCCGGGAACTATCCACCATCTTGCCTTCTGACCGTTGAAGAGCACGGCAAAAAGCACCACGAGGCAGGGCCAGAGATAGTTGACCATGCCCACTTCCACGGTCTGCTGTCCGCCGTCGGACAGATAGAGCGACAGGCAGAAGCAGACGGAACATACGTTGGCGAGGGGAAGGCCGAGGAAAAGATATTTTCTGGGATAGGCGCTCAACCTGGGAAGCCCGAGAAAGAAGACGAGAAAGACGCAGGTGGAAACGTAGAGGACGGACAGCCCTGCGGCAAGACCGAACTGCTCCGTGATGCTCCGCACCAGCCCGACGGACATTCCCCAGCAGACGGGAGCGGTGAGCCCGAGAAGCGTGGCCTTGCGGCTTGCGGAAGGAAGATAGGACATGTCGTCTCCTTGCGGATGAAAAAGAAGGGATGCGTTTGCCCTTCCGTCAGTTTTCATCTTTTGTCAATGTCTTTTTATTATATGAAATTTATTGAAGTTTTTTAGATCTTTTCCAAAAGATGGGCGCTTTTTCAAAAAGTGGACTGAGCTTTTAGGACAGAAGGGGACAGAAGATCCGGATGATTTTTGACTTGACAGAACGAGGGGAGTAGTTCAAATTCAAATTTAGATTTGAGATTGCTGGAAACAGCGACAGCCCGTTTTGACGGGACGAATTTCGCTCGTGGTGCGCGCGGGAATACAACCTCTCCATTCCCTTGTCGCGCGGGCCGCTTTCAGGGGAAGGACGGCGAGACGTCATGAAAGAGATACGCATGGCGTCTGCCACCCCTCGGCGGCCATGAAGGTTCTGGGGCATGGCCGTCCACGATGCCCCAGCCTTTTTTTTACCCTTTTTTCATCGCGGCGTTTCGGGAAAGCCGTTGCGGCCCGTCCCTTCCTGGCATATGCTTGACGCAGCGTTCCCTGACGAGAGGTTCCCCCGTATGCTGTTTTTTTCCCGCAAGAAGCACTCGCGCGAGGACGGCGAGGCCACGCGCCGTCAGATCCTCGGCACGGCCGTGCGTCTGTTTGCCGAGCACGGCTATGCCGATACGACGAGCAAGATGATCTGTCGTGAGGCGGGCGTAAATATTGCCGCCGTCAACTATTATTTCGGCAGCAGGGACGATCTGTACCGCGCCGTTCTCGACGACGTGCACGAGCACATCGTGAACGAAAGACAGATGGAGCTCATCACCTCTGCGGAGCTTCCGGTGGAGGAGAAGCTTGAGCGGGTACTTGACGCCTACATCGCAGCGGCCTACGACGGGCAGAGCTGGTATGCAAGGATATGGGCGCATGAACTCATCGCCCCCTCGCCCATAGGCGGGGTGGACTTTCTCAAAAGCACCCTGTCCAAGGAAAGGAGCATAGGCACGCTCCTTTCGGAAATGACGGGCATTCCCCGCGAGGATCCGGCGCTTCAGTGCTGCATCATCACGGTCATGGCGCCGTATCTTCTCATGCTCTGCGTGCAGCGCGACATGGCCCGTTCCCTGACCACGGTGTTCGGATATCGCAAGGAAGATGTGAACCGTCATTTCAAGCTGCTGCTTTTTGATGCCCTCCGCGCCTTTGCCGAACACTACGCGAAGGGGGAACTTCCTTCCGTGTCTTGTCGGGAGGATGGGGAGGAATAGGGTTTCCGTGCGTTGGATTCTGACAGTCGTGCTGGCGCTGGCGCTTTTTCTGCCGGTGCCCGGCCTTGCCGCGTCTTCCCGCGCTCCGTCGCTCGAGGAGATGGCCGGGGCCATGATCATGGTGGGCTTTCACGGGACGACGGCTCCCGCGTCCGTAGTGAAGGCCGTTTCCGAAGGACGACTCGGCGGCATCATTTTGTTCGACAGGGGACGGACGAAGGAAGAGCTCTACAATGTCGAGTCTCCCGCCCAGCTGAAAAAGCTGATTTCGTCCCTTCAGTCCGTTGCTCCCCGCATGCTTCTCGTGGCCGTGGATCAGGAAGGCGGCAAGGTATGCCGTCTCAAGCCTGAGCGCGGCTTTTTTGCGCTTCCCTCCGCCGATCTCATGGGGCGCATGAGCGAGGAAGAGGTGCGGGTGCTCGGCTTCAAGGCCGGGGTCGAAATGGCCGAGATCGGCATCAACGTGGACCTTGCGCCTGTGGTGGATCTGCGCCGTTCCCGGCAGAGTCCCGGGCTCGGCAATGTCGGACGCCTGTTCGGCGCAGGGAGCGATCAGGTGACGCGGCAGGCTCTGGCCTTTGCCGACGGCCTGCGCGAGGCGGGGGTGCTGCCTGCGCTCAAGCATTTTCCCGGACTCGGCAGCGCCAGCAAGGATTCTCATCTGGATCTGCCGGATGTGACGAAGACCTGGAGCGAGGAGGAGCTTCTGCCCTATGTGGAGGCCTTCCAGCGCGACTGGCCGGGCATGGTGCTCGTGGCGCACGTCTATCATCGCGGCCTTGACGTGCATCTTCCCGCCTCGCTGTCCCGGAACGTGGT
>CAJJMX010000063.1 GCA_905192935.1 uncultured Mailhella sp.
GTACCCAAGACGCTGCCCTACCTTATTGTGGGAACGACTCCGGGCTCCAAGCTGGAGAAGGCAAGAGGACTCGGCATCACCGTGCTGGATGAGGAAGGCTTCCCTGCTCTCCTGCACGGAAACAGCATGCAGTGAATGATGTCGACTTTTGAAAAAGCCCCCTGTCGCACTTGCGTGCCGGGGGCTTATTGGCTATGATGGGCCAGTTTTTTTCAGTGTCCTCCCATGGACGGAAGATGTATGGCAGTTGCCGGGGCCGTATCTGCGTGCCAGGCTGTGTATCATGTGGCCGTGAGGAGATGCGCTGATAAGCGTTTACTTGATCAGGAGATTATGATGAAAACCAGCTCTCGCAATGCCTACCCTGGTAAAATCACTGCTGTTATTCCCGGAAGCCTCAGCGACGAGGTCGAACTCACTCTGGAAACCGGTGAGAAGATCTACGGTCAGATTTCCCATGCCAGCTTCCAGAATCTTTCCCTTGCCGAAGGCAAGGAGGCGGTGGCTCTCATCAAGGCCACGGAAATCCTGCTTGTTGCCGATGATAATGAGTATGAATTTTCCTGCCGCAACCAGTTCACCGGCAAGGTCGTCAAGCTGGTGCGCGGTTTCGTCAATGGCGAAGTGCTCATTCAGACTCCCAGCGGTATGGAAATCAATGCCACGGTCACTCTGGAAGGCGTGAACCGTCTGCGTCTTGAACGCGGCTGCACCGTCGTGGCCATGTTCAAGTCTCCCAATGTGCTGATGGCCGTCAAGAAGTAAGTTTTTTCCTGAAGGCGGGGCGGCTGCGGAATCTGTGTATTCTGGAGACGTATTCCGGTGGAAGGATTTTTTGAAGGGCATGGCAGACATGTTTGTTGTCTGCCGTGTCTTTTTTTGTCTGAAAGTTCGGCGTAACGTCTGCCTGATGGGCATGCTGTGGGAGAGAAATTCCGTGATGACGGCCCGTTTTCGGAAAGGAAGAGGAGAAGGGCCTGAGGAGCCGAGGCGCGGCGGGGAAAATCGTGTTTTTGTGGGGGGGGCAGGCATTTCGCCGTACGGCCATGCCTTGAGAACGGGACGCCGTTTACTTCTTTTCGAAGCGGAGCAGAAAGGCCGAGAACAGCATGAGGGCATAGCCGAGCAGTTCGTTTGATTCTTCAACGGCGCTTTTTGCCGTGCGCCAGTCTCCATCCGGCAGGAGGGATTGCCAGAGCGTACTCATGCCGAACAGACGGGAATAGGCCAGCACGATGACCATACCGGTAAGAAATATGGGGAAGTAGCGCCAGCGGACGAAACGGGCCGCAGCACCTATGGTTTCCCGCAGGCTTATGACGGCACGGGCAAGGCAGCCGAAGGCCAGGGCCAGCGCAGGCCACTTCCAGCATCCGTGAGAGAGCATGTCGAGGAAGTAGTCCTGTTCCCGTATGAGCATGCAGCCTGTAAAACCGCCTGCCAGAATGAGAGCATTGCGCATTTCCGGGTTTCGCCGGGCCTCAAGAAAAAGAAACAGTGTGCAGCATGTGAGCAGAGCTGTTTGAACAATCTCGGTAGGGCCGGTTTCGCTGAACGGACTGCCGCTGTGAGAATCCCACCAGAAGACTAAAAAAAGAGCGATGATGGCTGCGCCCAAGAGGAAAAGCAGCTTGAGAGCCCCGGTGACACTTTTTATGTCGGATAGAAGGGCGTCTTGCGATACGGACAAACGGATGCTCATGGCTCATCACCATAGGTTGAGTCATTTTCCTTGTACAGGAAAATGACAGTTGCCTCCTGTGAGGGATAAGAACAATCATATCACTCATCATCGGCGAGTCTGTCAAGCTTTTATGCGGTTAAAACGGAAGAATGTACGTCATAAAGAAGAGTAAAAAAAGAAAAAAGCCGCGCTGTTGCAGTCAGAGCGGCGGGTGATGTTCAGAATTTCTTTGTTGCAGCCAAGTGTTGTATCAGCAGTGGCAGTGCAATGCCTATGATGCAGGTCACGGCGGCAAGAAGCACCATACCGTCCATGGCAGGCGGCATGGCCGGCATGGTGCCTTCATGCCACGGCCATACCGTGCGCAGAGAGCCGGCCATGAAGCCGATGAGCACGGCGTTTGTTTGAGAGGGATAGAGGTGGAAGCAGGCGGAAAGTACGCGGCTGAAGCTCATGAGTCCGCACAGACCTCCCGCAATGAAGGTGAGAAGAACGGCCATGTCGAGATGCACCACGGCAGAGAGGATGTAGGCATACTGTCCCATGACCACCAGCATGAAGGAGCCGGATATGCCGGGAAGGATCATGGCGCACAGGGCGATGAAGCCTGCAATGAAGATGCGCGGCAGCTCGTGGGAAGCCGTCATGGCCTCTGCTCCGGTGACGAACCATGCGGCAACGGCGCCTGCGGCGAGCAGGACAAGGCTTGAGGCGGGCATGCGCCGTCCCTGCGTCATGAGAAGGATGGAAGAGATGATGAGACCGAAGAAGAAGGCCCACAGCGCCTGAGGCCAGGCATGGAGCAGATAGAGCGTGAGGCGCGCAAGGCTGAATATGGATGTGCCTATGCCCAGAAGAAGCGGCAGCAGAAAGCCCCAGGGAATACCTGCACAGGCCTCCTTCCAGCGACCGGTGAAAAACAGCCGGAAGAAGGCGGCGTTGAAGGACTTTATTCCGTTTAAAAGCTGGTCGTAGATGCCGGTGATGAAGGCGATGGTTCCGCCGGAAACTCCGGGTACCACGTCGGCGGCGCCCATGGCCAGCCCGCAGAGGAGGTAGCGCAGCTTTTCCCTCATGCCTGTTCATCCTTCACTACGCGCACACGCAGCGGGCGGCGGACAGGTATGCGTCTATAGCTGACCGCGGGAACGCCCACCATGAGACCGGCAAGCGGTCTGAGGCCCTGTTCCGGCCCCATGGCCTCGCGCACGCCGGTATCGAGAGCGGCTGCACGCATGACGTATCCTGCCCAGCAGCCGCCGAGACCCATGGTCGGCAGAAGAAGATCGAGCGCGGAGACGGCAATGGAGCAGTTGACGATGTCAAGATCATATTCTCCACTCGCACAGGCGAACACCGCGCAGGGAGCGCCCCGGAAAATGGGGTCAGCGCCTTGTTCGTGAGAGCGGACCAGCCCTGCCAGACGAGGGTCCTTCCGGAAGAGTTCTATGACGTGATCCGCCACCTTGCGGAGCGTGTCTCTGCCTTCCAGCACCAGCCAGCTCACGTTCTCCAGATTTTTGCCCGTGGGAGCATAGCGCGCCGTGTCGAGAGCCTCGCGCAGCAGATCTCCGGATACGGCGTCCTCCTTGAACTCGCGCACGGAGCGACGGCTCTTTATGAGATTTGCAAGAGCTGCCGCATCGGGCAGAGCAGCGGAGGCTGAAAGCGTATCAGGGTCTGTCCCGTCGAGCCATACGGCGGCCGAGGGGCAGGCTGCGGCGCAGTGGCCGCAGTGCATGCAGTAGTTTTCATGGCGGATGCTGATGCCCTCTTTCGTGACATGGAAACAGTGAAGAGGGCATACCCGGGCGCAGAGCCCGCAACGGACACAACGGGTATCGTCTATGCGTATCATGGCTTTTCCTGAAGGTATGTGCTAAGGAATGTCCGTGCAGCATAGAGGAAAATGCCGGAAAGGGGAAGCGTTCCCCGACTGATTTCGTGAGACGGAGTCCTGGAGACTTCTGTATGTTCGGACCTGGCCTTGTGCCTGTGTCCCTCCGTGCTCATGCAACGGTCGGCATGCCGCTTCCTGATGATGCGCGTTTTCCATAAAGGGAAAGGGACATGGAATCGTTGACTCTTGTCGTATTTGGAGCGCTGTTTGCCGTTCTCGGCTTTATATGGGCGCTTTGCTGCGCCGTGCATGCGCTGCTTCATAAAAAGGATCCTCAGTCTGCTCTTGCCTGGGTCGCAAGCGTCATGCTGCTGCCGTTTCTGGGGAGTCTGGCCTATTCTCTGTTCGGCATCAGCCGGGCCGACAGCCTGGCGGGACGTCTTCTCGATGAAGCCTCGCGAAGGCAGGATTCTTCCGATAAGGTGCTGGATCGTCGTCTGAATACGGAAGAGGATGTCGTTCTGCCTCAGCAGTGGGAGGCGCTGCGCGTGGGACGGGCCATCACCGGGCGTCCCATGATGCGCGGCAACAGACTGGAGCTTCTGAAAAACGGCGAAGAGGCCTATCCAGCCATGCTGGAAGCCATACGGAACGCCCGTCGCATGGTGTGTCTTTCCACCTACATTTTCAAGGGCGACAAGACCGGTCGTGCCTTTGCCGAAGCGCTCGGCGACGCCGCAGAACGGGGCGTGGACGTCAGACTCATTGTGGACGGTTTCGGAGGTCTGATCTATTCCCTGCACAAGCCCTGGCGCAGACTTGCTGCCCGGGGAGTGAAGGTGCAGATGTTTCTGCCGCCCCGTCTGTGGCCTCCCATGTTCGCCATCAATCTGCGTACCCACAGAAAGGTGCTGGCCTGTGACGGCAACGTGGCCTTTACCGGCGGCATGAACATAGGCGATCATCATCTTGTGTCGCTGCCCGGACGAGGGCGCGTGCAGGACATTCATTTCCGCTGCACCGGGCCTGTGGCCGCACGTCTGCAGGAAGCCTTTCTCATGGACTGGGCCTTCGTGTCCAAACTGCCCACGCCTCCTTCGGGCGTAGAACCGGAGGAAGCCGGGAATTCTCACTGCCGTCTGGTGTTCGACGGGCTCGGCAGGCAGAGAGAGGACATCCATCAGCTGCTTTGCGGAGTGATCTCTTCGGCCAGGCGTCGCGTGATCATCTTCACGCCGTACTTCATTCCGCCCCGTGAGCTGTCGGGAGCACTGGTGGCCGCCGTGCAGCGCGGCGTGTGCGTGGACATCATTCTGCCGGCAAAGAACAATCTTTTCTATGTACATCATGCGTCGCGCCGCTATCAGCGTCAGCTGGCAAAGATGGGCGTGCGCATATGGTATCAGCCGCCGCCTTTTGCCCATACCAAGCTCCTTCTTGTAGATGACTGGTACGCGCTCTTCGGCTCTGCCAATCTTGACCCCCGCAGTCTTTTTCTCAACTTCGAGCTCAATGTGGAGGCCGCCGATCCGGACTTTCAGAGTGAGCTGTCCGCGTATGCCGGGGAAGTGCTTTCCCGCTCCCGCAGGATGATGCCGCAGGATTATGAGAAAATGAGCCTTCCTTCCTGCCTTTTTGACTCCGTCTGCTGGCTGATGAGTCCCTATATCTGATGCCGCGAAACATAATGCAATATTATGAAAGAATTTCTCTGTTGACTTCGCAGCCCGGTCTTGTATTCCTGTAGCATACGATCACAGAAGATTTTTAAGGAGTATACCATGGCGCTGTTTGATATTTTGAATTCCCCGGAACTCAAGTCCACGCTCGGTACCTTGGCGGACAAGGCCAAAAGTGCCGCCTCAGGCATGGCCGGTCAGGCTCCCGGAGGGATGGGGGGACTGCTCGGTGCGGGAGCTCTCGGTGCGCTGATCGGCAGTTTCGTCTCGAAAAGCATCCTGAAGGATGCGGCCCTCGTCGGCGCAGGTGCCGTGGCCTGGAATTTTTATCAGAAGTGGAGTCAGAGCAGGGCGGAGCAGAATGCGGGACTGCCGGCCGGAAGGGAACAGACGTCGACGGTGCCGTCCGCCTCTTCGGGAACATCCGTGAGCGTCACGCCCGATGCGACGGCCATGCTCATGCTGCGTGCCATGGTGTATACGGCCAGGGCCGACGGGCACATCGATGCGGCCGAGCAGAATCGCATCCTCAAGCTGGTGGGGCAGATTTTCCCCGGGCAGGACATGACGTCGGTCATGAACTCTTTGATGACCGAACCCATAGATCCGTCCCGCCTGGCGGCGGAAGTGTGCTCTCAGGAACAGGGGGATGACCTGTACCGGCTCTCCTGCCTTATCGTGGATGTGGATCACTTCATGGAACGAAGCTATCTGGACGGACTGGCAAGAGCCCTGAACCTCTCCGACGAAAGAAAGAGCGCGCTGGAACAGGAAGTGTCGGGAGTGAAGCAGCAGCTTCTGCTTGAAGAGAGATAAGCCCTGTGGGGAACGGGAATTCGTTCCTGATTTGCCGGCAGGCCCATCCCGTGCAGAACGTATCGGGAAGAGAGGTGTGGATTAACGAATCCCGGGTGTGTCCGGATGCCTGAAAGACGGGTCAGAAAGAACGCCGCGACGAGCCTGAACAGCTTTTTCGCTTCACTCGGGGAGGGATCCGGCGGTGTTTCCTGATATCGTCATCCGTTGACTTTCGGCATCATGCCGTGCAGGCAGAGTATTCAGTACTGAGGCGTTTCTGCTTCCGGTCGATGCGTGAATCCAGCTGACTTTTCCGTATCCATAAAAAAGCCCCTGAAGACCAGTCGGGAGTCTCAGGGGCTTTTTGCGGTACGGTTTGTTTCGGCACATGTCATGCCGGTATTTCCCCGTGCCCTGCGGTCGATGGTGACGCGAAGCCGGAAAGGGCGGGGAATGCCCGGCGTCGTTTTGGGGCATGTTGTCAATCGCAGCATGGAGAGAAACGGCAGGCAGGAACTTCCGCACTGTGAAGGATGCGGCCGACGCACGATATGTTTTCCGTTGTTGCCGCGGCGAGGTCATGATCCTTGTTTTTCGCAGATCCTGAGACTGCTGCGCCGGTAGTCGTGAGCCGCTGCCGGAGAAAGACGCGGCTCTTGCGGATCATGATGTTCCGGCTCTGGCTCCGTGGCGAGGCGGAACGGTTCGACGCCTGGACTGAGGCGAAGTCGTGTCTTCCGGCCCCCGAGGACATCGGGGGCACGGCAGCTCTACACGTTGAAGAGGAAGTTCATCATGTCGCCGTCCTTGACGACATAGTCCTTGCCTTCCACGCGGAGCACGCCCGCGGCGCGGCAGGCGGCCTCGGACTTGTACTTCATGTAGTCTTCGTAGCTGATGACTTCGGCGCGGATGAAGCCCTTTTCAAAGTCGGTATGAATGACGCCGGCGGCCTGCGGAGCCTTCCAGCCCTGATGGAACGTCCAGGCGCGCACTTCCTTGGGGCCTGCGGTAAGGAAACTGGCCAGTCCGAGCGTGTGGTAGCCCATGCGGATGATGTTCTCAAGGCCGCTTTCCTCGATGCCGTAGGATTCCAGCATTTCCGCCTGCTCGGCGTCGGAGAGTCCCTGAAGCTCCTCTTCGAGGCGGGCGCATATCTTCACCATGCCGCAGCCGCGGGATTCGGTCAGGGAACGCAGGGCCTTCACGTGTTCGTTGTCTTCTTCCAGACCGGCTTCGTCGACGTTGGCGCAGTAGATGAACTTTTTGGCCGTGAGCAGCGAGAGTTCGCGCCAGACCTGCTTGAAGGGCTCATTGAGCTCGGGCACCTCAAAGGTGGAGCCGGGCTTGCCCTCTCCGAGATGGGCGACAAGAGCTTCCAGCACGGGCTGGGCCTTCTGCATTTCCTTGTCGAACTTGGACTTCTTCTTCAGCGTGTCGAGACGCTTTTCCGCCGTGTCGAGGTCGGCGAGAAGAAGTTCGGTTTCAATGGTGTCCACGTCGCGCAGCGGATCCACACTGCCGTCCACGTGAGCGATGTTTTCATCATCGAAGCAGCGTACCACTTCCACGATGGCGGCACATTCGCGGATGTTGGCCAGAAACTGGTTGCCGAGGCCTTCACCCTTGCTTGCGCCGCGCACAAGACCGGCGATATCCACGAAATCCACGGTGGCGTAGATGGTCTTGGCAGGCTTCACAAGTTCGGTCAGCGCGTCGACTCTCTTGTCGGGCACGGCCACGGTGGCCTTGTTGGGTTCTATGGTGCAGAAGGGATAGTTGGCGGCTTCGGCGTTCTGCGCCTTGGTGAGCGCGTTGAAAAGAGTGGACTTGCCCACGTTGGGCAGACCGACGATTCCCAGACTTAATGACATGACAGACTCCGAAAGAAAAACGGGACGCGCATCAGCCGCGCACGGCTATGTGGAGGTTGGCGACGCCCAGCGTGAAGGGTATGTGCTGAACAAAGGCGAAGCCCGCCTCGCGCAGTTCGTCGCTGAACGCCGCGGGTTTCGGAAAGTTTTCGATGGTTCCGGCAAAGTAGTCGTAGGCCGATGTCGAGTGACTGACAAGACCGGTGAGCTTGGGCATGATGTGGCGAAGGT
>CAJJMX010000064.1 GCA_905192935.1 uncultured Mailhella sp.
AATGTTATAGATGTATTATAATAAGTATACTGATTATGATGGAATTATATCATATGTTGCGTCGATGCTGACGCCGGTAAGGCGCTTATGAAGACGCGTCGTGGCCGGATGCCTGGCCCGGCTTTGAAAGGAACGTCTCTGCGTGTCGGAGGGCAAGCGCCCTTTCCGCAGCGAAGGTCGGGAAAAAGGAGGAGCCGGGCAGAGGAGGCAGGCCATGCGGAAAGATCGCACGGCAAGAAGCTGCGCGACGGGGGGGGAAGAAGCCGCGGGGCCGTTTTCAAAAGAAGGGGGCGCTACATGGGCCTGACGCTGTCCGCGAGCTCCCTGAAGAGCATGTCTATGCATGCCGCGCTCTGAGGCGGCAGATGTTTACGGCGCCTTGTGATGAGCGAATACTGACGCAGCACTTTTTCCCCGGACAGAGGATAGATGTCGAGCTCGTTGCGGTATTGCCGCACGGTGAAGTCTTCGAGAATGGTCACGCCCATGCCCGCCCGCACGTAGGAAAGAATGACCGCCGAGTTGTTGGCCGTGGCGGCCACGGCAGGTGAGGCTCCGCATTCGAGAAGCTCGTCCGTGACCACGCGGCTCAACGTGCTGGCCGAGGAGAAGGAGACGAAGGGCACGCCGTCAAGTTCGCTGGAATCCTTGAGAAAGCCCTGTTCGTCCCGGGAGAATGTCGTGTCGCGGCGGCTGACGAGCACCAGTCTCGAGAGAAAGAGCGGCCGGGCTTCTATGGTCGAGGGGAATTCCTTTCCGGCCAGGATGCCGAAGTCTATGGCGGAGCTGTTGACGAGATCCAGCGTGAAGCTCGATTCGCCGCCGGACTGAAGGATGAAGCTTGTGAGCGGATGCTTCTGATGGAAGCGCGCAAGCGGGGCGGCTATGATGTTCGCCGCGACGCTGTGCGTCGTGGAAAGGGAGATCTCGCCCTTGAACTCCTCCCTGCCGCCGCTGCCCACCTCGCCGCGGATTTCCTTGACGAGGTCGAACATGGTGATGGCCTTCTCCTTCAGAAGACGGCCTTCCGCCGTGAGTTCCAGGCTTTTGTTCCGCCTGTGGAAGAGCTGCACGCCGAGTTCCGTTTCCAGACACTGCACGAGATAGCTGACGGCAGGCTGCCTGAGACCGAGACTTTCCGCCGCCTGCGACATGTTGCCGTATTCCGCCACGGCATAGAAGCCGCGGAGCCACTGCAGAAAATTTCCGCTGAAAGGTTCTATCATGCGTTCTCCGGACGGAGCTTCACGCCGACGGATCGTTAAAAAGAGAGCATTTCAACGTGTTGGCATGGTATTGAAATTGTCTATATAGCAATCAGTAAATTTTATCAATAATTGTTTTGACAAAAAAAATTTTAGAATGATAGAAGAGGCTCGACTGTCCCTGAAAAGGCGGCCGGACCTTCCTTTCGGCGTCTCACGGCAGAACCTTTAACTATGAGGCTCCCCCATGACCACGCTCATCGCAAGTTCCAGACTGTACAACGCCACGGCCCGCCATGCGGAGGCCTGGCGCATGCTTTTCGAGGAAGTCGGCCGTCTTGCGGGCATACGACTGGAGGTCCTTGACTGGGCTCCTCCCGCCTCTCTCGGCGAGCTCTGGAAAAGACCGGACATGGGACTGGTGTTTCTCTGCGGGCGGCCGTATGTGCAGGCCGGGGCCCGTCACCGCATCGTGGGCGCGCCGCTCGGCCCCGAGGCCGGAGAAAAGGCCGTGTACCGGACGCTGCTTCTGGCGCGCGCCTCAAGCGGCTGGACGCGCGTCGAGGAGAGCTTCGGCGGCAGGCTCGGCCGCATGCCCGCACATTCCCAGTCGGGATACAACGCCCTGCGCTACCTGCTTGCGCCTTATGCCGCGGGCCGGAAGCTCTACGCCGATGTCGTGGAGCTCGAGACCCCGGCCGACTGTCTGAGAGCGCTGCTCGAAGAGCGCGCGGACGTTGTTCCCATAGACAGCTATTTTTACAGTCTGCTTGTTTCCACCCAACGGGAATGGCAGGAAAAGCTCACCATCATCGGCCGTTCTCCCCTGACGGCCATGCCTTTTCTCGCAGCGTCCCCCGAGGCGGAGGAGAGCGCCGTCTCTGCGCTTCGGGGCGCCCTTGCGGAGTGGAGCCGTACCTCCTTAGGCCTGGAACTCCGCCGGGAACTCGGCATGAAGGGCTTTGTCCTGCCTTCCCCTTCCGACTATGCGGTTCTTGCGGAGCAGGAGGCCTGGGCCCTGCGTCTCGGCTATCCCTGCCCTGCCTGATTTCACCTGAAACTTCTGGAGTCCCACCATGCAGGAAAGCTATCTTACCTATCTCAACGGGCCCGATGTCGACGCTCTGAACATGACCGATGCCGAAATCCTTGCGGCCGTGGAGGAAAGTCTCCGCGCTCAGGGCCTCGGGCAGACGCGCATCGAGCCTCGGGTGCATCTTGTGCCCGAGGATTCCGCCAAGGGTCACTTCAACGTTCTGCGCGGCTACATTCAGCCTCTGCACGTGGCGGGCGTGAAGATCGTGGGCGATTATGTGGACAACTACAAGCAGCATCTTCCGTCGGAAATGGCGATCATGAATCTGTTCGATCCCGAGACGGGCATGGTCAGGGCCGTGCTTGACGCCACGTCCATCACGGACATGCGCACCGGCGCCGTGACCGCCCTCGGCGCGAAATACATGGCCAGAAAGAATTCCCGTGTGCTCGGCCACATAGGGGCCCGGGGCACGTCCTACTGGAACGTGCGTCTTCTCGATTCGCTTTTCGACTTTGAGGAAATACGCGTCCATTCCCGCCGTCCGGAAAGCCGCGAGGCCTTTGCCAGAAGACTTTCCGAAGATCTCGGCAAGACCGTGCGCGTGGTGGAGGACTGGCAGTCCTGCGTGGAGGATGCGGACATCGTGGTGGAGGCGACGAGACTGCCCGCCCCCTGTCCCATGCTGAAGACCGAATGGATCAAGAAGGGCGCCTTCGTGGTTCCCTACGGCACCATGAGCGCGGTGGAGCTTTCGCTCACCGACATCATGGACAAGGTCGTGGTGGACGACTGGGGACAGTGCCGCAAGGGACTTCCCTACGGCGCGCTGCGTCCTCACGTGGAAGCCGACAAGCTCACCGAAGAGAATCTGCACGCCGAGCTCGGACAGATCGTGGCGGGACTTCGTCCCGGCCGTGAAAGCGACGAGGAGACCATTCTTTTCTGGCACAGAGGCCTGAGCACCAACGATATCGCCCTCGGCTGCGCCATGCTGGAGAAGGCCGGAAGGCTCGGCATAGGCCAGAGACTGCGTTACCGCTGACGGCGTGGGCACGGGAGGCATCCGCCTTCCGTGCCCGGAGTGATTCATCATAATTTACGGCGGTATCTTCATGCGCTCCCGTTCCTTCTCTTATGCCTGCCTGCTTTTCGCCGCGCTGTGCGGCGCGTACTTTCTCGTGTTCTTCCAGCGGCTCAGTCTCGGGGTCATCATGCCCGAGCTTTCCCAGGATCTTGATCTTGCGCCTGCCATGACGGGCTGGCTCGGTTCGGCCTTTCTGTATGCCTACGCGGCCACGCAGATTCCCGCGGGGCTCATGGTGGACAGCTGGGGACCCAGAAGGGCCATGCTGATTCTTTTCGGCCTCGGCGGCGCAGGCGGCATCCTTTTCGCCTCGGCTTCCGGGCTCGGACAGGCCGTGGCGGGCCGCGCTCTCGTCGGCATGGGCATGGCCGTGGTGACCACGGCTTCCTTCAAGATCATGAGCCGCTGGTTCCCCGAAGGCGTGTATGCGAGACTCGTGTCCATCTTCATGGCCGTGGGAGGTCTCGGCACGTTCTTTGCCGCCGCTCCTCTGGCCTCTCTCAGCGCCTCCTTCGGATGGCGGCCGGTGTTCTGGGCCATTGCCGTGTTTTCCCTGCTCTGGGCCGCCGTGCTCTTTTTCCTGGTCAAGGATGCGCCTTCCGAGAGTCAGAGACGTGAGCTCGGCATGCCGGACCCTGCTCTGAGCAGGGGGGAAGAGGCCGCGCCTCGGAAGAAGCTGCGCGCAATGGAGTCCTTCCGCATCCTGTTTTCCTCGAGGCAGTACCGGCTCATCGTGCTGTGGTACCTGACCGGAGCCTCTCTGTTCTTTTCCTTTGCCGGACTGTGGGCCGGAGACTATTACCGCAGAGTGCACCATCTCTCTTCCGAGTCCGCGGGAGCGCTTCTTTCTCTCGGCGCTCTCAGCCTTGTGGTCGGGACTCCGGCGGGAGCGTGGATTTCCGAAAAACTTCACTCCCGGAAGATCGTGCTTGTGGCGGGCTCCCTTGCCGCACTGGCAAGTTCCCTGAGTCTGTGCTTCTGCACGGCTCCGCTGCCCGTCTGGGCGCTGTGGATGCAGTTCGGCGGCATATGCCTTGCCGGGAACGCCACGGCTTCGGTGCTCTTCACCGCCGTGAGGGAAGCGCTGCCGGGATCGGTGCTCGGTCTGTCCACATCCATGCTCAGTTTTTCCATCTTTGCCTGCACGGCCTGTCTTCAGGCCGCCGTGGGCACGGTGCTGGAGCGTCTTCAGCCGCTCGGCATCGAGGCCGCCTATTCCCGGGCCTTCCTTATTTATCTTGTCTTTTCCTTCATCAGCCTTGCCGCGGCGCTCATGCTGCGCGGGCGCAGCCGGGCCTGAGGCCCCGGAGCGAACATGAAGTCAGTCATACTTCTGAACGGATCTTCCCTGACCATCGAAGAAATCGTCCGTGTGGCGCGCGGGGGCGCATCCGTGGATATCGCCCCTGAAGCGCAGGAGCGCATCCGCCGCACCCGGGCCATGGTGCTCGCCATGGCGGAGGACAGAACCATGCCGCGCATCTACGGCTTCAACACCGGCGTGGGCATGAACAAGGACTGGGATATCAGCAGCGAAGGTCTTGCCGCCTTCAATGCCATGCTCATCCGTTCCCACAGCGCCGCCGCAGGACCGGAACTCGACGAGGCGGAAGTAAGGGCGACGCTGCTTGTGCGCCTCAACTGTCTTCTTGCCGACGGCACGGGCGTTTCCTGGGAACTTGTGGAGCGGTACCGCGATTTTCTCAATCTGCGTCTTCATCCCGTCATTCCCGGACGCGGCTCCATAGGGGAGGCGGATCTGGTTTCCCTGGCGCATGTGGGACTTGCCGTCATGGGCGAGGGCGACGTGACGCTGAACGGCGAGCGCATGGAGGCGCGCCGTGCCCTGTCCGAAACCGGTCTTGAACCGCTTGCGCTCGGATGCAAGGAAGGTCTGGCCGTCGTGAGCAGCAACGCCATGTCCGCAGGGATGGCGGCGCTCGTTCTCGACGAGTGTGAAAGCCTCATGGATGCGGCGGATCTTCTGTACGCGCTGGCCCTGGAAGGCTACGGCGGCAACGTGTCTCCCCTGGATCCGGCCTGCTTCAGCCGTCGTCCGGTGCCCGGTCCCGCAACGACGGCCGCCCGCGTGCGCCGCTATCTTGAGGGGAGCTTCCTCTGGAAGGGAGGCGTGGCCGCCACCATGCAGGACCCGCTCTGCTTCCGTTCCGCCTGCCATGTGCACGGCGCCGTGCGGGACGCTCTTGCCTATCTTCGGCCTCAGCTTCTTCTGCACGTCAACTCCACGGACGACAATCCCTGCGTGATCGCCGACGAGCGGCGCTTTGCGCACAATTCCAATTTTGAGGTCACTTCCTGGGTGCTGGGCTTTGAAATGCTGGGCCTGGCCCTGAGTCATCTGGCCCGGAACATCTGCTATCAGGTCATAAAGCTGGATTCCCCGGCCTTCAGCCGTCTGCCCCGTTTCCTGAGCCCCGACGGCACGAGCGTCATGGCCTACACCACCAATCAGAAGACCTTCTCCTCGCTGGAAGCGGAGATCAGGCATCTGTCCAATCCCGTCAGCGCCGACTACATGGCTCTTTCAGGCGAGGTCGAGGACCATGCTTCCAACGCGCCGCTGGTCGTTCGCAAGACGGCGAAAATCATCGACAACCTTCGTTACATGCTGGGCATGGAGGCCTATCACGCGGCGCAGGCCGTGGATCTGCGCCGCTCTGCTCCCCTCGGTACGGCCACGGCCAAGGCCTATGAAGCCGTACGTTCCGTCATTCCCTTCCTCGATCAGGACCGCGTCATCAGCGCGGACATCAGAACCGGTTATGACCTGATGGCTTCGGGACGCTTCGCGGACATTGCCCGCGCTCACGCCCCTGTCGTCTGAGAACGTCAATTTCAACACAGGAGAGAGCCTTATGCAGGATGTAGTTGTTAACTGGACCGGTCTCGACTGGCTGGCCATATTCATGTATCTCGGCATCATGATTCTGGTGGGCTGGTACGTTTCCCGGAAGGTGAAGAACTCCGAAGACTATCTCATGGCGGGAAGAGCCCTGTCCTATCCCATGGTCGTGGCCACGGTCGCCGCCACATGGTACGGCTCGGGCGCCGTGTTCGGCACCGCCGAACTCGCCTTCAACGCCGGCATAGCCGCCTTCGTGGTCTGGTGCGTGCCCGCGCATCTCGGTCGTATTCCTCTGGCCCTGTGGGTGGCTCCCCGCGTGCGCGGCGTGAAGGAAAACACCATTCCCTCGCTGCTCGGCAGACTCTACGCAAGACCCGTGGCCGTTCTCGGCGCCATTCTCATCGTCTGCTACTCCAGCCGTCTCATGGATATCGTTTCCGTGGGCATCATGGGCAATACCGTCACGGGCCTGCCCAACTGGATCATAGGCGCGGTCATCGTGGGCGTCGTCATATGCTATTCCATGTTCGGCGGACTGTGGTCCGTGGTCATGACGGACGTGCTTCAGTTCTTCCTCATGACCAGCCTCACCCTCCTTCTGCTGCCCGGCGTGTGGAGCAGCGTCGGCGGCTTCGAGGGGCTTCGTGCCGCGCTTCCTGCGGGCCACTTTTCTCCCACGGGCGGCCTGCCCGTCAGTCAGATCATCGTCTTCTTCCTTCTGGGCTTCCAGGTCTATGCCGACCCTGCCGCCTATCAGCGCTTCGGCGCCTCCAACAGCGCGAAGACCGCCAAGCGCGCTTATCTGACCTGCCTGCTCATCTGGATGGCCTTTGATACCGTCATGACCATGCTCGGCCTCGGCGCTCGGGCCATGTATCCCGATCTTCAGGGCAGCAAGGCCTTCCTCACCATGGCCATCAACGCCATGCCGCCGTTCCTGACGGGCCTCTGGATATGCTCCATTCTCGCGGTCATCATGTCCACCATGAGCTCCTTCTTCCTCGTGGGCGCCACCACGCTCACCTGCGACCTCATCAAGCCCATGTTCCGCCCCTGCATGACGGACAAGGAACAGATACGTCTCACGCGTATCTTCATGGTCTGCATAGGCCTGAGCGGCTGTCTTCTGGCCTTCCAGTTCTCCGCCGTGCTCGATGCCGTCATCTTCCTCGGCGGTCTCTATCTGTCGTCCGCCTTCGTGCCTGTGCTGGGCGGCCTGTTCTGGAAATGGCGCTTCACCGTGACGGGGGGCTTCCTCAGCATGCTCGGAGGCATGGGGACCACCCTTGTCTGGCAGTCCATGGGCAATCCTTTCGGACTCAAGCCCGTTCTTGTGGCTCTGCCCGTGTCCTTCCTGCTTTTCCTCATCGGAAACATGATCGGCAAGCCCATCGACCGCAATGCCGAACCCGTCAATGAATGCTGAAAAAGGAGAGTATCATGGAACAGAGCGTTGCTGCCGACCTCAAGTTCGTCGTGGCCATCATCGTGGAAGCCGTGGTCCTCGTGTGGGGACTCGTGAACGGCGTGAGTCTGCTCGGCTATATTCTGCCGGGGCTGGTGGCCGTGGTCTGTCTGGCCATCACCGTGCTTGCCATTCGTGACTTTTTTCGCCAGCACGGCTGAGGTCTTCTGACGCTCCCGTCAGGGGGCGGAGCACCGTTTGGGAGTTTTCTATGGACATGATGGCTACACCCGTCACCGTTTCCAGGGAAGAGGCGCTGAAAAAGGCCCGCGGCAAGGGCGGCCTTCTGGGCAGGATATTCGTCCGGAAGCCGTTGACCGAGATCCGTCTGGAGTACGTGCGCTTCTACATGGTCACGCTGCCCTATGCCGTGGAAGCGAGACGCTTTCCCTTCCGCAGGCATG
>CAJJMX010000065.1 GCA_905192935.1 uncultured Mailhella sp.
GGAAAAGATCTGAAAAACGACCTGGCCGTACTCTTCGCCAATCAGAAGCCGTAAAAAAAGGCGGCCGTGCGGCCGCCCGTCATCCTGTCATTTCCGACAAGGCCTTTTCAGCGGAACCGCGCCGAAAAGGCCTTGTTGCCGTTACGCTCTCCACCTGCGTATGAAGTCCGCAGGAGCCTTTCCCTCGGCGATGTGACGCAGAAGAGAGCTTCCGAACACCGCCGCGTCGGGCCGCAGCTCTGCCGGAAGGGCCGAAAGCTGCTCGGGATCATGAAGGCCGAATCCCAGCGCCACGGGCAGGGAGAAGACCCGGCGCGCCCGGGAAAGCACGTCCGTCACCTCGGGCGGCAGACTTTTTCTCTCGCCCGTCGTTCCCATGACGGATACCGCGTACACGTAGCCCTGCGACACGTCCGCATAAAGCTTCATGCGTTCCTCGCTCGTGTTCGGTCCGACGAGCGCAATGAGCGCAATGCCGCGGGAGGCAAGGATTTCCCTCATCTCGCCTGCTTCATCGAAAGGCAGATCCGGCACGATGATGCCGTGCACGCCGACCTTTTGCGCGTCGAGGGCAAGATTTTCCAGTCCGTACTGCAAAAAGGGATTCATGTACCCCATGAGCACGAGCCCCGCCCGGAACGTGCCTTTGCGCGCACGCAGCCCCTCCATGATGCCGCGCAGCGTGACGCCGTCGGCAAGAGCCCTGACGGAAGCCGCCTCCACCACGGGCCCGTCCGCCACGGGATCGGAAAAGGGCACGCCTATCTCGATGATGTCCGCTCCGCTTTCATCAAGTTCGCCAATGACGTTCCAGAACGTCTCCGG
Source organism: uncultured Mailhella sp. (assembly GCA_905192935.1). Classification (GTDB taxonomy): domain Bacteria; phylum Desulfobacterota; class Desulfovibrionia; order Desulfovibrionales; family Desulfovibrionaceae; genus Mailhella. The sequence goes on from CAJJMX010000065.1 coordinate 826, forward strand.
GCTCGGATAGCCCGCCGTCACAAAGGGAATGAGCGCCGTGCGTCCCTCGGCAGCGGCGTCCCGTATCTTTTTTTCCAGAATATGCATGTTGTGTTCCTTCACGGTCCTGCCGTTCTCAAAGTCCGAGAGCCTTTTCCACGATGTCCATGTCCTTGTCGCCGCGGCCGGAAAGATTCACCAGCACCCGGCTGCCCGGCTCGAACTCTCCGGCATGCGCCAGCACGTACGCCAGCGCATGGGAGGATTCCAGCGCGGGCAGTATGCCTTCCACACGGCAGAGCGTCTGAAAGGCGTCGAGCGCCTCATGGTCGTAGGCCACGGCGTATCTGACGCGCCCCGTGGCGGCAAGATGCGCGTGCTCCGGTCCCACGCCGGGATAATCCAGACCGGCGGAAATGGACCCCGAAGGCAGTATCTGTCCGTCGTCGTCCTGGAGCAGCATGGTGTATTCCCCGTGCAGAACGCCGGGGCGGCCGAGATTGATGGCCGCCGAATGCATGCACCCGGGCTCTCCGGTGCCGCCCGCCTCCACGCCTATGAGCCGGACCGACGCATCGGGCACGAAGGGAGAGAACATGCCTATGGCGTTGGAGCCTCCGCCCACGGCCGCCACCACGCAGTCGGGAAGGCTTCCGGTGCGCTCCAGCATCTGCGCGCGGGCCTCGCGGCCGATGACGCTCTGAAATTCCCGGACGAGATCGGGGAACGGATACGGGCCCGCCGCCGTGCCGAAGCAGTAATGCGTGCTCTTCTGTGAAGAGATCCAGGCGCGGAGCGCGGCGTTGATGGCGTCCTTCAGGGTGCGGGAACCGCTTTCCACGGCCACCACGTCCGCGCCCAGAAGACGCATGCGTCTCACGTTGGACGCCTGCCGCTCGGCGTCTTCCGCGCCCATGTACACGGTGCACTTCATGCCGAGCCTTGCCGCAGCTGCCGCCGTGGCCACGCCGTGCTGGCCCGCGCCCGTCTCGGCAATGAGCGAGGTCTTGCCCATGTGTCTGGCCAGAAGCGCCTGACCGAGGGTGTTGTTTATCTTGTGCGCGCCGGTATGCAGAAGATCCTCGCGCTTGAGCCACACTTCGAAGCCGAGCTTTTCCGAAAGCCCGGGGCAGAAGGTGAGCGGCGTCTCGCGTCCGGCATAGTTTCTCAGAAGATCGTCAAGTTCCTTTTGAAAGGCCTCGGAAGGAAGAATGTCCTTCATGGCCTCCTCAAGCTCCATAAGAGGCGGCATAAGCAGTTCGGGCACGAAGCGCCCGCCGAAGTCACCGAAATATCCCTTTTTCATCGTTCATCACCTTTCTGTCCGTCCGTGTCGAAGCCTTCGCGCAGCCGTTCCTGTGCGTGCACCGCCGCCACGGCCCGTGCCATGAGATCCCCGCTTTTTCTTCCCGGGGAGGTTTCCAGCCTGGAATTGAAGTCCAGCCCGTCGGGAGAACAGGCCGAAAGCGCCTCTGCCGCGTTGTCCGCCCCGAGCCCGCCCGAGAGGAACCACGGATGCGGAAAACGGAGCCTTCCGAGCGACGGCCAGTCGAGCTGTCTGCCGCTGCCCATGCCGGCGTCGAGAAGGTACAGGCCGCATGTCCCGGCAAAGAAGTCTATGGCCTGCTGCAAGCCGTCCGTCGAATCATAGTTTCCGGGCCAGAGCACGCGAATGACCTTCTCTGCGGGAAAATGCGCGGCGAACTCCGCGCTCTGGCCTCCGTGCAGCTGAATGAGATCGAGCCCGGCCTCCCGCACGATGCGCTCTGTCTCCTGCACGCTCTGTCTCACGAACACGCCCGTGCGCTTCATGCCGTGCGTGTCGAAGGAAGCGACCTCGCGCGCCGTCACGTTGCGCGGACTCGGTTCGTAAAACACGAATCCGCACATATCCACGCCGAGCGCGGCGGCCCTGTCGATGAGCTCCTGTTCGCTCATGCCGCAGATCTTAATTCTCATCTTCCCTTCCCCTTCCGTGAAGAAGCCGCCTCAGCGCCTTTCCCGGACATCCTTCCTCCATGAGCGCAGAACCCACGAGAGCCGCGCCGAATCCGGCCTCTGCCGCCTCTTCCAGATCGCTGCGGCACGTCATGCCGCTGGCCGCGATCCAAAGTTCTCCGTCCTTCGGCGGGCACGCCCCGGCAAGCTTCAGACAGGCCTTCCGGTCCACGCGAAGCGAGGAGAGATCCCTGGCGTTCACCTGGATGATGCGCGCCCCGCTCTCGCGGGCCAGAGCCACGTCCCGTTCATCGAACACTTCCACCACGGCCTGCACGCCTCCCGCCTCGGCCTGCTCCCGAAGATCGCGAAGAAGACGCGCATCCGGCGTGAGCCGCACGATGAGGAGCACGGCCGAAGCCGGGGAAGCCAGCGTTGCCGCGACCTGAAGCGGATGGAAAATGAAGTCCTTGCGCAGCATGGGCACCCTGACGCCTTCCCGCTCAAGAGCCGACGCCATGCGGAAAAGGTAGGAAAGGGAACCGTGAAAATAACGCTCCTCGGTGAGCACGGAAAGGGCGGATGCCCCGCCGAGGGCATACTGAAGCGCCGCGTCCTCGGGCTCGAGGCTCTCGCATATCACGCCGCGCGAAGGCGAGGCCCGCTTGTATTCCGCGATCACGGCAAGCGGCCCTTCCCCGCCGGACTCAAGAGCCCGGACAAAGGAAGGACGCTCCCCGCGGCACGGGGCAAACGCTTCCGCGCCCATCGCCTCAAGACGGGCCACCTCGTCCTTCTTGGCTTCCATGAAGCGCTCAAGGCCCGTCATGCCAGCACCCTCATGCCCGCGCCTTCGGCCACGCCCTTTCTGGCCATGGCCACGCACTCATCCATGCTCTTGTCATCTTCCAGCATGAAGATGGCAAAGGCCGCATTCACTGTCATCATGTCGCGCATGGCCCGGGGACCGCGTCCGGCCAGAAGTTCCCGGAGCACGGAGGCGGCCTCCTCCTTGTTCTTCACTTCCAGATCCTCGGGTTCGCACGGCTCGAAGCCGTAGAGCGCCGGATCGAAGACCACCTCGTCCATGACGCCGTCGGTGATGAGGATGACGCGCGTCCTGCCCATGGTGGTGAGCTCGTCGTAGCCGCCCGCGCCGTTGAATACCGCCACCTTGTGGAAGGGACGCTTCTGCAGCGTGGCCGCAATGAGATCGACCTGCTTCGGATCGCCCACGCCCATCATGAGATAATCGGGGCAGGCGGGGTTCAGCATGGGGCCGAGCATGTTGAAGAGCGTGCGCATGCCGAGCTGCTTGCGCACCGGCCCCACGTTGGCGAAGGCCGGATGGAAGTACGGCGCGAACTGGAAGGCGAAATTGCGTTCCTTCAGCATGTCCACGATGGCCTCGGGATCCTTTTCCAAGGGCAGACCGAGCCCTTCCAGAGCATCGGCCGCGCCGGAGGTGGAGGACACCGCCCGGTTGCCGTGCTTGAGCATCCTGTAGCCCATGCCCGCGAGCGTGAGCGACGTGGCCGTGGAACAGTTGAACGATCTCTTGCCGTCGCCGCCCGTGCCCACGATGTCGATGCACTTTTCCGGGATGCCCGTCACCTTGACGGAGCGGGCCAGCATGATGCGTATGGCGGCGGCCAGTTCCGCGGGCTTTTCGCCCTTCATGCGCAGTCCCATGAGCAGGGCTCCGGCCTGGGCGGGCGTCATGGTGCCGTCGAGCATGGAGCCGAAGGCCACGTCGCATTCCTCGTCCGTCATGTCGCGGCCCTGCGACACGGATTCCAGAATGGAGCTGATGGTGGGCGCGGCGTGCACCGTGGGCAGAAGGCTTCCCGGGAAGTTTTCCAGAAGTCGCAGGCCGTCGGGGGTGAGGATGGACTCGGGATGGTACTGCACGCCCACCCACGGCCTGTCGCGGAAGCGCATGGACATGACCTCGCCCTGAGGCCCGCGGGCCGACACCGCCAGAAGGTCATTGGGATGCTCGTCATCCACGCGGACCATGAGAGAATGGTAGCGGCCCACCACCATGGGATTCGGCATGCCGCGGTAAAGGCCCTTGCCGTCGTGCACGATCTCCGAGGTCCTGCCGTGCATGACCACAGGTCCCGGCACGACTTCCGCTCCGGCGTAGAGACCGAGGATCTGATGCCCGAGACACACGCCGAGCACCGGGATGCGGGGGCTGAGCTGCCGCAGAAAATCGAGGCAGTACCCGGCCTTTGAAGGATGCCCCGGCCCGGGAGAAATGCACACCATGCGCAGCGACGGATCATTGGCCATGGCCACGAGTCCGGGGTCGTCGTTTTTGACCACGCGGGGCCGGTGTCCCAGACGGCAGAAGGCCTGAACGAGATTGTAGGTAAAGGAATCGTAGTTATCTATGAGCAGGAACATGGAATTCTCCCGTGGTAAAGCATGCCTGACGCATGATGGCCGACTTGTTGCAGACCTCCTTCCATTCCAGAGCGGGCACGGAATCGTGCACGATCCCGGCTCCGGCCTGCCAGTAAAGGCGTCCGTCCCGCACCCACATGCTGCGTATGGTGATGCCGGTGTCGAGGTTCACGCCGTCCCTGTCGAGTCCCAGCCAGCCTATGCAGCCCGCATACGGTCCGCGCGGACAGGGTTCGGTTTCGGCAATGATCTCCATGGCGCGTATCTTGGGCGCGCCGCTCACCGTGCCCGCGGGGAAGGTGGCGGCCAGCACGTCCACGGCATCCAGCCCGTCGTCGAGCTCGGCGGTGACGCGGCTCGTCAGATGCATGACATGGGAAAAGCGCTCCACCATCATGAGCTTCTCCACCTCCACGGTGCCGGGACGGGCCAGACGGCCGAGATCGTTGCGGCCGAGATCCACGAGCATCATGTGCTCGGCCCGCTCCTTGGGATCGGCAAGAAGCTCCCCGGCAAGGGCCTCGTCCTCGGCCACGGTGGCGCCGCGTCTGCGCGTTCCCGCTATGGGCGCGGAAAGGAGTCTGCCGCCCTCGCAGCGAACCATGACCTCGGGCGAGGAACCGAAGAGCGTGATGCCCGGAAGACGCATGAAGAACATGTAGGGCGAGGCATTCTCGCTGCGCATCCTGCGGTAGAGCGTGAAGGGATCGCCGGAAAAGGGCGTGGAAAAACGGACCGAGGGCACCACCTGGATGGCCTCGCCCATGCGCAGCATCTCCCGTATGCGCTCCACCGCCTCCTGAAAGCCTGCTTCGGAAGGCTCGGCGCGAACCTCCGTCTTTTCCTGCACGGCGGCACTGCTGCGGGCAAAGGAGCCGCAACGGCCGAGATCGCGGTGCTCGCCGAGGCTCACCTGAGCAAGCCGGTTGTACATGTGATCGAAAAGAAGGAGCGTGCCGGGCAGACAGAGCACGCATTCCGCATCCTCGGGCTTCATGACGGAGGCCAGCTTCGGATGGAACAGCGAGGCCATGCCGAAGCCGAAGTACCCGCACAGCGAGCGCGTGATGGGAGGAAGATCGGCGGCTTCGGGATCGGGCAGCACTTCCAGCGTGCGCATGACGCCGCGCAGGCCGTCCACGAAATCCATGCCGTCGAAGACCGAAAGCCCGGCAAGGCGCTCATCCTCGATGCGGCAGCAAAGCTTTTCGTCCCGGCAGATCAGATACAGGACCATGTCGCAGGCAAGCACGCTGTAGCGTCCCCATCGTCCGTCGACTTCCGCGCTCTCAAGCAGTATGCCGTCCCTTTCCCGGGCAATGTCCAGAAAAAGACTGATGGGCGTGTCCATGTCCGCCGGAAGATGACGGACGCTCTGACGCACTCGAATGGGGGTCGTTCTGGTTGTCATGTCGTCGAACCTCGTGTGAATTAATAAAAAAATGCCGCTCCCCGGAGAGGGAACGGCATCTGCTCTGCTTTTCTGACTCTGTGCTTCAGCTACACGTCAAGACCGCATCCTCTCCCTGAAGAAAAGATACGCCACCACCACTGACCGGCGAAGGACAAGGTGAAGACGGATGCGGACATGATGAACTCCTGAAGACGAATAATGAACTTTCCTTCTGTGTATGCAAGCGCCCGTTTTTTGTCAACGGTACGGCCATAAGTTTTTTCCGGCCCCGTTTCCCTCACGGCATATTCTGTATACGGCATGACACATGAAACAATTTTGCATCACCAGGCCGCATTCTTCTCTTCATCATCCGTGCACAGGAGGCAAAGAAACAGACGATGCAGGGAAGGCTGCCGGAGTGGCCCGAAAAGTTGCAAAAAAAATATCTTGCCCCGGGCAAAGGAAGGAAGCTTTGACCGAAATGTCCGGAAACGACGGTGTTTCAGGCATGAGAAACGATAAAAAGGCGCATGACGCGGCCATTATTTAATAGGCGGAGAGCCGAAGATATTTTTTCCCGCTCTTGACAGATTTTCCGAAGCGGCGCTATGAGAGAGAAAAAGGTTGGAAATCATGTTCAGCACGTTCCGCTCCGGTTACTTTACCTTCGCCAGCAGCTTCGGTTGCTGGTGCTATGCGTATTATTATTACCGGACAAGCGGCAGGCTGTGCTGATTTCTTCCGTCACATCGCACAGGAATACAAAGCCGCAGGCATATACAGAGCCGGCGGCTTTTTTTTCATGCCGCCGGGAGGCCTGCAGAGAGGTACCCCCATGGAAGTCGGTTCGCTCAGAAGATTCAACCGCATCATCAATCCCAAAACCGGCCGCGCCATCATCGTTCCCATGGATCACGGCATGTCCGACGGCGCTCCCCGCGGTCTGCGCAACATGGCAAAAGCCATCCACGACATGGACGAGGGCATGGCCGACGCCGTGCTTCTGCACAAGGGACTCATCCACAAGGCCGACTACGAATCCCACATGCGGCTCGGCTTCATCATGCACATTTCCGCCTCGACCAGTCTTTCGCGCCGTCCCAACAAGAAAATGCTCGTGGGCGACGTGGAAGAGGCCGTGCGTCTCGGCGCCGATGCCGTGTCCATCCACATCAATCTCGGCGACGACGACGAAAGCCTCATGATGGCCGACGCCGGAAGAATCGCCAAGGAATGCAGCCTCTGGGGCATGCCTCTGCTCATGATGGTGTACGCCCGCGGCCACGACGTGGACAGCTACGACCCGCGCAACATCGCCCACTGCGCCCGCGTGGGCGCGGAGCTCGGCGCCGACATCGTGAAGGTGCCCTACACCGGCGATCCTGAGACCTTTGCCGACGTG
>CAJJMX010000066.1 GCA_905192935.1 uncultured Mailhella sp.
GATCGATGGCCGGCGCGTGCTTGCTTGCCGCGAGCATGGCGCCGCAGACCAGCGTGTCGAAGTGGGGGCCCATGCCCGTGATTTCCATGTTGCGCCTCACGTTGACCTCGCGCGAGGAACTGGCAAGGCCGGTGCGCCAGCCGTGCTCCTTGAGCCAGCCGAGAAGCTCCATGACGCCGGGCTTGAGCGGCACGCCGTCTTTTGTGAACTGCATGTAGTATACGCGCGTGCGGTCCCGGAAGGCCTGATAGTCAAGGGAGGGGCCGAAGACTTCGGCAAAGAGCTTCTGCGTGCTTGCGTGCGTGGTGCCTATGCAGCGGAAGAAAAGTTCGTTCAGACCATGCAGGCCGAGATCCCGGCCCACGCACTCCCAGGAGCGCAGAACAAGACGCTCGGAGTCCACAAGGACTCCGTCCATGTCAAAGACTATGCCGGGCATATCAGGCCTTGGGAAGAGGCTTTTCCACAAGAGGAAGCCGGTAGATGCGTCCCACTCGCATGTGTTCCTCGTTGTCGCTGGGGAAGGTGTAGTTGCCGATCACCGCGCCGAGCCTGTCGTACAGCGGAAACGCCCGGGGATGACTCGTCTTGAGATACACGGCCGTGTACCCCTGATCGGCGTAGAAGGGCATGATGAGATCGCGCAGCCAGAAGGTGCCGTTGCCGCGCCCCGCAGGCGCGATGTGAAAGTAGCTGAGAAGAGCCACCTGATCCGGAGGATCGGAAATGGTCAGCCCGGAACACGCGTAGATGTCCCGGTCGATGGCTCCGTGCGTCATGAGTACCATGCCGAGCTGCTCGTCGCCCTTCCGCAGCGTGTGAAAATCCATGACCAGACCGGGATTCTTCCCGAAATCATGAATGATCTTGCAGCAGTGATGGAACTCGTCGTAGTCGTCCCACTCCTCGTTCAAAAGCTTTTCCTTCATGTTCTCCAGCAGCGACACGAGAAACTTGCCTTCAAATTTGTCACTGAAGCAGAACTCCAGATCGCCTTTCTGGTACAGTACCGTGGTCATCGCACGCCTCCTTGGCATTCCGCCCATCATGTACGCCCCCCGCTTATTCTGTCAAGCAATCGGAAAGGATAAGAGGGAAAAGTACGTGCGGGAGCAGGGGAAAACTTTTGAAAAAGTTTTTCAATTTTCGATTTCCATGCCGGAGCGGCGTAAACGTTTTCTGTGCAGAGCATGCCTCGCAGACTGTGCGGGGGCACGAAAGGTTTTTTGCGCCGGAAGTGAATTTCGGCCGCGCATGCGCGCAGGCACGGTCTTTTCGTTCTCGTTTCCCGAGCGTTGACAGCGGAGGCATGCTTTTGGGGGCGCTGCGGAAAGGATGTTCGTTGCCGCGGAAGGCTCATCGAGCGTTGAGAAACGGTTTTCCGTGGCAGGTGAAGCAGCACCTGAGAGTCTGGAAGGACGGCCTTCAAAAAACAAATGTTTCCCAGAGAGTTGAGCAACGCTTTTCTTTAAAAATCTGGAAATCCTTCCAGGCACGCCGATGTTTCCGCTTTTCGGGAACATCGGTCGGACAGACGCAGTCGGGCGCAAAGCGCACGCCTGCACAAAGATTGCAGCCCGAAAGGAGCCTGCCGAGGCTTCCGGCCTTTGCGTCGCTCCGCCTTTCCCGCCTTTTCGAAGATGCTCTCCCTGCCTGCCGCCGAAGCCCGCCGCGCGGCGAAGTTGCAAGGCGAAACAGGGGGGAGCGGGGGAAATTATTTTTCCCGCCGGGGTCCGGGGCGGCGCCCCTGTGTCTTTGCTGCCATGGAATGACGCAATGCGGCATCCCTTAAATTCCGAGGAATTCCTTTACGGGAGATTCGAGTTCTTTGTTCCTGCCGGGGCGGAACCACAGGATGCGCTTGTCGGCGCGGAACCATGTCCACTGCCGTTTGGCGTAGGCGCGGGTATTTTTGGCCCACAGCTCGAGGCATTCGGGCAGGGAAATGCTGCCTTTGAGGAACGCGGCGGTTTCGGCGCAGCCTATGCCCGTCCAGCCGGGAGCGGAGGTGTCCGGGCAGAGGGAAAGGGCCCGTCTGGCCTCGTCGAGGGCGCCCTGTGCGATCATGATTTCGATGCGCTTTTCAAGAAAGGGGGAGAGTTCCGGGAGGGGGAGTCCTATGCCGAGGCGAAGCACGCGCCAGGGCGCGGGGGGCGTGGTCTGGCTGTGCCACCAGGAGAAGGTCTTTCCGGTGCCTTCCCAGACTTCGAGGGCGCGCACGTTGCGCTGACTGTCGTTGGGGTGGATTTTTGCCGCGTAGTCCGGGTCTATGGCGGCGAGACGGGCATGCAGGGCGGGGGCTCCGAGTTCACGGCACATCTTCGTGAGCCTTTCGGTGATGGCCGGATCCACGGGGGGAATGGCGGCGATGCCGTCCAGAAGGGCGCGCAGATAGAATCCCGTGCCTCCTACCAGCATGGGGATGCGGCCTTCATCGAGCGTTTCGCGTATGGCGGCGCAGGCCATGTCGGCCCACTGTCCGGCGGAGATTTTTTCCGTGGTTTCGAGCCAGCCGTAGAGCCTGTGCGGGCAGATGCTCATCTCTTCTTTGGAAGGCTGGGCGGTGATGACGGGAAAGTCCCGGTACACCTGTCTGGAATCGGCGTTGATGACGGCGGCGGGACATCCCGCCTTCTCCAGCACGGCGGCAAGATACAGGGCCGCGGCCGTCTTGCCTGAACCTGTGGGACCGACAAGGCAGAGTATGCCGGGCGCTTGGTTCATGAACGTTGCTCCTCGCCGGGACATTCAAAGAGATCGTCGTCCCCCATGTCGTCGCGGCCGCAGTCGGTATGAGCGGGCCAGGATTCGGGCAGATGGTAGGCTCGGCGCAGACGGGGAATGACGGTAGGCGGTACGAGGCAGCTGACGTCGCCGCCGAGAGAGGCCACGTTGCGGATGTTTGTGGAGCTTATGTACATCCAGCGCAGGTCGGACATGAGAAATATGGTCTGCACGTCGTGCTGGAGCTTGCGGTTCATGAGGGCCATCTGAAATTCGTAGTCGAAGTCGGAAACGGCGCGCAGGCCGCGGAGTATGGCCTTGGCCCCCACGCTGGCGGCAAAGTCCACGAGCAGTCCGGCAAAGGGCATGACCTTCACGCCGGGAATGCCTGCAAATACCTCGCGCACGATGTCCACACGCTCGTCGAGAGAGAAGAGCGGATGCTTGCCGCAGTCCTTGGCCACGGCCACGATGACGGTGTCGAAGAGCTCGAGACCGCGGCGGATGATGCATTCATGCCCGTTGGTGAGCGGATCGAAGGTGCCGGGATAGATGGCTATGCGTTCTTCACCCATACCAGAATCCTCGTGTTTCCGTAGAGTCTTTCGGCCTCAAGGCGCAGGTCGTACTGAGCGTCCGCGCGGAGCGTGAGGCCCTTTTCCACCTCTGCCACGAGAAAGCCGTCGTCGGCAAGCCAGCCCTGACGCATGATGTTCTTGAGCGTGGGCTTGAACAGGTTGGCGCCGTAGGGCGGGTCGATGCAGATGAGCTGACAGGGCTCTGCAGGACGACGGGCAGTAACGCGCAGGGCGTCTTCCTCATGAATGGCACAGCGCTCGGCAAGACCCAGATTGGCGGCGTTTTTGCGCAGACATTCTGCGGCCTTGTGGTCCTTTTCGATGAAGTCGGCAAAGAGCGCGCCGCGGCTCAGGGCTTCGAAGCCGAGGCTTCCGCTGCCCGCAAACACGTCGAGAACGCGCATGGCGCCCCATACGACGCCGCGCGCCTCAAGCATGGAAAAGAGGGATTCGCGCACTTTGCCCATGGCGGGACGATAGCCCGGCCCGGTGACGGTCTGGAGCGTGCGTCCGCGACAGGCTCCGGCAATGATTCGCATGAAGGGTTCCTGAGTGAGGCGCGACAGGCGCGCCGCCGGAAATGTTCCGGGATGAGGTTGGCCGCGCGGAAGAGGCGCGAAGACATCCCCGACCTGTGGGACGGAGGGAGGCGGAAGACAGGGGTCGCGCACGGGCCGGAAACAGTAAAAATAGCGCGAGAGCGAAGCGCTGACAAGAGGGCCCCCGCAGGGTGCGGGGGCCGGAAGTCGGAATCAGAGCTGAGAGATGAAGCGCACGAGATCGCGTTCGATTTCCACAAGGCGGTCGCGCAGTTCCGTCTGTTCTTCCCAGGGAAGCTCGTCGATGCGGGAAAGACGCTCGCGTACCTGGGCAGCGCGCAGTTCGAGTTCGCCGGCAAGGAAGTTCCAGTCCACGCGGGGCTTGGCGCGTGCGGGGCTCGGCATGTGCACTTCAGGAGCGGCGGAGCCTTCGATGGTGGCTTCTTCCAGATACTCGGGAATGCGCGGCGTGATGCCGAAACGTTCCTTGATGAGTCCGGCAAGGACCTGCTGGGCCTTGGGTTCGCCGTGCACGAGGGCGATGTTCATGCCGGGGCGTACCATGCCGCCGATCCATTCGAGAAGCTGGCTCTGACCGGCGTGGGCGGAAAACCCGTTGATGGTGAATATCCTTGCGGCCACGGCTACATCCTCGCCGAACAGGCGGAGGGTCTTTGCACCGTCGACCAGCTTTCTGCCCGGAGTGCCCATGGCCTGATATCCCACGAACACGATGCTCACGCCTTCCTTCCACAGATTGTGCTTGAGGTGATGGCGGATGCGTCCGGCATTGCACATGCCGCTTGCCGACAGAATGACGGCCGGGCCTTCCATGGTGTTGAGCTTCTGGGATTCCTGGGCGCTCTGGGTGAAGCGCACCAGGCCGTCGGGCGTGGCCTTGAAGTCTTCGGGCGAGAATTCCGGCGTGCGCAGGTGGTCTGCGTACTTCATGAAGACCTGCGTGGCCTTGGAGGCGAGAGGACTGTCCACATAGATGGGCATGCCCGCAGGCAGGCGGTTCTGCTTTTTCAGGATGAGCAGGCTGTAGAGTATTTCCTGCGTGCGCTCCACGGCGAAGGCGGGAATGATGACCTTCTCATTGTGCGAGAAGCTGTAGTCTATGGCCTCGGCGAGTTCTTCGAGAGTGTCGGATTCTCCCTTGTGATCTCTGTCGCCGTAGGTGGATTCCACGAAGAGCCAGTCCGGAGTCTCGGGCATGGCGGCGTCGGGCAGAAGCAGAGCGCCGGGGCGGCCGAGGTCGCCGGAAAACACGAGACGGGTCTGCTTGTCGCCCTCGGTGACGGTGATCTCGAGAAAGGCCGCGCCGAGTATGTGTCCGGCGTGACGGAATCGGACGTTCACGCCCGGGGCGGGAGTGAGGGCGGTATCGAAGCCCACGGGATAGAGCAGCTTGGCCGTGGCAAGGGCGTCGTCGGTCTCATAGAGAGGCTCTTCGCCGGACGTGTCCGCAGTTCCGCGCCTTTTGTCGTGGCGGCTTTTCCACTCATGCTCCATTTCCTGGATGTGCGCGCTGTCTTCAAGCATGATGGAGGCAAGGGCCGCCGTGGGATGAGTGCAGTAGATGCTGCCTTTGAATCCCTTTTTCACCATGCGGGGCAGAAGACCGGAATGGTCGATGTGTGCGTGCGTGAGCAGGATGAAGTCCAGCTCGTCGGGACGATAGTTGTCGGTCTGAAAGTTGCGCTCTTCAATGGCGGAGTTGCCCTGGAACATACCGCAGTCCACGGCAAAGCGAGACGTGCCGGCTTCTATGACGTAGCAGGAACCGGTAACAGTCTGGGCGGCACCCAGAAAGGTGATTTTCATGACACAACTCCTGTAATGAGGGTTCCGTAAGCCTGAAGGATAGGCGTTTTCCTGTTTATGCGCAAGGATGAAAGGGAAGACTCGAGGAGAAAACTTTATTTTTACGGGCAGGAAACTTTGTTATACAGAAGTATTTTTTCTCATGGCATCGATATGCGGAGCTTCTCTGTCCGAAAGGTCGCGGCCGCCCCGGATGGAAAGGGAGAAGGCTCGTCGGATTGTCGTGCCTGCTTCATTGATGTTCTGCAGGCCCGGAATGGCCGGGCGGAAGACGGTTCATTCCGGCGTCGTTTGCCTATTCAGTCCTGAAAAAAGAGCGATGTAAGAATCAGCACGGAGGCGAACATGAAAAGCCAGGAGAGTACGATAAGCGCAGGAACGGTTTTCCATATTTCCCTGCTGCTGATCCATTCATTGTAAGGAAGGCCAGATGCACGCCCATGACCACCATGATGACCGCGGGAACAGGATTTGTGCCGTTGTGGGAGCAGTAGCTGTAGATGACGGGCATGAGTGCGGCGCCCACGGCGCCGTTGTTGATGAACTGGCAGAGACAGACGGCCAGCAGGCCCATGCAGGCGATAAAGAGCGTGGAGGAACCGGAACCGAATACCGGTTGCAGCATGTTCATGAAGAAAGAGGTGATGCCGCTTTCGGGAGCGGCCATGGCGCTGGAAAGAGGCTGAACCAGAGCAAGAATGAAGATGATGCCCCAGGCGATACCGCCCCGGGCCATGGTGCCGAAGGGAAGAAAGGGTCTGTCCCCCGATCTTCCGGCGCACATGACGGCGATGACGAGCATGCAGATCCCCGTGTTGCCGATGCGTTTCAGCAGAGCGACGGGCAGCAGATCCTCCGGGAGAAAGGCCGGAACGAGCAGCAGCATCACGAGGGCGCACAGAAAGCCGAGAACGGTCTTCTGACTGCCGGAAAAGACGATCTCTTCACCTCTGCCGAGATCTGAGGCCCGGAAGTTTCTGAGCCGGTCGACATCCGGCTTCATGACATACCGGCCGAAGAGCAGGAACAGAAGGGAGCAGATGAGGCAGACGGTGAACGCCGTGACCATGTATTCTGCGTAGTCGATGGAAGTGCCGGAAAGGTTTTCATAGGTGCCCATGACCGTCAGGGCCAGCTGCTTGAAGGGAATGAGCGACATGCCGACGAGCGCGGCGTAGACCACGCCGAAGACCATCATTTTCGGGTAGGCGTCGCCTTTTTTGTAGCCGCACACATCGCAGATGCCGTACAGGATGCTCCATCCTATGAGTGCGGCGGGCGAAGCGCTGGTCAGGCCTCCGAGCAGCATGACGGACAGAAAAAACAAGTAGGTGAACAGCCAGGGCCTGCCGACGGCGAATTTTCGGGTGATGATCCACAGGGAGATTTGTTTCGAGAGGCCGTAGTGGTTGATGGCGGCGCAGAACACGAAGATGAAGAACATCATGACCACGGTGGGACTGCCGAAGCTCTGCCCGAGCATTTCTTCGGGGCTGAGGCCGCCGACAAGAACAAGCGCCAGCATTCCGGCTATGCTGGGCCACAGGATTTCGATGAATATCCAGCCGTACAGCACGCCGAGGAAAATGCCGATGAGAGCCATTCCCTGCGCCGTGAGCGGCGGGACGGGATTCAGCAGGCCCGTGCTGAACATGACGGAAAGGCAGATGAGCGAGTGGAGCAGATAGGAAACGTCGGCTTTTCCGAAGCCCGGGAGCGTGAAAGTTGTTTCGGACATGGGATCTCCCCGAAGTGTAGAGGCGGAATGATGCGCGTATTATTTTTTCGCAGGCCGGGCACGCCCGTCCTGAGTAATGAGAGGAGCTTTTGCACGCGGAGCCGTTCAGGCGCAGCGAAGAGGACCGTGTGCTTCGTGCAGCAGTGATTTTTCTGTCTTTCATGGATACGATGAACGCTCCGTCTTTTCAAGACGAAGCGTCGGACAGCCTGCCGGAGCCGATAGGGACATGACCGTCAGAGGAGATACGGGTGGAGGCCGTTTGCCCGGCACTTTTCGTGATGACTTTTCCGCCGCCTCTTGCGCCTCGTGTAACCGCGGGCTATGATATGCTGTGAAAAAGACTTGTTACAGGAGAGACCATGAGCGCAACGTCGCAGAAATATATCATCGACACGCTGTCCGCGCAGGAGTCGTGGAGACTTTTCCGCATACTGGCGGAAATCGTGGACGGCTTTGAGGATTTGAGCGAACTTCCTCCCTGCGTATCCATTTTCGGTT
>CAJJMX010000067.1 GCA_905192935.1 uncultured Mailhella sp.
TACTCCCCTATAAAAATGGCTATTTATCAACTGTTTGTTGTGACATAGCCAAATAAAAAAAGAAGGGGGCTCGGCCCCCTTTTTTTTATTCCGTCATGTTCCTGCCCAGAAGACAGGTCACTTCGTAGGGAATGGTGCCCCACCATCCGGCAAGATCCTGGGCGCTGACCGCATGGCCCGGTCCGCCGAGCACGTAGACCGTATCGCCCTGGACCGGAGGCGTGGGAAGATCCGTAAGATCCACGCAGGTCATCTGCATGGCCACCCTGCCGATGACCGGCACGCGCACGCCGTTTACGCACATGCAGGTCCCCGGCGCAGGGTTGCGGCGGTATCCGTCGGCGTAGCCTATGGCCACCCAGCCGACGAGTCTTTCCGTGTCGGCCTTGTAGGTTCGTCCGTATCCCACGCTTTCCCCCTTGTGGAGGGGATGCACGCTGATGAGGGGCGCGGACACTTCCATGACGGGCAGAAGAGAGCCGCACAGTCCCTGGTGCGCCGTGCCGTAAAGAGGATCGTAGCCGTACAGGGCAAGACCGGGACGGCAGATGTCGTCCTTTCGCGTCACGCCTTCCAGAAGACCGGCCGTGTTTCCGAGAGAACAGCGCATGGCCGGAAAGGCCCGGTGCAGAATATCGGCCGCACGGTAGAAGATGTCGCACTGACGGCCGGTGTATTCGCTTTCGGCCGGATCGTCGGCCACGGCAAGATGCGAGATCTGCACGATGGGGGAAAGTTCGGGAGAGGCCGCAAGAAGGGCGGTGACCTCCTCCATGTCCTTCAGGGCAAAGCCGAGGCGTCCCATGCCGGTATCCACCTTGACGGCTATGGTCAGGGGAGAGGTGCTGTTCATCCTGCGCACGGCGTCCCGTGCGGCCTTGAGTCCCTCAAAGTTGTGGATGAGGGGCGTGAGGCGCTTTTCGCAGGCAAGACGTATGTCGTCTTCGCCGGGAGCGCGGCAGAGCAGCGATACGATGTTGCCGGAAAAACCTGTGTCGCGCACGACGGCGGCTTCCTTGAGCGTGCCCGCCGCAGCCCATCCTATGCCTGTTTCCTCCAGTATTTTCGCCGCGTTTCTTACGCCGTGCCCGTAGGCGTCAGCCTTGATGACGGGCATGAGTTCGTGTCCCTTCTGCATGAGAAGAGCGACGTTGTGGCGGAAGTGTTCCCAGTTGATGCGGACATGGCATGAAGGCTCTATCATGATGGATCATCCTTTCCGGCGGAGACGGTCGGCGTTAAGCCCTGTGCGGGGGCTTTTTTTCGGTCAAGTTGTATGCTATGGAAAGTCAGCTTCGTGCTGAAAAGCCGGCCGGTACGTCCGGCGGTTGTCTTTTTTCGCGTTCCGTTTCTGCCTCTACCGCCTCTTTCCCTGTCTTGCAACCCGGAATATGCCGTGTTTTTTCCTTCCGCTTCCTTATCGTCGTTATGTCGCATGCTTGTGACCGTGCTTGCGGTGCTGGCGTGCCTTGTCTCGCCTTCGCAGGCGGCCCAGATCCAGAGCGGACAGAAGTCCCTGACCACACGGGGAGATCTTCCCTGGACGCTCAATGCCGACAATCTCGTCAGTCTTGATGACGGAGTCATTGTGGAAGCCAGGGGCAACGTGCTGCTTCAGCGCGGCGAAGACTACATGAAGGCCGATTTTGCCAGGTACTACACCACGACCAACTGGATCTTCGTCAAGGGCAAGGTGGAAGCGCGCATGGGGCGTGACATGCTGAACGCTTCGGAGGCGGAATTTGATCTCACCTCGCGCACGGGCTGGCTCAAGGACGGCTCCATCTTCATTGCCGGGCCGCACATGTATGTGACGGGGCAGAAGGTGGACAAGCTCTTCGGCGACCGCTACCGCTTCCAGAACGCCAGAGTCACGGCCTGCGACGGCGACGTTCCGGCCTGGTCCCTCGACGCCGCTCAGGCCGACATCGAGATAGACGGCTACGCTACGCTCAAGCACACGACGCTCAATATTCTGGACATGCCTCTTGCGGGCACGCCCTATCTGGTGCTTCCGGCCAAGACCACGAGACAGTCCGGTCTGCTCATGCCCGACTTCGGTTACAGCACGCTGAACGGCACCTTCTTTTCCCAGCCGTATTTTCAGGTCATAGACGAGAGCCGCGACCTCACCTTCTACGGCACGTACATGAGCAAGGCCGGCTTCATGCCCGGCATTGAATACCGCTCGCACACCCGCGATCAGGACAAGACCTGGCTGGCCTTCGACGCTTTGTACGACAAGCATACCTTCAGGCAGGATTTCGGCGACCCCGTCAACGATACCGACGGCAAGGTGAACACCAACGAGGAGAGATACTGGCTGCGCGGCATGGGCGACGGCTTTGTCGGAGACTCCGGCTGGCGCTACCGCTACAACCTCGACTATACTTCGGACCAGAACTTCCTGCGTCAGTTCCGCGACATGCGCACGGGCTTCAACCGTTCCCGAGACGCCCTGTACAGCATGTTCGGCCGCGATCTTCAGGAAGTGGACAAGAACCGCGTGAGCGAAGGCTTCCTGTACCGCGACTGGGATCGTTTCATGGTGTCCCTGGGCTTCCGTTATGAACAGGATCCTTCCTTCGGCCACGGCAATCTGCCGCACAGTCAGGACACCACGGTACAGCGCATTCCCCTGAATGCCTATCTCTTCAAGGGAGCGCTGCTTGAAAATCTGCCCCTGGAACTCCAGGGCGAAGTGTCGAGCACCTATGAATATCGCGCCCGCGGCGTGCGCGGCCTGCGCACGGAAATTCATCCCGAGCTGACGTTGCCCGTGAACCTTCCCGGGGCGTCCATGCTTGTTTCCGGCGGCGTGCGTCAGACCTATTACAACAGCAATCATGTGCCCTTCGATGATTCGCAGCGCTGGACCCGCGGCGGCGGTTCCAAGGACCGTTTCATTCCCGACATGAGCGCGACGACCTTCACACAGTTTTCACGCGTGTGGGATATGCCGGAAAATCGTCTTGCGGCTGCGGCGGAAAACGTGGGCAAAACGAGCTGGACCGGCGTGCGTCACAGAATTCAGCCCCGCCTGACCTACGAATGGACGCCCAACAGGGATCAGTCCGACAACCCCATATTTGAGGACCTTGACCGTCTCAAGCCCTCCCAGAGGGTGCGCCTCTCCGTGACCAACATTCTCACGGCCCGTCAGGAAACCGTTTCCGGAGCCAAGGGAGCCTACAAGACCTCGGAAAGCTACTTCGATCCCGTACGCTGGGAAATCGCCACGGGCTACGACATCGACGAGTCACACCGCAACAACTTCCGCGATCTTTACGAGCGCAAGCCGGTCATGGACACCTATTCCTATCTGGAGTTCAATCCGGTCAGCTGGCTCAGTCTGTGGAACCGCCTGTATGTCTCCATGTACGGCGACGGCATTACCCGCAGCGATACCGGCGCGACGCTTTCCAATGCACGCTGGGGTTCCTGGAGCATGTCCTACAGCACCAGAAACAAGTATTACGACTACCTGGATGAGATGAAGCGCGACAATCCGAGCGACATCTCGTTCACTGCGCCGCAGCGCCTTCTGACCAACGCCTTCACCTTCAGGCCCTTCAGCAACATATCGCTGTACTACATGACGCAGGACAACATAGAGACCGGCAAGAACTACGAGCGTCAGTTCGTCATCGGCTACTACCATCAGTGCTTCCACATTCTGGGTTCCGTGCAGAGCAAGGCAAGGGACAACTCCTACCGGCTCATTCTCGAACTTCCCGGCCTGAGCTTCTGAGGTCGCCGCCATGGTGGTGCAGCTCTCCTGCGGAGCGATCCTGGGCGTGGATGCCTTCCGCGTCGATCTTGAGGTGGACTACGGCAGACAGGGCATGCCTTCCTTCGTCATGGTGGGACTGGCCGAGGGAGCGGTGCGCGAGTCCCGCGAGAGAGTGCTCAAGGCGCTTCAGAATTCATCCTTCCGTATCCCGCCCGGGCGCATCACGGTGAACCTTGCTCCGGCGGACAGACGCAAGGAGGGCTCGGCCTATGATCTGCCTCTTGCGCTCGGTCTTCTCGGTGCGGCGGGCGTGCTTCCTGCGGAGTGTCTGAAGGGCTGGTTCTTTGCTGCGGAGCTTTCCCTGGACGGGCGTCTCAAGCCCGTGCCCGGCGTGCTCGCCGTAGCCATGCTGGCCCGCGCCGAAGGAGCGCGCGGCATGATCGTGGCTCCGGACAACGCGCAGGAGGCGGCCATGGCCGAAGGTCTTGACGTGTTCGCTCCGCAGACGCTCTCGGAAGCCGCGGCCTTTCTTGCCGGTCGTGCCGGGCTTTCGCCCGTGACGGCGCTGCCTCCTCAGTCGGCGGCGGAGGACTTTCTCGACCTTGCGGACGTGAAGGGACAGGAAAAGGCCAAGCGCGCCATGGAAGTGGCGGCGGCCGGGGCGCACAATCTGCTGTTCATCGGTCCTCCGGGAAGCGGCAAGACCATGCTGGCGCGAAGAATGCCGGGAATACTTCCTCCTCTCGATCTGGAAGAGGCGCTGGAGGTGACCAAGATATACAGCGTGGCCCGCATGCTGGAAGGGCGTGGACTTATGACGGTCCGTCCGTTCCGCACGCCGCATCACAGCGATTCGAGCGTGTCCATCATAGGCGGCGGCGTGCCTCCGCATCCCGGCGAGGTCAGCCTTGCCCACAGAGGCGTGCTTTTTCTGGATGAGCTGCCCGAGTTTCAGCGCCAGGCCCTTGAAGTGCTGCGTCAGCCTCTCGAGCAGGGAAGGGTGTTCATTTCCCGGGCCACCTATGCGGTGTGCTATCCTGCTGATTTCATGCTGCTTGCGGCCATGAATCCCTGTCCCTGCGGATACCTTACCGACCCTCGTCATGAATGTACCTGTTCCGCGCAGGCCGTGGCCCGCTACCGGGCCAAGCTTTCCGGACCGCTTCTCGACCGCATCGATCTTCATGTGGAGGTCCCCGCCGTTTCCTATGAGGAAATACGCTCCCTGCAGAGCGGCCCGTCTTCCTCCGAGGTCAGGGAGAGGGTCATTCGTGCGCGGGAGATTCAACGGGAAAGATACCGGGGAACGGGCTGCCGCACCAATGCGGATCTTTCGGGCAGGCTGCTTGACGAGTACTGCCGGCTCGGCAGCCTGGAGCAGGAATTTCTGGGGAATGCCGTGAATACGCTGGCGCTGTCGGCCAGGGCCTATACCCG
The DNA here is from genome assembly GCA_905192935.1 of uncultured Mailhella sp. Taxonomy (GTDB): domain Bacteria; phylum Desulfobacterota; class Desulfovibrionia; order Desulfovibrionales; family Desulfovibrionaceae; genus Mailhella. The sequence goes on from CAJJMX010000067.1 coordinate 5,171, forward strand.
CATTCTCCGTGTGGCGAGAACCATCGCCGATCTTGAAGGCGCGGCGGAGCTTTCGCTTGCGCACATCGCGGAGGCCATAAGCTGCCGCGTGCTCGACAGGGGGCAGTCATGAGCATTTCCCTGCGGACCTGTGTGCTGCTCGTTGCAGCCGGGTCGCTGTCCGTTTTTCTGGGGACTCCCAATCCCGTGATGCATCTGCCGCTTGTCATGCTTGTCTATCCGGCAATGCTTCTTCTTGCCTCGCATACGGGCGCTCCGTTTCGTCTGGGCTGGTGCGCAGGCATTCCCGGTGCGGCGGCGGCCCTGTACTGGATAGCCGTGGCCGCCCGCATGTACGGCTCCTTTCCCTGGCTTCTTGCCGCGCCGTGCTCCATCCTGCTCGGCATGTACGTAGCCTTGTGGGGAGGTATCTTTTCCTGGATCATGGCCCGGACCCGGGCGCTTTCTCCCTGGCGGCGCTGCGCATTTGCAGGCGTTCTGTGGTTTCTTCTGGAGTGGACGCGGGGCTGGTTCGGCACCGGCTTTTCCTGGCTGACGCTCTCCTCCGGTCTCGCGGCGTGGCCCGTGCTCATCCAGCCTCTGAGCCTGCTCGGAGAGTACGGCTTCTCAGGACTTCTCGCGACCGTCGCCTGTCTTGCCTGCGAGGGAGCCATGCGTCTTTTCAGCAGGGATTCCCGCAGATCGGGAGGCCTGACGACGGCCTGTGCCGCGGGTCTTCTTGCCCTTATCGTGCTCTTCGGCGCGTGGCGTCTTGATGTTGCTCCGGAGAAGCTCGCCGCCGAAGGCACGCCCGTTTCGTTTCTCCTGGTTCAGGGAAGCGTGAGACAGGACGTGAAATGGTCCAAGGAATACCAGCAGCAGACGCTGGAGCGGTACATCCGCCTCAGCATGGACGGCGTGCGCAGAAACGTGAACGCCCTCGCCGGAGCGACGGAGGCCGTGCCTCAGCCTTCGGCTCTGGCCTCCTTCATGGGACGCTCGGGGAAGATCGGGGACGCCACGCTCGCTCCGGCGCTTCCCGACGTGCTGCTCTGGCCGGAGACGGCCATGCCCTTTGCCTATCCCTCCGGACCCTTTTCCGGAGAGCTGCGTTCCTTCGTAAAAGGGCTCGGCATACCGCTTATTTTCGGCGCGCCCGGCGTGGAGCGCGCGGCGGACGGAAAAACGCTTCTTTACAACCGCGCCTTTCTGCTCACGCCGGAGGGCGACGACGGACATTACGACAAGGAGCATCTGGTGCCCTTCGGGGAATATCTGCCCCCCGTGCTGGACTGGGACATATTCCAGAGCCTTCTTCAGGGACTCGGCGGATTCGAGCCCGGAACGCAGGAGATGCTTTTCCCGCTGCATCTTCGGGGCAGGGGAGCTCTGGACATGGGGATGCTCATCTGCTATGAGGCCATTTTTCCCGAGCTTGCCCGGGCGAGAGCGGCGGAGGGGGCCGGCATCCTTCTGAACATCAGCAATGATGCCTGGTACGATTATACCTCCGCGCCCATGCAGCATCTTCAGCTTTCGCTCATGCGCGCCGTGGAGGAAGGGCGCTATGTGGTGCGCGCCACCAACAGCGGCATCACGGCCGTCCTCGATCCTCTGGGAGGCATCCATGCCATGGGCTCGGAAGAGAATGCGCATGCTCTTTTCGTGCCCGGGAGCCTTACCTGCACGGCGCTTGCCTTGCAGGGCCATACGCCTTACTTTTATCTGCATCCGTGGCTTCCCGCCGCGGGATTCCTTCTTCTGCTTCTGCTCGGCCTGCCGCTTGCGCGGCGGGGCGGACGGCGGAAGCCTGTCGATTAAAAATTCCGATACTCTCCGCATCAGCGGACATACCGCAAGAAAAAAGGACATCACCATGCTTCAGTTGGCCGAACTTCGTTCCCGCTGCCATACCCTTGCCGAACAGTTCAATTCCCTCTGGGGGCGTCTTTGACCTGCCCACGCGGGAGGCGCGACTTCAGGAAATAGAAGGCATCATTTCCAGTCCCGATGCGTGGTCCGATCAGGAAAAGCTCACGCCCGTGCTCAGGGAAAAGAGCCGTCTCGAGGCCGAAGTGGCACGGTTCCGTGAACTGAAGGCCAGCTACGATGAAATGGAAGAGTGGCTCGACTTCGTATCCGAGGGCGAGGAAGAGGCTCTGGAAACGCTGAACGAGCAGGCCGACACGCTGGAAAAGCTCCTGAACGAAACGGAAATGACCGTGCTTCTCAGCGGAGAGTCCGACCACATGGATGCCCTTCTGGACATCCATCCCGGCGCCGGCGGCACCGAGGCCCAGGACTGGGCGGAAATGCTGGAACGCATGTATCTGCGCTGGGCGGAATCGCATCACGTCAAGGCCGAGATCGTGGACTTCCTGCCCGGAGAAGAAGCGGGCATCAAGGCCGTGACCATACGTCTTCAGGGCGATAACGCCTACGGTCTTCTCAAGGGAGAAAAGGGCATTCATCGACTCATCCGCATTTCCCCCTACGATGCCTCCGGCCGCAGGCACACGTCGTTTGCCTCCGTGGATCTCATTCCCGATGCGGGCGAAGTGTCGAACATAGAGATCAAGGAAAGCGATCTGCGCATCGACGTGTACCGCGCTTCCGGTGCGGGCGGTCAGCACGTCAACAAGACCGAATCGGCCGTGCGCATCACGCATATTC
>CAJJMX010000068.1 GCA_905192935.1 uncultured Mailhella sp.
AGGATCTGTGGCGGAGAATGCCGCCGCTTCTTGCCCGGCATGAGGTGCGTTTTCACTGGCTTAAGGGACACGCGGGCCATAAGGAAAACGAGCGCTGCGACGAGCTTGCCAGAGCGGAGGCTTCGAGAAGGGATCTTCCCGAGGACGTCGGCTTTTCCGAAAGTCTGTGACGGGCATCCTCGGCCGTACCGGCTTGTCCTGACGCCTTTCCTGTGGTATGTTTGCCTCATTATGACCAGACGTAAATGGAAAATACGTGCGGCTGCCGAACTTGCCGGAACGGAAGCTCCGGCGGTGGTGGCCGCGCTGCTGCTTTGTCATGTTCTCGGCATAGACAAGGTGGCGCTTGTGGCCCATTCCGAAGAAGAAGTGCCTTCGGAGGCGGCGGAAAGGCTTGAGTCCCTCCTTCAGCGACGCCTTTCTGGCGAACCTGTGGCGTATCTTCTGGGCTGTCGTGAGTTTTTCGGCCGCGATTTTCTTGTAGACTCCGGCACGCTGATCCCCCGTCCCGAAACGGAGCATCTTGTGGAAGAGGCGCTGGAGTTTTTCCATGACCGCAGGGATGTCCGCTTTCTTGATCTCGGCACCGGCAGTGGCTGCATTGCCGTCACTCTGGCGGCGGAGCGTCCTTCATGGCGGGGCGTGGCCGTGGACATATCGCCGGAGGCTCTGGCCGTGGCGCGCAGAAATGCCGAAAGAAACGGCGTGAAAGAGGCCGTGAACTTCCTGCATGCGGATTTTACGAAGCCTCTTCCCCTGGCTCCCCGCAGCTTTGATCTTGTCGTTTCCAATCCTCCCTACATCAGCGAAGAAGAATATGCCGGACTCGATGCCGGCGTCAGAAATTTTGAGCCGCGCTCCGCGCTCGTGCCCGGACCCGAAGGTCTGGAGCATCCCCGCGCGGTGGAGGCGGCGGCCCGCGCCCTGCTCAAGGAAGGCGGCCTGTTTCTCATGGAACACGGGTACCTTCAGGGCGAAGCGTGCCGGGCATTGTGCCAGGCCGCATACTGGATGGATATGCGCACGGGGCGAGACCTTGCCGGAAAGGACAGATATCTTTTCGCGGTGAGGCGTTCCGGCGTGTAAACCCCCGGACAATCCGGGGAAGCTTCGGCGGAATGTTCCGCCGGGCGTTCAGGAGATCATCATGCCCCAGACCACTGTCGGCGGGATCGTCACATGCAGGGGGATTTCCCTTCACTCCGGCCATGAAGTCAGCGTGGAGTTCCGGCCTGCTGCGGAAGATTCCGGCATCATTTTTCATATTCATTCCGAGGACGGCGTGCACCTTCTTTCGCCCCGTCCCGAGGCGGTGAGCACCACGGAACTTGCCACCACCATTACCGACGGCAAGGTGAGCGTGTCCACCATCGAACATGTGCTTGCCACCCTGAACGGTCTTGCCGTGGACAACGTGGAAGTGCACGTCTTCGGCGGAGAAGCCCCCATCCTCGACGGCTCGGCCATGGTCGTGGTGGACTCCCTGCTCAGTGTCGGTCTTCGTTCCCAGAGCGCGCCCCGGCGCGTGGCCAGGCTCACGCGGGAGTTTTCACTGGAAAAGGACGGCAGATCCATCGTGGCCCGTCCCTTTGACGGGTTCCGTGTGGATTACACCATACGCTTTCCCAGTCCCGTCATCGGGGAGCAGCATTTTGCCCTCACGATCACGCCTGAAAGCTTCGAAAAGGAAGTGGCTCCTGCGCGCACCTTCGGTTTTCTGAAGGAAGTGGAATACCTGCACAGTCGCGGCCTTGCCCGCGGAGGATCGCTGCAAAACGTGGTGGTCGTGGGAGACGACGGCGTGCTCAATAAGGAAGGTCTGCGTTTTCCCGATGAGTTCGTGCGCCACAAGATGCTGGATTTCATAGGCGACATGGCCATGCTCGGCCGTCCCCTGCTGGGCGATTTCACGGTTTCCTGCTCCGGACACGGGCACAACAATGCCTTCCTGCGCGAGCTTGTGCGGGGAGAGGGCCTTCTGGAAGACGTGGAAAGATGAGCCCGCAGCAGGGCTGCGTCCGCACGGAAGAGAGACCGTCCGGAATCCGGTATGACCGGAAGTGTCCCGGCGGTCTGAACCTGGTCGGTCATCTTGATTTTTGAGGAAGGGAGCGGTATGAGCCGCTCCCTTTCTTGTCCTTCGGCTTTTCAAAGCCGTGCAGTCTGTTCGTCCGTCGGGCGCTCATCCCGTGTTCCGACGTCTTTTAAGAACGCGGGGCGACTGTCTTTCGACGGTGCCTGTCATGCCCGCTCCTTGAGCTCGGCGTTCAGCAGATACAGGCTCCGTGCGTCTTCGCCGAAAAGATCGAACCTCGCGATGAGATCGCCGGTATTTTTCTCTTCCTCTCCCTGTTCGGCGATGAACCATTCCAGAAACTGACAGGTGCGGAAGTCGTCGGCGTCCCGGGCTTCCCGGTAGATGGAATGAATGAGTTCCGTGATGTGCTCTTCATGTCTGAGCGTGGCGGCAAGAGGTTCTCTGTTGTCCTTGAAGTCCACGAGCGGGGCCGCAATGGGGGCGAATTCCACGTCTATCCTGTTGTCCTGAAGATATTTCAGGATCTTCAGGGCATGATTCTGCTCTTCGCGGGCCTGCGCCTCGAACCAGTGGCTGAATCCGTCCAGACTTCTGCCCTGGTATAATCCTGCAATGGCCAGATAAAAGTACGCGGAGTAGAGTTCCTGATTGATCTGTTCCTTCAGCAGAGCTTCCACCTGTGGGTCCATGTTGCCTCTCCTTTGTTGCGGAAGATGCGGAATTGCACCTTTCCATTCCACAAGGTAGAGGCTTTCTTCTGAGTTGTCATGGGTGACGGGGAAAAAACTCATGCCCTGAGGGCCTATTGGAACAGCAGATTCAGACTTTCGGACGCAGAGGACCGTAGCGCCAGGAGGCCGTTGCTCCTCCGTCGGCGAGAATGTCCGCACCGGTGATGAAAGCTCCCCTTTCGCTCAGCAGCAGTTCCGCGATGTTGGCAATTTCATCCGCCGTGCCGGGACGTCTGGCGGGGCAGCGGGCAAACATGTCCTTGTAGAAGTCGCCGCGAGGACCGTTGAATTCATCCAGGGCAAGAGGCGTGACGATGATGCCGGGAGAGATGGAATTGATGCGTGCTCCTCTTTCGCCCCATTTCACGGCTTCCGCCATGACGCGCTTTACATTGCAGCGCTTGGCAAGCTGATAGGCATGCAGGCTGTCATGGATGTTTTCCGGGCGCAGCACGTCGAGCTTGAGCAGTTTGTCCGAAGGCGTGAGGGCAAGCGCTTCGTCCACCGCTTCGCCCAGGGCGGGAAGCCTGTGGCCGGACTGGCTGGAAATGGTGACTCCGGCGCCGCCCTCGGCAATGACTTTGCTCACCTCTTCAAGAAGCATGGCCGTGCCGTACAGATCCACGGAAAGTATGGTTTCTATGGAGGCCTGACTCGGCGATACTCCGGCGGCGTTTATGAACGTGACGAGCCTGCCTTGGGACAGAACGTTGTCGAGAAGGCGCAGAACGCAGTCGCGGGAAGCTATGTCCACGTGTGCCGCAGTCGCGTCGAATCCTGCGTCGCGCAGAATTTCAGTCGTCTTTCGGGCGTTTTCTTCCTTGTTGTCCGCCACAATGATTTTTTTGCCGTACCCTGTGCGTCTGGCTATGGCCATGCCGATTTGTCCGGCTCCGGTCAGCATTACGACATCTTTCATGGAAGAGGTCTCCTTTTCAGATATTCAAATTGCCGCATCATAGTTCCGATATGCTGCGGCGAACAGGTACAATGCTGTCTTTTTCTTGCCTGTTTCTTTCCCGGCAGACCCGACGGTTCGGGAAGGCCGCAGGAAGGGGCAGCGCGTGCACATCCCTTTGACGCAACAGAGGATAAGGCTTACACATGAACTTTATTTCTTATGAGGTCAGGTGAACCTATGGCGCTTTTTACAGGACTTCCCGCTTCCAAGAAACATGTGCTGCTCTTCATGGCCATGCTCAACTTCGGCTCCACTGTGGCCATGCAGGGCTGGACCATGCTGTACAACAACTTCGTGGTCAATTACGCCGGTCTTACTCCTGCCCAGAGCGGACTTGTGCAGGGCCTGCGCGAATTGCCGGGCCTTCTGGGCGTGACGCTCATTCTGTTCCTTTTCTTCATCAAGGAGCATAAGCTGGCGGCTCTCTCGGTCATGGCGGCGGGGCTCGGCACCATGCTCACGGGCTTTTTCCCTTCCTTCGTGCCCATCATCTTCACTAGCATGCTCATGTCCTTCGGCTTTCATTATTTCGAGGCCATGAACAACTCGCTGGCCATACAGCACTTCGACCTTCGTCAGACCCCCATAGTCATGGGACGGCTCCGCGGACTGGTGGCGGGCGGCAGTCTCATGATTTCCATATTCGTGTTCATCTTTTCCGAAAAGCTGAGTTTCGTCTGGCTGTTCTTCGTGCCCGGAGCCGTGGGGCTCGTGCTCGGATTTCTCGGACTCGTGCATCCCATCACGGGAAGCAGCGCGCCCAGGCAGCGCAAAAGAATGCTGCCGCAGAAGCGCTACTGGCTCTTCTACGTGCTCAATCTTCTCATGGGCGGCCGTCGCATCGTGTTTTCGGTGTTCGCCGTGTTCCTCATGGTGGAACAGTTCGGATTTTCGGTGCGCAGCGTGTCGCTCATGTTCATGTTCAACTACGCCGTGAACTGGCTGTTCAATCCCATGGTGGGCAAGATCATCAACAGGCTCGGCGAGCGGCGTCTCATGACCATCGAGTACATCGCGGCCTTCATCATCTTTCTGGGCTATGCCACGACGAAGAACGAATATCTCATCGTGCTTCTCTATGTGTTCGACAGTCTGACCTTCAACTTCTCCATTGCGGTGCGGACCTTCTTCCAGAAGATCGCCTTTCCCGAAGATGCCGCGCCCAACATGGCCATAGCCCAGACCATCAACCATATCCCGGCCGTGACCATTCCTGCCGTCGGCGGCTGGATGTGGACGAGCTTCGGCTATCAGTCCGTGTTCCTCTTCGGCGCCGGGCTGACGGTGATGTCCCTTCTGCTCGCGCAGCTCGTGGACAGGGAAATCCGCAGGAAAAACACGCAGACAAGGGGATAGTATGAACAAGCAGTTCTGGGCCATGGTCACGGGCCGCGAGCCCGCCGACGTACGTATCGACAACGTCCGCATTGTGGACGTATTCAGCGGGGAGATCCGGGAAGGTTCCGTCAGCATGGGACAGGGCCGTATCCTGGGCTTCGGGCCCTTTGAGGCCAGAACGGTCGTGGACGGCGCAGGCCGCTGGCTTCTGCCCGGACTTATCGACGGTCATGTGCATATCGAGTCGTCCATGCTCTGTCCGGCGCGCTTTGCCGAACTCGTGCTGCCTTTCGGCACGACCACCGTTGTGGCCGACCCTCATGAAATTGCCAATGTGAAGGGCATGGACGGCATACGCTACATGCTGGAAGCCTCAAGGGATCTTCCGCTCGACGTGCGCATCATGCTGCCTTCCTGCGTTCCCGCGCTGCCCGTGGAGGACGCCGGGGCCGTGCTGAGGGCCGAAGACATCGCTCCGCTGCTTTCGGAGAAGAGAGTGGGCGGCCTTGCGGAAATGATGAATGTTCCCGGCCTCATGGCCGGAGATGACGACGTTCTGGAAAAATTGTCCATGACGCTGGATGAGGGCAAGGTCATAGACGGCCATTCTCCGCTGGTTCCCGAGGAGACGCTCGAAGCCTGTGCCGCGCTCGGCGTCGGCACCGATCATGAATGCACCACGCAGGAGGAGCTGGAAGCGCGTGTGGCCTGCGGCATGTATGTGCTTCTGCGCGAAGGCTCGGCCTCGCGCGACCTCATGCATCTTCTGCCGGCGCTTACGCCTGCCAATCAGCGACGCTGTCTCTTCTGCACCGACGACAGACATCCGTCGGACATCCTTGAACGGGGACATATCATCAACAACGTGCGCATGGCCGTCCGTTTCGGGCTCGATCCGGTGAGCGCCGTGCGCATGGCCACGCTGAACGCGGCGGAATGTTACGGACTGAGAGACCGCGGCGGCATTGCTCCGGGGCGTCGCGCCGATCTCGTGCTTGTGGAGGATCTGAAGGATTTTCGTGTGATTTCCTGCTGGGCGGGCGGCGAGCTTGTGGCCGAGGAGGGAAAGATGCTCCGTTCCCTGCCCGTGCGTGATGCCGGAGAGCTGTGTTCCAGCGTGGTTCTCGCGCCGCTGCCTGAACGACCGTTTTCCGTGCGCGTGCCCTCGGGAAGGGCGAGGGTGATCGGACTTCGTCCTCATTCCCTCATCACGGACTGTCTGCAGCGGTCCGTGAAGACGGGGCCGGATGGAGAGGTGGAGCTTGCCGACAATCCCGGGCTTCTGAAGATCGCCGTGCTGGAGCGCCATCATGCCACGGGCAAGATCGGCGTGGGGCTGCTCGACGGAAAATACGGTCTGAAGAACGGAGCCATTGCCACCACCATCGCCCACGACTCGCACAACATCGTTGTGGCGGGCGACAACGAGGCGGACATGCTTGTTGCCGTGCACGAGGTGGAGAAGCGGCAGGGCGGCATCGTCATGGTGTCGGAAGGACGGGTGATCGCCGAACTTCCTCTGCCCGTCGGCGGGCTCATGAGTGAACGGCCGGCCGAAGAGGTTTCCGCAAGACTGAACGAGCTTCTCGCTCTGGCCTCGTCGCATTATCATATCTGGGAAGGCGCGGACGCCTTCATGACGCTGAGCTTCCTGGCGCTTCCCGTCATTCCCAGTCTCAAGATCACGGCCCGGGGGCTGTTCGACGTGGACAGGTTCACCTTCGTGGATGTGGACGCCGCGCGCTGAGTCCAGGCTTCGGAGGGCACGGAAGTCTTCCGGAAGGTCCGTTGCAGATTCCGTGCCTGAGACACCCCATAAAAAAGGCCCGTGCACAGTGATGTGTACGGGCCGTAGTTTTTACAAGGCAGGAATCAGTTCAGCACGGGCATGGGGCCGAAGCAGGATTCGTAGCGCTTCTGGAATTCTTCCGGGGTGAAGGTATGCAGCTGGGTGCCGTACTGCTCCACGCAGAAGCTGGCCGTCACCGTGCCGAGACGGGCGGAAAACGCCATGCCCATGCCGTGATGCAGTCCCTTGAGCAGGCCGGCACGGTAGGCGTCGCCTGCGCCGGTGGGATCGGAAACGTTTTCCACGGGCACCGCGGGCACCTCGTAGGGCCGGGCATCCTTGTGCAGGATGACGGAGCCCTTGCCGCCGAAGGTGACGATGAGAAATTCCACGCGGTCCAGAAGAGCTTCGCGGCTGAGGCCGGTCATTTTTTCGATGCGGTCGATTTCATAGTCGTTGCCGATAAGGACGTAGGCTCCGGTAAGGCCGGAGGTGAGCTGGTCGCCGCCGAGCACGGTGATCTGCTGGCCGGGATCGAAGATGTAGGGAATGCCGTGCTCCCGGTAGAAGGCGGGCAGGTTCACCATGTCGTCCACGTTGCCGGGGGCCACGAGTCCCCAGTCCCCGCTGCTCACGACGGGCGTCTTTTCCGGAAAGGCGGGCGTCTTCATCGCCGAGGGCGAAAAGGCGTTTATCTGGTTGCTGCTTTTGTCGGTCATGATGTAGCAGCAGGCCGTAAAGTCGTTTTCGTCGGTCCGTATGCCGGAGATGTCGATGCCCATGGAGGCAAGACGGCGTCCGTAGCCTTCAAAGTCCTTGCCTACCGTGCCGTAAATGGCGGAATGCTCGCCGAGCAGGGCGAGGGAATAGGCGATGTTGCCCGCCGTACCGCCCATTTTTTCCTCAAGCCGGTCTATGGGGAAGGAAACGTTCAGAAAGTGCAGCTTCTCGGGCAGAATATG
>CAJJMX010000069.1 GCA_905192935.1 uncultured Mailhella sp.
AGCCGGCAGGCCTCTACATCTTCGCGTCCACGCTCTTTTCCTTCCGCCGCTGAATCCAGCCGCACGTACCGTGCCGCCAGACGCCGCGGCAACGGCGACGCTCAGGACGCCCCTTCTCCCGCCGAAGCGGAGCGGGCACAGGCGCGGCCATGCCCTGGCCGAAGGGACGGAAACATACCGGCGCTCCCGCCCGGCATGAGCATGGACCGGCGCGCACTCCCGCAAAGGCTGAAAGGATAGTGTCTTCTTGAAAACAGTGTCCGAAAATCTCAGAGAATTTTCTTGTTCCGTCCGGTCACATCGAAGCAGCGAAGATATGCCCCTAGCCTTCGAGACGACATCCTATTCCCGGGCCAGAACGTAAGGAAGCGCTTCCGTCTCCTTCCGGAAGTTCCCTTCTTCCATGCGTCGGCGTGAAGACAGGTGTGAGGGCACGACTTTCAGCTGCCGCAACATAAGGACCACCTTTCCGATGCGCACGAAAACACGCCTCGGTCATGCCGGCACGAGCGCTTCCGGCATGGCGGGACCATCCGCCCGCCGGGCATGTTCCGCCTTTTCTCTTCGGTCTCTTCCGCCCTTCCCGGCTTTCCGAAGGCCTTAAACGAAAAAAACGCTCTGTGATTTCTCACAGAGCGCTGTTCTCATTTGGCGTCCCCAGGCGGATTTGAACCGCCGTTGACGGCGTGAAAGGCCGCTGTCCTGGGCCGGCTAGACGATGGGGACATATTTTGCTGTGGCTGGGCTACAAGGACTCGAACCTTGATTATCGGAGCCAGAATCCGACGTCCTGCCAATTGAACGATAGCCCATCAGCGAGGAAAGAAGCTACCTGAATCTCCGAAAAAGTCAAGCGATTCTTTCCGGAAATTTCAATTTTTTTTCATTCCCTGTCAGCCGAGCCGTCTGTGGGAAGAAAATCTTATGATAATCAAGTGACATATCCACCAGACGGCAATGACCGAGACAAGCCCGATGAGCCAGCCCACGATAACGTCGAAGGGATAATTCTTGCCCACGTACACCTGAGAGAAGCCCACGCAGAACGGCAGCAGATACACCCAGGGGTTGGCGCGATAGAAAAGCAGGGAGAGCACCACGGCCACGGCCATGCACGCCGCCGAGGGAGAGGAAGGCATGGAGCCGCCGAGCGTTTTGGTTTCCGTCGTGTTTTCGTCGATGACGATCCACTGTTCCGTGGCGGAGTCGTAATAGTTGGTCCCCATGACGACCTGACAGGGGCGTTCCCGGTCGATGGAGGACTTCAGGGCGCTCGTGGTGACGTCGGTCACGCCTACGGACAGTCCCATGAGAAGCACCAGCATGAGCACGCGCCCCACAGGTTCCAGAGAGCTGCGCCAGCAGTGGACGGCGTACACGACAATGCATATCAGCGCGCCCACCCACATGAGCCACACCTGGGAGAACAGAGGAACAATAAAATTGAACACGGCATTGTGGGCCGACATGTTGATGACTTCAAACAGGGACTGATCGATGATCTGAAACATAGAATGCCTCTTGCTTTCAGTGAAGATTCCGCACGAACAGAACAGGCGGACCGCTCTCCGCAGCGGGAAGAACGCAGCCCGCACGGGTCCGCCTACTTTATGCCGCCCCCGGCGTTTCCGTCAATCGGGCCTCCGTCCTGCCGGTTCTGTTCCCACTGCCAGCGGGCGAGGCCGTTGTAGATGTTCTTGCGCCTGACCCGGCTTCCCGCGCACATGGCGTCGAGCACGTCCATCATGTCGGCCCGCTTCGTCTTTCCCGCCGACGGGCAGGGATTGGAAAACACGGGCAGTTCCCACTGTCTCGCCGCGCGCATGATTTCCGACTTGGAGAGCAGCATGAGCGGCCGTATGACCTGAAGCGCGCCGCCGAAGAAGGGTTCGTTCATGCTCATGCCCGCGACCTTGCCGGTCTGGACAAGGTTCATGAGGAAGTTGGAAACCAGATCGTCGTTGTTGTGTCCGAAGGCCAGATGCGTAAGATGATATTCCCGACAGAGCGTGAACAGCCGCTTGCGGCGCAGTCTGGCGCAGTAGAAGCAGGCGGAGTTGCGCAGATTCTCTTCCGAGTGGCCGCGCGGCCCGTAATCGGTCACTTCCAGATGTCCGGCTATGCCCTCTCTGGCCAGCCATTCGGCCAGGGGAGCGTGGTTGGCCGGATCAAAGCCCGGATTGAGATGCAGCGCCATGATCTCGAAAGGAAAGGGCACGATGCGCTGACGGATCTGCAGCACCTTGAGCATGACGAAGCTGTCCACGCCGCCGGAGACGGCCACGCCCACGCGGGCTCCCGGGCGCAGCATGCCCGTGGACTGCATGGCCTTGCCCGCGGCCTTCACGCATACCTGCTGCGCATAGCTGAGCTTGCTTATGCGGCTCACTCTCTTCTCCCTGTGTTCGGGCCGAAGCCCGTGCTTGAATATCCTGCTCCGTGCCTTCCGGGCCGAAGAGCCCGAAGCTCCCGGAGCGGCGGATGATTTCCCGGCTCTTTTCGTGTGCTCCGGGCCTTGCGGACACGCGGTTCCTTTTTCCGGAAGGGCGTCCGACGCCGGGGACGGACGATGTTCCGGGATGCCTCTCTGAGCGCCGGCCCGGACGGCGGTCCGTATCCGGCGCTCAGGCGTCGACTTCGGGAAAGGACGCCGTGTCCACGCCTTCCCGAAGCGTCCGTCTACTGAAGGATGTCGTTCTCTTCGTCCCACACGGCGCTCAGCATGGTGCGCACGCCGAATCCCGTCGCGCCCTTGGCGTTGACGGGACTCTCGTCCATGTCCGCGGAGGCCATGTCGATGTGCGCCCAGCACACGCCGTCCCCGACGAACTGCTGCAGAAACACGGCGGCATTGACGGCTCCGCCTTCACGACGGCCGGAGTTCACCATGTCGGCGCAGGAGCTCTTCAAGGCGTCGAGGCCCGCGTCCGTCCACAGGGGCAGACGCCAGTTGCGCTCTCCGAACTTCATGCCCGATTCGTGCAGCAGAGAGGCCAGAGCGTCGTCCGTGGAAAAGAGTCCCGCGGCATTGAGGCCGAGCGCCACGGCGCAGGCGCCGGTCAGCGTGGCGATGTCGATGAGGCGGAAGGGACGGAAATTCTCCTGCGCCCAGCAGAGCGCGTCGGCAAGCACGAGCCTGCCCTCGGCGTCGGTGTTCACGATTTCCACGGACTTGCCGTTCTTGGCCACGACGATGTCGCCGGGACGCGTGGCATGACCGCCGGGCATGTTTTCCGCGCAGGCCATGATGCCCACCACGGGACGCTTCGGCGCATAGGACGGCGCAAGCTGCCCGAGCGCCTCCATGACGCCGAGCACGGCGGCCGCGCCGGACATGTCGCCCTTCATGTCCTCCATGCCCTTGGCGGGCTTGAGGCTGATGCCGCCGGAATCGAAGCACAGGCCCTTGCCCACGAGCACCACGGGATCAAGGCCCTCCGTGCCGCGGGGAGCGTATTCGATGACGGCCATGCGGGGTTCTTCGGCCGAACCGCGGGCCACGGCGAGATAGGCGTTCATGCCCTCGGCCGCAAGTTCGGAAGGCCCGAGCACACGCATCTTCATGCCGTACCTTGCGGCCACGGCCTGCGCCTTTTCGGCAAAGGCGGAAGGCGTCATGACATTGGCCGGATCATTGGCCGCGTCGCGGGCAAGCATGATGCCGCAGGCTTCGGCTTCGGCCATCCGGGCCGCCGTGCGGACGCCGTCCTCCACGAACTCGCCTTCCAGCAGAAGCGCCAGCCAGCGCGGATCGGCGTGTTCGCTCTTTCTGCTCTTCCAGCGCTCATAGCGGTACAGGGCAAGAAACGCGGAGATCACGGCCTCGCGGGTCAGGGCATCGAAGCTCACGCCCATCTTCTCCGCCACGCGGGCCAGCGACGCGCCGTCAAGGCCCACGGTGGCAAGATCATGTTCACGGCAGAGCCGCACGGCACGGCCCACGGCATGGCGGAACGCCTTAAGATCCGCCTTGTCCGCCCGGCCGAGCCCCGTGCCGAGCACGCGGGAAACATCCATGGCCTGCGGTCCGTAGAACATGACGAGCTCTTCTGCGCGTCCGCGAAAGTCGCGCCATGCCGGAGCGATGTTCAGCCACAGCGCATTCTCGGCAAGAACGGAACAGGCCTCTTCCACGCCCTCGCCCTCGAAGACGAAGGTGATGACCACATCGGCCTTCCAGTGCGAAGGGCCGCCGGTCTGAAAACGAATATCCATGCGATTACCTCGACAATTCTTTTTCTGATGACGCCGGTCCGGCGGCATGAATCCGGCCGACCGGCAAAAACGACGACAACGAATGCTGCCGTCCGCAGGAAAGCCTCCTGCCGGACGACAGAAAAATCTTCCGTGCTCCCCGCCCAAAAACGCACGAAGCCCGCGGCCCGGCATCCTCCGGCGGCGCTCCGTTCCTGCGCTCCCGGCCGGATCCCTCAGAAACAGGGCAAAAGAGCCGTCCGCAGATCAGCGCCGCTCCTCCCCGCCTTCGAGGCCCACGGCGCGGCGCAGCGCCGACACCTCGGACGCAGACAGCGGACGCACCTGTCCCGGCGCGAGGGAGCCGAGTTCCAGAGGGCCTTCCTGCACCCTCTTCAGACGGAGAACGGTAAATCCCACGTCGCGGCACATGCGGCGTATCTGCCGGTTGAGTCCCTGATGGAGCACCATCTCCAGAAGTAGGCCGCGCGCGGAGGAAGGCAGGACACGGACCTGTACCGGGGCCAGTCTGTCGCCCTCGGCCAGGGTCATGCCCCGGCGCATGAGAGAGAGCGCCGCCGATACCGATGCCTCGCCCCGCTCCGGCCGGACGAGCACATGATATACCTTGGAAAGATGCCAGCGCGGATGGGTAAGTCTGTGAGCGAGTTCCCCGTCGTCGGTGATGAGGATGAGTCCCTCGGAAAAGAAGTCGAGCCGCCCCACGGGAAAGAGCCGTCTGCGGTTCCACGGCCCGGGCACGAGATCGAGCACGGTTTCCCGGCCTTCGGGATCGCTGGCCGTGGACACGATGCGCACGGGCTTGTTGAGCATGAGCCAGCAGGGCTGAACGCTCTCTTCCCTCAGCCTTACAGGACGGCCGTCCACAGACAGGGCATCGCCGGGAAGGACCCGCTGTCCGGGACTCTCCGCCAACACGCCGTTGACGCGGACACGACCGGCAAAAACAAGTTCGTCGGCCCTGCGCCGCGAACACACTCCCGCATCCGCCAGAGCCTTGTTCAGTCTGATACCTTCCGCCACCTCTGCATCTCCTCCTGGGGCCTGTTTCGTCCTCCCGGAAAAAAGTACTCTTTCTCCACTGGAACATCGGGATAATGTGGGCTATCATACCTTCCGTCAAGAGCCTTCGACAGGGCAAGAACTTTTTCCTTACCGCAAGCACAAGACAAGAACAAAGAAACATGCATCTGCCCCCAGCCTTTACCTCCGCGCTTTTCTCCCATCTTTATACCGCCATCTGCGCGACCCTCCGCATCGAGGAGGAAAACCGCGAAGAGGTAGACGCCATCCACGCAAGGGGAGAACGCCTCATCTTCTGCCTCTGGCATGATGAACTCTTCTCTCTCATTCCCGTGTCGCGGCAGCTGCGCGTGGTGTCCATCGTCAGTCCGAGCTCGGACGGCGACATGCTGACCCGCATCCTCGCCTCCAAGAACGTGGGCGCGGTGCGCGGCTCGAGCACGCGCGGCGGCGTGCGCGCCCTGCTCAGTCTCGCGCGCATGATGAAGCATGAACAGGTGCATGCCTGCATCACCGTGGACGGGCCAGCCGGACCGCGCCACAAGGCCAAGGAGGGCCCCTTCTTCCTGGCCAACCGCACCAACGCCCGCATCATGCCCGTGCGCATCTACGCAAAACATGCCCTGCGCTTTCCCACCTGGGACAGATTCCAGGTGCCTCTTCCCTTCTCCAAGGTCATCATCCGCTTCGGCCACGCCTGGGGAGAAGGCTCGAAGGAGATCCCCGACGTGGAAAAGGACACCATGCTCAAGGCCTGCGCCCGCCTGGAAAACGAACTTCACGACCTCGCCGCAGGACTCATTCCGGGAGCGACGGCATGACGGCCGCGGAACGCCTGCGCTTTCACCTGCTCTGCGGAGCCGGACACCTTCTGCGTCTTTTCGGCTTTCCCGGAACGGCCGTTCTCGGCAATCTCACGGGCCGCATCATCTGGCACTGCGTGCCCTCCCGCCGTCTTCTGGCCGTCGCCAACATCATGCGCCATCTCGGCATGGACAGAGAGACCGCAGAACGCACCGCCAAAGCAAGCTTCTGTCATACCGGCCGCGCCTTTCTGGAAATCCTGCTCACCGGAAAATTCGGCATGGATTCGCCGAAGCTGCGCATAGAATCCCCAAAGCTCATGCAGAAGCTGCGCGAATGCGAGCGCCCCATCGTGGCGGCCACGGCCCACTTCGGCTCCTGGGAGCTTCTGGCCTCCATGCTCGGTCAGCTCTACGCGCCGCCGCGGCCCCGCATGGTCGTGGTGCGCCGCTACCACGACGTCGCCGTGCAGGAGTTCATCGCCTCCTGCCGCGAAGCCACGGGCGCCGACATGATAGGACACCGCAACGCCGCCATGAGCGTCATACGGGCCCTGCACAAGAACGGCATCGTGGCCTTTCTCGTCGACCACAACACCTCAAGCTCCGAAGCGGAATTCCTGCCCTTCCTCGGCGAAGTGGCCGCCGTGAACATGGGCCCCGCCCTTCTTGCCGTGCGCACGAAGGCCCTCGTCTGGCCCGTGGTGCTCATCCGCGAGGGGTCAGACTACGTGTTCCGCCTGAAGGAGCCTCTCGACACCGCCACTCTGGAAGGCTCGCGCGACGAACAGATCAGAGCGGCCGCCGCCTTCTACACGCAGGCCATAGAAGGCTTCATCCGCGATAATCCGGAACAGTGGTTCTGGATGCACGACCGCTGGAAGACCAAGGAACAGACGCCGCAGCATCCCGCCTGACGCGCCTACTCCTCGTGGCCGCCGTACTCCTTCTTGAGATAAATGCCGTACTTCTGCTTTTTTCTCGTGAGCGTGGAGAGTTCTATGCCCAGCTGATCGGCCGCGTCCTTCAGGGACGGCGACGACGCTATGGCCTTGCGCAGCACCTGCTCCTCGACCATCTCAAGGATGTCCTTGAGCTTTCGTCCCTTCTCCAGGGTCGGCGTCTTCTTTTCCGCGCTCCGGAACTTTTCCGGCAGAAGCTCCTCTCCGATGAAATCCTCCGGAGACATGATCACAAGGCGCTCCACAAGATGCTCCAGCTCCCGGACATTGCCCGGCCAGTCGTAGTGCAGAAAGCACTGGAGCGCATGCTGACTGAACTTCTTGTGCACCTTGTAGCGCTCATTGAAGCGCTCCGTGAAGAACTGCACGAAAGGAATGATGTCGTCCCTGCGTTCCCGCAGCGCGGGAAGCTGGATCTCAAGCACGTTCAGGCGGTAGTAGAGATCCTCACGGAACAGCTTCTGCGCGACCATCTTCTGCAGATCCCTGTTGGTCGCCGCGATCACCCTCACGTCCACCGACCGGGACTTGACGCCGCCTATGCGGGTGAGCTTCTTGTTCTGAAGCACCAGCAGCAGCTTGGTCTGCATGTTGAGAGGGATGTCCGCCACCTCGTCGAGGTACAGCGTGCCGTGATTGGCAAATTCGATGAGGCCCATCTTGCCCTGACGCGAGGCTCCGGTGAACGAGCCGGCCTCGTAGCCGAACAGTTCCGACTCGAAAAGATTCTCGGGAATGGCGCTGCAGTTCACATGCACGAAGGGATGCTGCCTTCTGTTGCTTGAATTATGGATGAACTTGGCAAGATGGTC
>CAJJMX010000070.1 GCA_905192935.1 uncultured Mailhella sp.
GGTGAACTTACGGCACAGCAGCTTATTGATGCCGTGCCGTCCATTTCTTCGATTGCCAGGGTGTCTGCCGAGCAGATCGCCAATACCGGCAGCGGCAACCTGACCTTTGACGACTGGCTGAAGCTCGCCAAAAGAGCGAATGCGCTTCTTGCGTCCGATGACTGTGACGGCATCGTGGTCACGCACGGCACGGATACTCTGGAAGAAACGGCCTATTTCCTGAATCTGGTGGTCAAGAGCGACAAGCCCGTGGTGATCGTGGGAGCCATGCGTCCCGCCACGGCCATCAGTGCGGACGGCCCGCTGAACCTGCTCAACGCCGTCGGCGTGGCCGGTTCCATGGAGGCCCGCGGCAAGGGCGTGCTCGTGGTCATGAACGGCCAGATCAACGCCGCCCGTGAAGTGACGAAGACCAATACGCTTTCCGTGGAGACCTTCAAGACCCCTGACTTCGGCATGCTCGGTTATGTGATCGACTACAAGCCCGTGTTTTATCGCGCTCCCGTGCGCAAGCATACCAGGGACACGGAATTCGATGTTTCCAAGCTGACGACGCTGCCCCGCGTGGATATTGCCTATCAGACTCTCGGCGGCGACGAAAACATGCACAAGGCCTCCGTTTCTTCCGGTGCAGAGGGGCTTATCGAGGCCGGTTCCGGCTGCGGCAGTCTTTCCAATGTTTCCCGCGCGATCTTGACGGAAGCTTCCAAGAAGGGACTTATCGTTGTGCGCAGTTCCCGCACCGGCTCCGGCATGGTCACGCCGAGCAGCAAGGATGCGGAACCCGGTTTTCTCACGGCGGACAATCTGAACCCTCAGAAGGCGCGCGTGCTGCTCATGCTGGCCCTGACGGTCACCAGGGACAAGGCTGAGATCCAGCGTATGTTTGCCACCTATTGATTTGGAATACGGAGCATGGGCTCCGCCTTCCCCGGGGGAATCGTTCTCCCCATCCCCCATGTACGAGAGAGAGCCATGCCTGGCTCTCTCTCGGTTGTTTTTGTTGCAGAGGCAGGCATCCCTTCGGGGAGCGTTCCGGTTGCAGGGAGCCTCGCAAGCAGGCTTTGCCGGCGTATCCCGGAAGCTTTCGGAAAACATGTCCGGGCTGGCGTGTCCGTTTTTCTCGAGGTGTGAAATGTACGAAAAAAGGCGTCGGAAATCCTTTTCGGGACGTTCCGACGCCTTGTTCGATAAGCCGGTCAGCGGCCGATTTTTTTCTTCATGTCCTCAACGGAGAGCTGTTCCAGCTTGTGGATGCGCACAAGGTAGAGCAGGGCGGCCACGCTGAGGCCGAAGATGAGGGCTATCCAGAAGCCCAGAACGCCGAGAGGTTCCGGGGTGAAGACGTCGGTCATGCAGAGAATCCAGCCTACGGGCAGACTCACCACCCAGTAGGCGATGAAGGAGATGCAGAAGATGGCTCTCGTGTCGTTCCAGCCGCGGAGGGAACAGAGCGTATTGGTCTGCACGCCGTCGGGGAACTGATAGAACACCTCGCAGATGAGCAGCAGACTGGCCATCTGGATGACGGCCTGATCTTCGGTGTAGAGCGCCGCCACGGGATAGCGCACGAGATAGATGAGCGCGGCCAGCACGCAGGCCATGGCTAGGGTGATGGTGAGGGCCGTGAGTCTGGCTCTTTTGGCTCCTGCCATGTCTCCGGCTCCGAGCAGCGTTCCTACGCGTATGGTGGAGGCCGCTCCTATGGAGAAGGGACACATCCACACGAAGGCGCTCACGTTGATGGCGATCTGATGCCCGGAAACGGTGGTGACGCCGAGCGGTGCGACGATGAGCGCAATGAGGGCGAAGGCCGCCGTCTCGTTGAGCATGGCAAAGGCGCTCGGCAGACCGATGCGCACCAGTCTTTTGAGAATGGCGGAGGAGAGACTTTCCAGCGCGAGGGCGGCGCGGTCCGTGTGGCGGACGAAGAACAGCATGGAGGCGGCCATGAACCAGAAGAGAATGGCCGTGGCCACGCCGCAGCCTGCGGCGCCCATGGCGGGAAGTCCGAACTTGCCGAACACGAAGATGATGTTGAGCGGCACGTTGAGGGCCAGCCCTATGAAGCCGGACACCATGGCGGGGCGTGTTCTGCCGTGACCTTCCAGAAAGCAGCGCTGCACGACGAAGAACATGAGCGCGGGCACGCCCCAGAGCACGGCGAAAAGATATTCCGACGTCTTTTGTGCGAGCTTCGGGTCCATGGTTCCCCAGAGGGGGATGGTCCGGCTGATGATGAGGAAGATCGCCATGAGCAGCAGGGCGATGACTGCGGCAAGCCACAGCCCCTGACGCAGAAAACGGCGGCTTTCGATCCTGTTGCCCGAGCCCGTGGCCTGCGCCACGAGCGGAGTTAAGGCCATGAGAAGACCCTGCCCGAACATGGTGCCGGGGATCCAGAAGGACGTGGCCACGGCTACGGCGGCCATGTCGACGGTGCCGGCCCGGCCGGCGACCACGGTATCCACGAAGGACATGGCGATCTGCGCGATCTGCCCGAGAAAGACGGGAACGGCGAGAAAGACCAGATTGCGGGCTTCCTGTTTGCTGAAGTGCCTGAACATGATGGCTCCTCCCGGTGGGAGAGGAGGTCTTGCGGGGAAGAGAAGCCGATTCGGCAGCAAAGCGGCTTCCCTGTTTCGAACCTCATCCCTTTTGCAGGTCAATGGTTTGAAATACGGCTTTGTCCGTGGACCGGGAACCGGTTCCGGACGGAGAGAAAAAGGGGAGCGTGTGCTCCGAAAACATGGACGTCGCCCCGGCTCGGGACTGCGGCGTGAAGACTTCCTGGGCGCAGCGGATGACGGCATGCGCAGGCCCGGTCGGCGGACTTTCGTCCGAAGCGAGGACAGCCTCGGACGAAACTTCGGACGCAGCGCAAGGCGGAAGGCGGGAAAACGCTCTTCCGGTATTCAGCCAGGAGGCCGGAGCGTTCCGGGACGAAGAAAGATGCCGGACGCTGACGGCCGCATGCCGTCATGGAGCCTGGCACCAGAGTGGTTGAGTGTTTAAACTCGAAAACCCGTCAGCCGCCGAAGCGGGAGACGGGATCGAGTCCTCGAAGGAAAGACCTTACTTGCCCAGCTTCTTGAGGAGGGTGCGCACGGTGTCGGACAGTTCGGCGCCCTTGCCGACCCAGGCCTGGAGCTTTTCGGTGTCGATGTTCAGGGTGCCGGGGTTGGTGTTGGGGTTGTAGTAGCCCAGGAATTCCAGCGGACGGCCGTCGCGGCGGCTGTCACTGTTGATGGCCACGATGCGGTAGAAGGGGCGCTTCTTGGAACCAGAGCGGGTCATTCTCACTTTAACGGACATATCTCACTCCTGATAGGATAGGCAGCGGGGCTACCTTTTTTTGTTTTTACGTTTCTGCTTGTCGCGTTTCTTCTTGGTAGCGGACTTTCCGCTGCCAGGTAATCCGGGCACTCCGCCGGGAAGTCCCGGCATGCCGCCCATTCCCGGCAGGCCACCCATGCCGGGCAGACCACCTAAGCCCGGCATGCCGCCCATGCCTCCCAGCCGGTTCATCATGCCCTGGGGAATACGGGGCGCGTGACGGTTGGGCTGCATCATGGACTGCATCATTTTCTTCATCTGTTCGAACTGGCGCAGAAGCATGTTCACGTCCTGCACCTTTGTTCCCGAACCTTTGGCGATGCGGGCCCTGCGGCTGCCGTTGATGATATCGGGGTTGCGGCGTTCCTGACTGGTCATGGAGTTCAGGATGGCTTCCGTTCTGTTCAGTTCCTTCTCGTGACCGCTCATGTCGCCCAGCTTGCCGGCAAGACCGCCGAGGCCGGGAATCATCTTCACGAGCGATTCGAGGGAGCCCAGCTTGCGCATGTGGCGCATCTGGGTGCGAAAGTCCTCAAGATCGAACTTGGCCTTCTGCATCTTTTTGGCGAGAGCTTCGGCCTCTTCGGCCTCCATTTCGCTCTGCGCCTTTTCGAGCAGGGTGAGCACGTCGCCCATGCCGAGGATGCGGCCCGCAACACGGTCGGGATGGAACACTTCCATTTCGGAAAGCTTTTCGCCCATGCCGACAAATTTGACCGGCGCGCCGGTGACCGACTTGATGGAGAGCGCCGCGCCGCCGCGGGCGTCGCCGTCCATCTTGGTGAGAACGACGCCCGTGATGCCGAGATGATCGTTGAACGATTCGGCGACGGTGACGGCGTCCTGACCGGTCATGGCGTCTGCCACGAACAGGATTTCCTGAGGATTCACGGCGCTCTTGATGGCCACGAGTTCCTGCATCAGCGGCTCGTCCACATGGAGACGGCCCGCGGTGTCGAGGATGACCACGGTGCACTGCTTCGCCCTGGCGTCCTCCACGGCCGCGCGGGCGATGTCCACCGGATTCATGTCCGGCGTGGAATCGAAACAGGGGATGTCGAGCTGCTTGGCCAGCGTGCGCAGCTGATCGATGGCGGCGGGGCGGTACACGTCGGCGGGCACGAGATAGGGACGCATCTTCTGCTTGCGCAAGAGAAGGGCCAGCTTGCCCGAAGACGTGGTCTTGCCGGAACCCTGAAGACCGACCATGAGAATGACGGCGGGCTGCGCGCCCTGAAGCTTCAGTTCCGTGTCTTCTCCGCCGAGCAGCTTGACCAGTTCGTCATGCACGACCTGAATGACCTGCTGGGCCGGAGTGACGCCTTTCATGACCTGAACGCCGAGCGCAGCCTCGCGCACGCGATCCACGAATTCCTTGACGATCTTGAAGTTGACGTCGGCCTCAAGAAGCGCGAGTCGGACTTCACGCAGAGCGTCCTGGATATTGGATTCCGTGAGCTGGGCGCGGCCGCTGAGATTGCGGAACACGCCGGTAAGTCGGTCTGTCAGGCTTTCGAACATCGTATTTCCCGTTCTTATGACTTGGAACTAAGAACCGTTACGCAACTTTTTCCCTCAAGTCAAGTCAAACGTGCCGCCGGGCGGCCTGTTCCCGTCCCTTCGGGACCGGCTCGTGCCTCTTGCTCTTGCGCGCCTGCGCGGGTATCCTGTGCACCTCTCAGGAAAACTGAACGTTCAGGAGCTGTCATGTCCGTCATCATGGGAACCGCAGGTCACATCGACCACGGAAAAACGTCGCTCATCAGGGCGCTTACAGGTATAGACTGCGACCGTCTCGGCGAAGAGAAGCGCCGCGGCATCACCATAGAGCTGGGATTCGCCTATGCCGATCTTCCCGGCGGAGAGCGCATGGGCATTGTGGACATGCCGGGACATGAAAAATTCGTGCGCACCATGGTGGCCGGGGCTTCCGGCATAGACTTCGTGCTGCTCGTCATTTCCGCCGACGAGGGCGTCATGCCGCAGACCCGCGAACATCTTGAGATATGTACGCTGCTCGGCGTGAAGCACGGCATCGTGGCGCTTACCAAGATAGACATGGTCGACGCCGATATGCGGGAACTTGCCGAGGAAGACGTGCGCGACTTTCTCAAGGGAACCTTCCTTGAGAATGCTCCCATTTTCCCCGTGTCTTCCGTGACCGGCGAGGGCCTCGACGCGCTTCGCGCCGCCATAGTCGAGGAAAGCCGCCGTCAGCCGAAGCGTCGGTCCGATCTCTTCCGGCTGCCCGTGGACCGTGTGTTCTCCCTCAAGGGACACGGGACCGTGGTCACGGGAACGCTGGTTTCCGGCTCCGCGCAGTGCGGCGACGAGGTGGAGCTTCTGCCGAGCGGAAAGCTCTCGCACATACGCAGCATCCAGAGTCACGGCTGCGCGCAGGATATTGCCGAGGCCGGTCACCGCATTTCCCTCAATCTGCACGGCCTTGCCGTTGAGGACATCAGCCGCGGCGACGTGGTCACCCATGTGGGAACCATGAAGAACTCGAAGCGCTGGATCGTGGAGCTGACCTGTCTCAAGTCGTCTCCCCGCGGTCTTCGTCATCGCGGAGAGGTGCATTTTCATCACAGCGCAAGGGAACTTGCCGCCCGTCTGTACTTCTATGACCGCGACCGCCTCGAACCCGGAGATACCGCCCTTGCCGAAGTGCATTTTTCCGAGCCCGTGGCAGGCATATTCGGCGACCGCTGCATAGTCCGGGCCTTCTCGCCCCTGCGCACCGTGGCGGGCGGCTCCATCCTTTATCCGCTGGACAGCGCTCCGCGGCGCAGCCACATCGACGGGACCATGCAGGAGCGGCTCATGGCGCTGCCCGACGCCGACGAGCCGACGCGCATCGGCGTGCAGCTCGAGCTTGCCGGGCGCTTCGGTGCGACGATCGCCGATCTTTCCATCCTGACCGATCTCAGCCGGAAGACGCTGGAAAAGCATCTGCAGGCCATGTCCGGCAAGGGCCTCGCCTTCTGCTGGGACAAGGATGCCCGCTGCTGGATTTCTTCCGCCTGGCTGGAACGGCTTCTTTCCCGCGCCCTGGCGGCCACGGAGGCCTTCCACAAGAAGAATCCTCTGGAGCACGGCATGGCCAAGGGCGTCATCCTGGCCGGCATGGGGGCCGGCGTTCCGCCCAAGCTGGCACACTTCGCGCTTGAGAGGCTCGTCCGCACGGGAAGACTTGCTGTCGAGGGAGAGCTCCTGCGTCTGCCTGAGCACAAGGTCTCTCTGGCCGACGATCAGCAGGCGCTCAAGGAAGCGCTTCTGAAGGCCCATCAGGCTTCGCCGCTCATGCCGCCGAACCATACCGAGCTTTTTGCCGAACTCGGCATCACGGCGCGTCAGGCGCAGCCCATATTCAAGCTGCTCGTTTCGGACGGTTCGCTCGTGAAGATCAAGGAAGACCTTTACTATCTTTCTTCCGTCATGGAGGAACTCAGGGAAAAGGTGCGTCAGTTCCTTCTGGAGCACAGTGAGATAACGCCCGGCGATTTCCGCGACATTTCCGGCATTTCACGCAAGAACGGCATCGCGCTGCTCGAGCATTTCGACAAGGAGCAGCTGACCATGCGCGTGGGCGACAAGCGGGTGCTTCGCGGCAGGAGCGCGTGACATGGCCTGTGTGGTGGCACTGGACTTTGAGACGGCCGACAAGTATGCCGACAGCGCCTGCGCTCTCGGCATGTCCCGCGTGGAAGACGGAAAGGTGACGGCAAGCTGGTATCGTCTCATCCGTCCTCCGCGTCCCAGGGTGTACTTTACCGAGATTCACGGACTCACCTGGGAGATGCTGAAGGATCAGCCCACCTTTGCCGAACTCTGGCCGGACATACACGGTTTTCTGGCCGGGGCCGGACTTCTTGTCGCGCATAACGCGAGCTTCGACAGAAGGGTCCTTCTCGGCTGTTGCCGGGCCTTCGGTCTGGAGGCCCCGAGTCTTCCCTTCGCGTGCACGGTCAAGGGTTCAAGATTGAAACTTCATCTTCCGCATCATCGCCTCAACGATGTATGCGCGTATCTGGGGCTGGAACTGGACCATCACAACGCGGCCTCCGACGCTCTGGCCGCCGCGAAGATCTATCTTTATCTCCGCTCGCGCGGCATGACGGATGATGAGATGATGCTCAAGGGATAAAAGCGCGTCTTATGTCTTGCCCGGAGAGGCCGGCCGGTCTATATTTGGTGAAAGCAAATACGTTGTGAGGTTGTCATGATTATCGAATGTCCTTCCTGCCGCTTCAGGCGTGACGTGCCCACGGCCTCCATCCGGCCCGGAAAGAAATACAAGGTGACCTGTCCGCGCTGCTCCACCGTGTTCCATTTCTCCCTGCCCGAGGATGCACCGGCATCTTCCGACGAGCCGGAAAAGCCGGTCGCACAGGGCGCGGCCCCGTCCTCTCCCGCGGCGGAACAGAAGCCTGCCGTGCCGCATCTTTCCACGGAACAGGAAGGCGATGATCCGCT
>CAJJMX010000071.1 GCA_905192935.1 uncultured Mailhella sp.
CGAGGCACGCACCGCAGGTGGGAGTGCTCCCCGCGCATCCGGCTTCCATGAAGGTGCGGATGTAGCCCTTTTCCATGCATTCCATGTAGATGGAAGGCGTGGCGGGAATGACGATGACTCTCAGGCTGTCGCTTATCTTGCGGCCCTTGAGTATGCTTGCCGCCATGGCCATGTCTTCCATCCTGCCGTTGGTGCAGGAACCTATGAACACCTGATCGAGCTTCACGTCGCCCACTTCGTCGATGGTGCGGGTGTTGGAGGGCAGGTGCGGGAAGGCCACGGTGGGACGGATGGCGGAAAGGTCGATGTCGATGGTCTTTTCGTATTCGGCGTCCTCGTCGGCTTCGTAGGCCGTCCAGCTCTTTTTGCAGTGCTTTGCAAGGTAGGCGCGGCAGATGTCGTCCACAGGGAAGGTGGCGTTCTTGGCGCCCGCCTCAATGGCCATGTTGGTCATGGAGAAGCGGTCGTCCATGGAAAGGTTCGCTACACCGTCGCCGGAAAATTCCATGGAGCGGTACAGCGCGCCGTCCACGCCTATGAGCCCGATGATGTGCAGCATGACGTCCTTGCCGCAGACCCATTTCCCGGGCTTGCCGGTAAGATTGAAGCGTATGGCCGCAGGCACCTTGAACCAGTTTTCGCCAGTGGCCATGCCCATGGCAAGGTCGGTGCTGCCCACGCCCGTGGAAAACGCGCCGAGCGCGCCGTAGGTGCAGGTGTGGGAGTCGCCGCCGATGATGACTTCGCCGGGGGCCACGATGCCCTGTTCGGGCAGAAGCGCGTGCTCTATGCCCATGCGGCCCACGTCGTAGAAATGGGTAAGTTCGTTTTCACGGGCGAATTCGCGGCATACCTTGCACTGCATGGCGGCCTTGATGTCCTTGTTCGGCGCGAAATGGTCGAGCACCACCACGACCTTGTCCTTGTCGAAGACCCTGTCGGCTCCGGCCTTGCGGAATTCGGGAACGGCCAGCGCTATGGTGATGTCGTTGCCCATGACCACGTCGAGCTTCGCTTCAATGAGCTGGCCCGCCGTCACGCTTTCGAGTCCTGCGTGCGCGGCCAGTATTTTCTGAGTTACGGTCATGCCCATAGGGATATGTCCTTGTAGAAATGATGATGTGCGCCTTCCTGCATGAAGAGGCGGCGGAGAAAATTTTTTTCAGGATAAAGTAGCGGTTTGCCCTTGTCCAGAAAAAAGAACGCAGACCTCCGGTCAAGACATAAGCTTTCCTTGAATATTACCAGGAATTTCCCGTAGTTGTTTTATCTTGGCCATGGCCGTCCGGGATTTTCGGAAAGCGGACGGGTGAGGGAATGGTTGTCGTAATAGTATGTAATTATTCAAAATATATTAAATTTGTTGATAAGGAACGACCGACGCCGAGATGAAGAAAGGACGGAGCGTATGGCTCCGTCCTTTGCGTCGTTCTTGATGACCGTCCAGGCCTGAGATCAGGACTTGTGCAGCATGATGTCGAGAATGACCTTGTCGGCCTCCTTCATGCCCGTGGAGCCGAGGCGGCCGAGATTGGCGATGCAGGCTTCTATGTCGTCGTCCACGATGCCTTCGTTGCCGGGCACCACGGTGCCGCCGAGGGCCAGGAGCACGGCCTGTATGCCCGCGCCCACGGCCGTGGCCACCTTGAGGGCGCAGCTGCTTTTCGCGCCGTCGCATATCATGCCGGACACGTTGCCCACCATGTTGCGCACGGTGCGCTCCATGTCCTTGAGGCCTCCGCCGAGCAGCAGGGCTATGCCGCAGGCCGAGGCCGTGCCCGCCACCATGGCCCCGCAGTGTGCGGAAAGGCGTCCGAGATGATGCTTGATGTGGATGGACGTGAGATGGCTTATCATGAGGGCCCGCGCGAGTTTTTCGTCGTCGGCCTGCGTGCGTATGGCGCACGCCACCACGGGCATGGTGCAGGTTATGCCCTGATTGCCGCTGCCGGAATTGCTCATGACCGGCATCATGACGCCCGCCATGCGCGCGTCGGCCGCGGCGGCCGTGAGCTTGGTGGCGAAGGTGGGCAGGTCGTCGGCCAGCACGTGATTGCGTATCTGCGTGTCCATCATCTTGCCCACGCCGAGGCCGTACTGCCGCCTGAGGCCTTCTTCGGCCACGCGGCGGTTCATGCGTGCGGCTTCCAGAATGAAGCTGATCTCCTCGAGAGGCGCCGTTACGGCAAACTCGTATATTTTGGCCAGGGTGAGCGGCCAGGGCTCGTCGGCGTTTTTCGTGCCGTCATCGTCGCCTTTCTTTTCAAAGGTGAGGGCCCCGTTCTTCCAGACGCGGGTAATGTTGTCGTGACTGCCCGAAAGTTCCGCGGCGGCGGTATCCTCTCCGGCCGATACGGTCACGAGACAGTAGAGAAGCTGATCGTTGTCCGCGAGGTGCAGGTCCACGGCGTTTTGGGCAAGCATGGTGCGGGCCCTGTCAGCCGCTTCTTCGGAAAGGTCTCTGAGACATTCCAGGCCGAGGGAACTTTTTCCGCCGAGCGCACCTGCGGCGGCGGCCACGCCGAGGCCCATCTCGCCGGTGCCGGGCACCATGACTCCCATGCCGTTTTTAAGCAGATTGGCGCTTACGGCCACATCCATGTGTTCGGGCGTCGTGCCGAGCTCTTCGGCCGCGCGGGCGGCGCACAGCGCCACGGCGATGGGTTCCGTGCAGCCGAGGGCCGGGACCACTTCCTTATGAAGAAGAGAGAGGAAGATGGAGCGTTCCTGTTCGTTCATGCTCATGCGCGTTACGCCTCGTTCTTGTGCTGGAGTTCACCGAGCTGTTCGTTGCGGTTGAATATGCCTTCAAGCATGAGCGTGAGCGCGCCGTCGCCCGTGATGTTGCAGGCCGTGCCGAAGCTGTCCTGAAGGGCGAAGATGGCGATGAGCAGGGCTACGCCGTTCTGGTCGAAGCCGAGCACGCCGGTCACGATGCCGAGGGAGGCCACCACGGTGCCGCCGGGAACGCCGGGCGCGCCCACGGCAAAGACGCCGAGAAGCAGACAGAAGAGGATCATGACGCCCACGCTCGGCAGCGTGCCGTAGAGCATGAGATGAAGGGTCATGCAGAAGAAGGTTTCCGTGAGCACGGAGCCGCACAGATGCACGGTGGAGCCTAAGGGGATCATGAATTCCACGAGGTTTCTGCTGAGCACGCGGGACTTGCGGGCACACTCGAGGGCCACGGGCAGCGTGGCCGCGCTGGACATGGTGCCCACGGCGGTGAGGTAGGCGGGAGCGTAGTAGCGGAACACTTCCCAGGGATTGCGGCCGGAGAGCGCGCCGCCTATGCCGTAGAGCACGGCCAGCCAGATGAAGTGTCCCACGAGCACGATGAGCACCATGGAGATGAACACCGGCAGATGCAGGCTGAGCGAACCTTCATAGGCGAGGCCGAGGAAGGACATGCCCACGAAGAAGGGCAGGATGGGGATCATGATGCGCACCACGAGGGAGCTCATGATGCGTTCAAGTTCGGAAAAGAGTCTGGCCATGTTTTCCGATTTCGTCCAGGTGATGGCCACGCCGAAGAAGAGAGCGAGCACAAGGGCGCTCATGACGCTGAAAAGCGGGGGAATGTCGAGCCTGAACACGATTTCCGGGAGCTTGCGCAGCGCTTCCGTGGAAGTGGCTATGGAGAGGTGCGGAATGATGATGTAGCCGGAAACGGTGGAGAAGAAGGCCGCGCCTATGGAGGAGAGATAGGCGATGGCCACGGCCGTGAACAGAATCCTGCTGGCGTTCTGCCCGAGGCGCACGATGGCCGGCGTGATGAAGCCCACAATGACGAGCGGCACCAGGAAGAAGATGATCTGACCGAAGATGTAGCGCAGGGAAACCACGGCATCCATGATGTGATGCAGCGGGCTCTGCGTGTTGTTGCCGAGGTAGGTGCCTATGAGGGAACCTGCCACGATGCCGACCAGAAGCTTGAGAATGAGAGAAAAGTCAGCGGCCTTTGTGGACATGCTATGCCTCCATCATTAATAAAGTACGCTTTTGCGCTGTTAGCACAGGAAAGTGCTCTTCGCAACAGCTCCGCCCGGAGAAGGAGGTGAAGATCGCTTGCGGGACAAGTCGTTCCGCAAGTCTTCCAGGGAACGCACAGAAGAGGAAAAAACGAAGGAAACGCGCCTTGTTCCGTTTTCGGGAAGCCCCTGCCGGGCAGGGGAAGAGAAGGGCGGAGCGGGGGCCGAAAGAAGGGAAAATGAAAAAATCTCGGAGAAAATGCTTGACGAAGGGCGGAAAGCTCTATAAGAATCGTCCTCACCGAACAATAAAGGCGCGTAGCTCAGGTGGCAGAGCACTTCCTTGACACGGAAGGGGTCAGCAGTTCAAGTCTGCTCGTGCCTACCACAAAAAAACATCGGAAAGGGAGGCAGCGCCTCCCTTTTCTTTTTTGTTTTGTCAACTGTGATTTTTTTGGAGTTTTCCCATGCAGATATCCGTAGAAGGAAAGTTGGTTGAGGCCGCCGCCGGCGCTTCGTGCGCCGAGGTGCTGAAGCAGGCTCTTTCCGGCAAACGGTTCAAGGCCGCTCTTGCCTGCCGTGTAAAGACCGCAGACAAGGAAACGCTGCTCGATCTTTCTGCTGAAATGCCCGCCGATGCGCTGGAAGCCGCCCCCGTGACGGCTGAGGACCCCGAAGGGCTTCAGCTGCTGCGTCATTCCACGTCCCACGTCATGGCCGCCGCCGTGCAGAAGCTCTTCCCCGGCGTGAAGGTCACCATCGGCCCGTCCATCGACTCCGGCTTCTATTACGACTTCGATACTCCGCGTCCCTTCTCTCACGACGACCTTGAGGCCATAGAGAAGGAAATGCACGCGATAGTTTCCGCCAACGTTCCCTTTGAGCGCTCCGTCGTGAAGAAGGACGACGCCGTCGCCCTGTTCCGCGACAAGGGCGAGACCTACAAGGTGGAGATCATCGAGGGCATCGACGCCGATTCCGTGTCCCTGTACCGCTGCGGCGATTTCCTCGATCTGTGCCGCGGACCGCACATTCCCGGCACGGGCGCCATCAAGGCCTTCAAGCTTCTTTCCGTGGCCGGCGCCTACTGGCGCGGCGATGAAAAGAATCCCATGCTTTCCCGTATTTACGGCACGGCTTTCCCGGACGAGAAGTCCCTCAAGGAATACCTGAACGCTCTTGAGGAAGCCAAGAGACGCGATCATCGTCGTCTCGGCAAGGAGCTCGGCCTGTTCTCCTTCCATGAAGACGTGGCCCCCGGCATGTCCTTCTGGCTGCCCAAGGGCATGATGCTCCGCACCATTCTTGAGGACTTCCTCGTGCGCGAGCATCTCAAGCGCGGCTACGAACTCGTGCGCGGCCCGCAGATCCTGCGTCGTGAACTGTGGGAGCGTTCCGGTCACTACGATCACTACCGTGAAAACATGTACTTCACGGAGATCGAAGGCGACGTGCACGGCGTGAAGCCCATGAACTGCGTGGGCCACATGCTCATGTACGGCGAGACCCTGCACAGCTACCGCGATCTGCCCGTGAGGATGTTCGAGCTCGGCGTGGTGCACCGTCATGAAAAGTCCGGCACCCTGCACGGACTTCTGCGCGTGCGTCAGTTCACGCAGGATGATGCCCATATCATCTGCACGATCGAGCAGCTTGAGGACGAGATCATCAACGTCATGCATCTTTCCGCGGATCTCATGGATCTGTTCGGCTTCAAGTACCGCATCTTCATTTCCACCCGTCCCGAGGACAGCATCGGTTCCGACGAGGCCTGGGAAAAAGCCACGAATGCGCTCATCAAGGCCGTGGAGAAGGAAGGCAAGCCCTACCAGATCAACGAAGGCGACGGCGCCTTCTACGGTCCCAAGATCGATATCAAGGTCACCGACGCCATCGGCCGCGAATGGCAGCTTTCCACCATCCAGGTGGACTTCACCCTGCCTGAGCGTTTCGATCTCGTCTATGTCGGTCAGGATGGCGAGCGTCATCGTCCCGTCATGCTGCACCGCGCCATTCTGGGCTCGCTCGAGCGCTTCATCGGCGTTCTTACCGAGCATTACGCCGGTGCCTTCCCTGCCTGGCTCGCGCCCGTGCAGGCCCGCATCGTCAACGTGACCGACGCCCAGATGGACTATGTCAAGGAAATGAAGGCCAGCCTCGCCGCCGCCGGTATCCGTGTGGAGACCGATCTGCGCAACGAGAAGCTGGGCTTCAAGATTCGCGAAGCCCAGATGGCCAAGATTCCCTACGTCCTCGTGGTGGGCGACAAGGAAGTGGCCGACAAGGGCTTCAGCGTCCGCCTGCGTTCCGGTGAGAACATCGGCTTCCGCTCTCTGGAAGACGTGATCACCATGATCAGGACGGACAGTGAGGAACCGTTCAAACGTGGAGGTATGAGCTATAGCTTCGCCTAACATGAGACCTCGCCGCGACGTGCCTCAGGACGGCGTGCGCCGCAACGAGCAGATTCGTGCCCGTGAAGTACGGGTGATTGGTCCGGAAGGTGAACAGGTCGGTATTCTTCCCTGTTCCGATGCCATCGCCATGGCCCATGAGGCCGGATACGACCTGGTGGAAGTCGCCGCCAACGCGGAACCGCCGGTCTGCCGCATCATGGACTTCGGCAAGTTCAAATACGAACAGCAGCAGAAGAAGAAGGAAGCCAAGCGCAACCAGACCGTGGTGCAGATCAAGGAAATCAAGGTCCGTCCCAAGACCGACGACCATGACTACGAGACCAAACTGCGCCACATCCGCCGCTTCCTCACGGATGGAGACCGCTGCAAGGTGACGGTGTTCTTCCGTGGCCGCGAGATCGTGCACAAGGACCGCGGCGAATCCATTCTGACCAAGATCATCGCCGACACCGCCGATGTGGGCAAGGTCGAACAGGCACCCAGCGCTGAAGGCCGCACCCTTCAGATGCTGCTCATTCCTCTTCCCAAGAAGTAGTTCATCATCCGGCACGGCGGAATATTTCCGTCGTGCCGGCGGATTTTTTTCGCGGGACACCGCGAGGGACGCAAAGCCGTCCCGGAAGGAACCACGAAAGGGCACGGGGCGTTGCCTCATGCGCCCTGACGCGTATTTTTTGCTTGCAGATTATGCGAAAATACTGCATAGTCGGTTCTTTCTGATGCCCAAATCGTGCGCGCCGTTTTCGGTGCGTCACGAATATCAAGGAGTTGGTTATGCCCAAGATCAAGACCAGCCGTTCCGCCGCCAAGCGTTTCAGCACCACCGGCAGCGGCAAGTTCCGCCGTCGTCGTCAGAACCTGCGCCACATCCTCACCAAGAAGGATGCCAAGCGTCGTGCCCGTCTGGGCAAGGGTGCCCTCGTCGACAGCGCGAACCTGAAGGCCGTCAAGCGCCTCATGCCCTACGCCTAACTCCTGCCTTCCGCAGGAGGTTGCGTAGTCTTTCGAATTTCGCCGCGTCATGCGGCTCAACTCCCGCTGGCCTGATCTCCGCCTCGCGGGACTGAATGTGGAGGATTTTCCATGCGTGTGAAGAGAGGTCTTGCTGCCCATCGTCGGCACAAGAAATATCTGGATATGGCCAAGGGCTTCCGCGGCGGCCGCAGCCGTCTGTACCGCATCGCCCGCGAAGCCGTTGAACGTTCCCTGAACTACGCCTTTGAAGGCCGCAAGCTCCGCAAGCGTGCCTTCCGCCGCCTGTGGATCCAGCGCATCAACGCCGGCGCCCGCATCAACGGCCTGTCCTATTCCCGTCTGGTCAACGGCCTGAAGCTTGCCGGTGTGGAAATCAACCGCAAGATGCTCGCTGAC
>CAJJMX010000072.1 GCA_905192935.1 uncultured Mailhella sp.
CTGACACGCATTCCTTCACCCGCCCCTTCCACTTCATGATGGTCCAGCCCATGGAGTTCGCGCGCATCGCGCTCGTCATGTATCTGGCCTATTTCATGAGCTCCAAGCAGGCCATGATCCGCGAGTTCAGCCGCGGCCTTCTGCCGCCTACGCTCATCACCCTTCTCATGTGCCTGCTGCTCGTGCTCCAGCCAGACCTCGGCGGCACCATCATCATGCTCGCCATACTCTTCTTCATGTGCCTCGGCGGCGGCACGCGCGGCGGCTATCTCGTCATGGTGCTCATCCTCGCGGCCGTGCTCGTGGTGGCCCTCATCATCGTGGAGCCCTACCGCTGGGCCCGCTGGACCGCCTATCTCGAACCCTTCGCCAACGCGCAGGGCTCGGGCTATCAGATCGTGCAGAGCCTGCTGGCCTTAGGATCCGGCGGCATCTTCGGCGTGGGTCTCGGCGGCAGCATACAGAAGACCGTGTACCTGCCCGAAGCCCACAACGACTTCATCATGTCCATCATCGGCGAGGAGACGGGATTCGTGGGCATCACCGTGGTCATGGTGCTGTTTGCGCTCTTCTTCTATCGCTGCTATCGTGTGGTGCTCGGTCAGCGCAATCTCAGGGACAGGCTTTCCGCCTACGGCCTCACCCTGGTCATCGCCCTGAGCTTCCTGCTCAACATGGCCGTCATTTTAGGCAACGTTCCCCCCAAGGGCATCGCCATGCCCTTCATAAGCTACGGCGGCAGCAGCCTGCTCGCGAACATGATCTGCGCGGGGCTTCTGCTCAACTATTCTCGAACCGCGCGGGAGTAAGCATGGCCCTTCGCATCATCATCACCACCGGCGGCACGGGCGGTCACATCTTCCCTGCCCTTGCCGTCACAGAGGCGCTCAAAAAGCGCAGACAAGACATCGAGATCCTTTTCGTGGGCGGCGAGTACGGCCCCGAAGGCGACCTTGTCCGGCGGGCGGGCGTGCCCTTTGAAGGCCTGCCCGTGCGCGGCTTCATCGGCCGCGGTCCCAGGGCTATCGCGGCCATGTTCGCCATGGCTGCGGGCATCGTGCGGGCCATGGGCATCGTGCGCCGCTTTTCGCCCGACGCCGTCATGGGCTTCGGCGGCTACGCCGCCTTCGCCTCCGTGTTCGCGGCCCGTCTCATGGGCCGTCCCTGCGCCCTGCACGAGCAGAACGCCATCGCGGGCGCGGCGAACCGCATCCTCGGCAAAATGGTGGACCGCGTGTGCCTCTCCTGGAATCAGCCCGCCGTGGGCGCAAGCTTCCCGCACGAGGTGTGCGTGCTCACGGGCAATCCCATACGGGCGGGCATCGCCGCGCTCGGCTCCCGTCACCGCGTCCGCGAGGGCGCGGCGCGCCTTCTCGTCATGGGCGGCTCTCAGGGCGCCCGGGCCATCAACAACATGGTGATATCCATGCTGCCCGCCCTGCGCGCGGCGGGCGTGGACATCCTGCATCAGACCGGCGCGAATGAGTACGAAGACGTGCGCCGCCGCTATCTTGAGGCGGGCGTTTCTGCCGAAGAGACCGGACGCATCGTGCATCCCTTCATCCACGACATGGCGAAGGCCTATGCGGAATGCGACCTTGCGCTGTGCCGCGCGGGAGCCACGAGCATGGCGGAGCTTGCCGCCACGGGCACGCCTGCGGTGTTCATTCCCTTCCCCTACGCCGCGCACGACCATCAGACGAGCAACGCCCGGGCCATGGAAGAAGCGGGCGGCGGCATACTTCTGCCGCAGAAAAAGGCCGAGGCCATGGCCGCGGACGGCACGCTCGCGCCCATGCTCATCGATCTTCTGAAGGACGGAGAACGCCTCGACGCCATGCGCCGCGGCGCGCTTTCCCTGGCCCGTCCCGACGCGGCGGACGCCGTGGCCGCGACCCTTCTGGCCCTTGCGGGCGACACCTCCAAATAATCCGAGTCACACATGAACAACAAGATTCGCGCCATACACATGATAGGCATCGGCGGTTCCGGCATGAGCGGCATTGCCGAGGTGCTCCTCAACCTCGGCTACACGGTGCACGGTTCCGACCTTGCGAACAGCGCCACGGTGCAGCGTCTGCGCAGTCTCGGAGCGGTCATCCATCTCGGCCACTCCGCCGAGAATCTCGGCGATGCGCAGGTGGTGGTCCGCTCCTCCGCCGTGTCCGACTACAATCCCGAAGTGCAGGCCGCCAGAGAGCGCGGCATCCCGGTCATTCCCCGCGCGGAGATGCTGGCCGAGCTCATGCGACTGCGCACGGGCATAGCCGTGGCGGGCACGCACGGCAAGACCACCACGACCTCCCTCACCGCGGCCATCTTCGACGCCGCGGGCCTCGATCCCACGGTCATCATCGGCGGCCTGCTCAACGCCTACCGCGCCAACGGCCATCTGGGTCAGGGAGAATATCTCATCGCCGAATCCGACGAGTCCGACGGCTCGTTCCTGTGTCTTTTCCCCATCATCAACGTGGTCACCAACGTGGACTACGACCACATCGACCACTACGGCACGCAGGACGCCATCGACGACGCCTTCGTGGCCTTCATGAACAAGGTGCCCTTCTACGGCATGAACGTCATCTGCGCCGACGATCCTGGCGTGCGCCGTCTTATTCCCCGCATCAAGCGTCCGTTCATCACCTACGGCTTCGGCCGGGACTGCCGCATCCGCGGCGAGATCCTCGAATGCGGGGCGGAAAACCGCTTCGACGTGTGGCTGAGAGGCCGGGACGGACAGGAGAAGAAGCTGCTTTCCAACGTCACGCTCTCCCAGCCCGGACGGCACAACATCCTGAACGCGCTTGCCGCCATAGGCGTGGCTCTTCAGGCGGGCATAGCTCCCGAGAAGTGCGCGGAAGGTCTCGCCTCCTTCTCGGGCGTGGGACGCCGCTTCGAGTTCAAGGGCGAGAAGAACGGCATCACTGTCATCGACGACTACGGCCATCATCCCACGGAGATCCAGGCCACCATACGCACGGCCCGTCAGGTCTTTGCCGGACGCCGTCTCGTCATGGTGTTCCAGCCGCACCGCTTCTCCCGCACGCAGGCGCTGTTCGGCGAGTTCTGCCAGACCTTCGGCGACGTGGACAAGCTGTATCTCACGGAGATCTATCCCGCGAGCGAAGCGCCCATTCCCGGCGTGAACGGCGTGAACCTCGCGCTCGGCATCCGGCAGTTCTCGAAGACCGACGTGTGCTACAAGCCGAACTTCGATGAAGTGGTGGAAGCGCTCAAGCACGATCTTCGTCCCGGCGACGTGCTCATCACCCAGGGCGCGGGCAGCGTGACCACCGTGGGGCCCCGAGTGCTGGAGAACCTGGCGTGAGGATCATCGACAGACCTGCTCTTGCCCCGCTGACCACGCTCGGTCTGGGCGGCCGCGCCCTTGCGGAGATACGCCTTGAAAGCCCGGAGGACTGTCTGCGCCTTGCCGACGTTCTTGCCGGACGCTTCCGGGACGTGCGCGTTCTCGGCGGCGGGAGCAATCTGCTCGTGCATGACGGCGATCTGCCCTTCGTCGTGCTGCGGCCTCTTTTCGGGGCCGCGGCGCAGGACGGCGGCGCGGCCGAACCGGAAATTCTCGGGGAAGAAGACGGCCCGGACGGTCGACGCACGCTCATACGGGCGGGCGCGGGCATGCGGATGCCGCGTCTTCTCTCCTGGAGCGCCGCGCACGATCTTGCGGGACTCGAGGGCCTCGTGGGCGTGCCCGGAAGAGTGGGCGGAGCCGTGGCCATGAACGCCGGGGCCTACGGATGCAGCACCGCGCCTCTCATGCGCTCTCTTGACGTGTTCACGCCCGAACAGGGGCTTCACACGCTCACGCCCGACGGCTGGAAGGCGACCTACCGGCATTTTTCCCTGATCGAGGACGCTTCGTGGTACATGAGCGTGTCCGTGGTGCTTTCCCTGCGTCAGGCCGCGCCCGGAAGCGTGCGCGCGGCCATGAAGGAAAACTTTCTGCGCAAGAAGAGCGGCCAGCCCGTGCATGAGCATACGGCGGGCTGCGTGTTCCAGAACCCGGAGGGCCTCTCCGCGGGAAAGCTTCTGGATGAAGCGGGCATGAAGGGCCGAAGGCTCGGAGCCATGTATTTTTCGCCCATGCACGCGAACTTCCTCGTGCATGACGTGAAGTGCGGTCTGCCCGGCAGAAGCGACGACGCGCTCGCGCTCATCCGCGAGGCGCAGCAGGCCGTGTTCGAGAGATTCGGCGTGCGTCTCGCCATGGAAGTGAAGGAGTGGCCGTCATGTCCCTGTTAGGCGGCGGCAGCCGCTCCCGGCGCAACGCCTATGCGCAGAGGCGCAGAAGCGCTCCGGAGACGCAGAAGCGCTCCGGAAAGTCCGGCGTCAACCGCAGAAAAAGCACCGACACGGACAGAAAGAAGAAGCGGCGGACGAAGCTTCGTCTGCCGTCCGTCCATGTAAGTTTCCGCGGAGTGTTTCTCGTCGTGCGCGCCCTTCTGGCGCTGGCGCTCGTGGGACTCTTCTTCCTCGGCGCGGGCATGGGACTCGTCAAGGCCTACGACTTCTGCACCACGAGCCGGTACTTTGCCATCACGGACATTGAGGTCACGGGCAACTCGCAGGTGAAGACTGCGGACATCCTCGAGGTGTGCGGCATAAGAAAGGGCGAAAACAGCCTGCTCGTCAACGTGCACAAGGCCGAGCAGAAGCTCGTGGACAATCCGTGGATAGAGAACGTGTCCATAAGACGCTCTCTTCCCGGCACCTTCACCATCACGGTCAAGGAGCGCGTGCCGCTCTTCTGCGCAAGAAAGGAAAACACGCTCTACTACGTGAACGCGAAGGGTGAGATCATCGCGCCGGTGTCCACGAACAACTTCCGCTCCCTGCCGGTGCTGGAGATAGGTCCCGGAGGCGACGAAGCCCTGCCCATGGTGGCCGAATTCGTGGAAGAATTCAAACACGCCGGTTTTCCCTTTGACATATCCCAGATTTCATGGATACGATTGAGCGCAGGCGGAGGCTTCGAGCTTTACTGGGAAACCCGCAGACTCCGTCTGAGCATAGGCGTCGAGAACTGGAAGGACAATCTCCGGCGCATAGCTTCGGTGGTTACGGACATTGAAAAAAGGAAGGAAACCGTCATGGTCACCAGCATCCGCGCGGCCGACGGCCAGGTGTGGATGACGAAGGCCACAGAGCAGGAATAGCCCTTTCCCCCCTCTAATGACGCGCGCCACTTCAAGGCCCGCAACGCCTTGCGGCAGACTGGTTATCCGGCAAAAAAATGCTGGACAATTCGTCATTTTTGTGCTGCTTTTTTCAAGTCCATATTTAATGAGGCATCTCCTTTCACAGGTATGCTCAGGTCATGGGGAGCTTATCAATGCCAAAATCCGAACTCATCGTCGGCCTTGACATAGGCACGACAAAGATCTGCGCCGTTGTCGGCGAACCCTCCGAAAACGGAATAGATATCATCGGGATAGGCACGAGTCCCTCCAATGGTCTGCGCAAGGGCGTGGTGGTCAACATCGACCAGACGGTCCAGTCCATACGCAAGGCCGTGGAAGAGGCCGAGCTCATGGCCGGCTGCGAGATCAAGTCGGTGTACGCCGGCATTGCGGGCAGCCACATCAAGGGCGTGAACAGTCACGGGGTCATCGCCATCAAGGGCGGCGGCGAAGTGACCCAGCGCGACGTGGACCGCGTGCTCGACGCGGCCAAGGCCGTGGCCATCCCCATGGACCGTGAAGTCATACATATCCTGCCCCAGGGCTACATCGTGGACGAACAGCGCGGCATCGCCAATCCCATCGGCATGTCGGGCGTGCGTCTCGAGGCCAACGTGCACATCGTCACGGGCGCGGTCACCTCGGCGCAGAACATCATCCGTTCCTGCAACAGGAGCGATCTCGACGTGTCCGACATCGTGCTCGAATCCCTTGCCTCCTCCAAGTCCGTGCTCACGGAAGAGGAGCGGGAGATCGGCGTGGCCATCGTGGACATCGGCGGCGGCACGAGCGACATCGCCATCTTCGCGAACAACGCCATCAAGCATACCGGCGCCGTGGCCCTCGGCGGCAACAATCTCACGAGTGACATCGCCTTCGGCCTGCGCACGTCCATTTCCGCGGCCGACAAAATAAAGATCAAATACGGCTGCGCCCTCACCGACATGGTCCGTCCCGACGAGACCATCGAGGTTCCGGGCGTGGGAGGACGGCCTTCCCGTACGGTGGAACGCCGCGTCCTTGCCGAAATCTGCGAACCCCGCATGGAAGAAATCCTTGCGCTTGTGTATCAGGAGCTGGAACATTCCGGGCTCAAGCGGCAGCTCGGTGCGGGCGTCGTCCTCACGGGCGGCGCGGCTCTCATTCCCGGTTGTGCGGAACTTGCGGAGGAAATATTCCAGCTTCCCACGAGGCTCGGCTATCCCCGCAACGTGGGCGGCCTGAAGGACGTCATCAACAATCCCAAGTTCGCCACGGCCGTAGGCCTGCTTTTCTATGGGGCGGAAAAAGAAAGTGAGGAAGCACCCGTCCGCTTTGCGAATGCCCCCTCTTCCGCCGCCGAATCCAGCCTGTTCCACGGGGTGTGGGAACGCATGAAGCGCTGGTTCGGAGATATTCGTTAATCTGTCGAACACCCGGAGACATGCTATTATGGACGATATGGTTCCCGATACAGAACAGGCCGCAAAAATCAAGGTCATAGGCGTGGGCGGCGGCGGCGGAAACGCCGTGCAGAACATGATCAACTCCCGCCTTGAAGGCGTGTCCTTCATCTGCGCCAACACCGACATGCAGGCACTTTCGCGCTCCCTTGCCGAAGAGCACATCCAGCTCGGCAAGGAACTCACGAGAGGTCTCGGCGCCGGCGCCAAGCCCGAAGTGGGCCAGGCCGCCGCGGAAGAGAGCGTGGAGGACATCCGCAAGGTCATCGACGGCGCGGACATGGTCTTCGTCACCGCAGGCATGGGCGGCGGCACCGGCACCGGCGCGGCTCCCGTCATCGCCAAGGTGGCCAAGGAAAAGGGCGTGCTCACCGTGGGCGTGGTCACCAAGCCTTTCCGCTTCGAGGGCGAAAAGCGCATGAAGGCCGCGCTCAAGGGCATTGAGGAGCTCAAGCAGCACGTGGACAGTCTGGTCATCATCCCCAACGACCGCCTGCTCGCCATCGCTCCCAAGAACGCCAAGGTGACGGAAATGCTCAAGAAGGCCGACGACGTGCTCTACGATGCCGTGCGCGGCGTGACCGACCTCATCACCAAGCCCGGCCTCATCAACGCCGACTTTGCCGACGTGCGCACCGTCATGAGCCGTCAGGGCATGGCCCTCATGGGCGAAGGCCGCGCCTCGGGCGACAACCGCGCCTTGGACGCCGCCAAGCGCGCCATCACGAGCCCTCTGCTGGAAGACCTCTCCATCACGGGCTGCAAGGCCATGCTGGTCAACATCACCGCCAACGAGGACATCGGCATGGATGAATTCAGCTCCGCCGCGTCCTACATCGAAGAGGCGGCCCGCGGTCCCAACGGCGAAGATCCCGAAATCGTGGTGGCCATGTCGCTGGACGAAAGCTGCGGCGAGGAGATACGCATCACCGTCATCGCCACGGGCATCGAACCCGAGGCCGAAAAGCCGAACAAGCCCGCCACGGGCACCGTGGTCACCATGAACGGCGGCCACGACCAGAACGTGCCCCCCGTGGTGCAGGGCTACCGCCAGCGCCACGTGCGCGACCCGC
>CAJJMX010000073.1 GCA_905192935.1 uncultured Mailhella sp.
CAGGCTCGGGGTAGAGGGGGCCGTGCTGCATGAGGGAGCCGGGACGGGGGCCCGCACGGCCGCCTATGTAGATGACGCCGGAAGCGGCGCAGTGGCCGGCGGTGTCGCCGGCGTCGCCGCGCACGGTGATGCGGGCGCCGGAGTTCAGCCAGCCCACGTCGGCGGGGGCGGAGCCCTCCACCACGATTTCGGTGTTGTCGAGGCCCATGCAGCCCACGCGCTGACCGGGGTTGGTCACATGGAAGTGCAGGGTGCGGCCTTCGGCGTTCCACAGCGGGCCGCCGATGTCGTGCTGACCGGACGCGTGGATCTCGAACTGCGTTTCGCCCCGGGCCACGGCCTCGCCGATGGCCATGAGCAGATCCTGCGTGGACATGCGTTCATGCTGAACGAGAGTATCTATGGAAAACATTGCGTTGCCTTTCTTTGATGAGGTTCCGGAGGGATGCCGGGATGATCCTGTGCGGCGCGAAGATCAGCAGGCGTAGGCTATGCCGAGCTTCTCGGCCACGGCGTGATCGGTGGCCACGAGAGCGTCGGAACGGCCCACGGGCAGGGAGCTGTTGCCTATGGGGGCCATGAGCTTGCGCAGTTCGCTG
Source organism: uncultured Mailhella sp. (assembly GCA_905192935.1). Taxonomy (GTDB): domain Bacteria; phylum Desulfobacterota; class Desulfovibrionia; order Desulfovibrionales; family Desulfovibrionaceae; genus Mailhella. The sequence goes on from CAJJMX010000073.1 coordinate 600, forward strand.
TCGAAGGCAAGCACATAGTCCACAATGGCCTGTGCCCCTCTGTCCACGTCGAGCCGCGCCACGAGGCGCGGGTCCTGCGAACAGATGCCGTTGGGGCACAGACCCGTGGAACAGTTGTTGCAGCGGCCGTTCTCGTTGCCCACGCAGCCGAGGAGCTGGATGAGGAGCTTGCCGATGAACACGCCGTTGGCGCCGAGGCAGATCATCTTGAAGGCATCCGCGGCCGCATTGCCGGTGAGGCCCACGCCGCCGCCGGCCCACAGGGGGATCTGACCCTGAAGGCCCTGACGCACGGCGGCCAGATAGCAGTCGCGCAGCTTGGAGACGACGGGATGACCGGTATGGTCGAGGGAGACCTCGTTGGCCGCGCCGGTGCCGCCCTGGATGCCGTCGATGAAGAAGCCGCCGCAGATGCGGTAGGGATCGCGCAGCAGGTTGTTGTACACGGACACGGACGTGGCCGAGGCAGCGCACTTGATGGCCACGGGCACCCGGAAGCCGAAGGCGGCGTTCAGGGACAGGTGCATCTTCTGCACGGATTCCTCGATGGAGTAGAGGCCCTGATGGTTCGGCGGAGAATGAAGGGTGGACTTGGGCACGCCGCGGATGGCCTGGATGTGCGGAGCCACCTTGGAGGCGGGCAGAAGGCCGCCGTCGCCGGGCTTGGCGCCCTGACCTATCTTGATGAGCACGCCGGCGGGATCCACCTTCATGCGGGGCAGAGCCTTGACGATGCGGTCCCATCCGAAGTGGCCGGAGGCGATCTGGATGATGAAATACTTGAGCTTGTCGGACTCCATGAGTCTGACGGGCATGCCGCCTTCGCCGGAGCTCATGCGCACGGGCAGGCCGCATTCCTCGTTGAGGTAGGCGGCGGCCATGGCGATGGCTTCCCAGGCGCGGGTGGAGAGCGCGCCTATGGACATGTCGCTGAAGATGAGCGGATAGATCCAGTTCACGGGCGGGGTATGTCCGGTCTTCACGAGCTTGCCGTCGCGCACCTGAAGTTCCGTGGCAAGGTCGCGGGAGGGAAGCACGCGGCCCAAGGGGGCGCGCATGTCGAAGGTATGGCGTTCCGAGTCGAGCGCGGGGTCGGTCATCTGGCTGATGCGGCCCACCACGATGGCGTCGAGGGTGCGCTGCGTGTTCAGGTTGGTGCGTCCGCCGCGGCGGATGGGACCGTTCACGCGGCCGATGACGGGGAAGCGCTGATCGGGATTGCGCTCGGGATGGATGGCGTCGTTGGGGCAGACCTTGGCGCAGAAGCCGCAGCCCACGCAAAGATGGGCAAGGTCGGTCTTCTGACGGATGACCGGACGGGCCAGATGCTTCTTTTCCGGATCGGGCCAGGGCTTTTCCGAGACCGTGAGGTCCTGGCGCATCATGCGAACTTCGATGGCGTTCTGCATGCACTGGGCCACGCAGCTGCCGCACATGGTGCAGCGGGTGGGATCGTAGCGGATGATCCAGCGCAGATCGTCCGTGCAGTTGTCGAGAGCCTTTACTGTCTGCATATATGCACCCTCAGGTCGTTGTCGACGACGATGGTTTCCCTCTCGCCGGGGTAGATGTCCGTGGAAACGTCGCGGTCGGGCATGACGGCATTGAGACCGCACACTTCGGAAGATATGGCCAGCATGTCCCTGGTGCGGCCCACGACCACGGGACGCAGCTTCTTGGAGTCGCAGCAGGTCATCATGCGTCCGTCGGGAAGCATGGCGATGATGGCGTTGGGGCCGTTGATCTCAAGATGGGCGAGGGTCTCGCGGATGATGCGCAGAACGTCCGCGTCCTCGCGCTTGTCGATCTCGGCGAAGGGCAGGGGCGTGATGACGTGCTTGTAGTATTCGATGGGCCACTTGAGCTCGTTCAGCACGTAATGCAGGGTGTAGAGCAGGCACTGGGAGTCGGATTCAAAGCCGGTGTAGCCGCGGTGCAGAGACTTCTGAAATTCCCTGTTCTTGGTGTAGAACGTGTTTTCGCCGTTGGCGCAGAGGGTGTAGCCCTGCAGGAAGAAGGGATGGGCGGCGTAGCGCACGATGTCGTAGTTCGTGTTCTGGCGGCACTGGGTGACGATGTTCTTGGCCAGAAGCGGGCAGGAGTCGTCCCACAGACGGAAATAGGTGGCGATGTCTCTGGGATCGCCTATTTCCTTGAGGGTGAGGGTGTCGGGCCAGAAGGAGTACACGAAGCCTTCGTCGTGCTCCTCGAGCATGGAACGCAGGGCCAGACGGGTGTCGAGCATAAGAGCGGCCTTTTCCTCGTCGCTGCTGTAGCGGTAGTGAGTGGGGTAGTCGTAGACGCGGAAGAGGTAGCGTTCCATGGGACGGATGTCCAGCCCGGGACGCGCGTCATACTTGGGCGTCCAGCTGAAAAGCAGGGAAAAATGATGCTCGGCCATGTAGTCGTCCACGGCGCGCATGCCCTCGCGGGTGCAGGCCGCGGAAAGCAGGGGCCTGTCCTTCCACTCGGCGAAAGGCCCGGCCAGGTCCTGCATGACCATGGCAAAGCCGGAATTGTCGTGCCCTTCCTGCTGCGGAAGCATGAGCTCGAGCGCGCTGCGCGGCCCGATGGGCGTTAAGCTCTTTATCGACCCTATTCTGCACATGTTGTTGTCCTCAATATCCCCGACCGCTCGTTGGAACGATAACGGCCTGCGATGCGTATTTGTACTGCGTCATCCGCTTGAGAGGGGCAGACCTTCCTGTGCGGTCTGCCCCTTCGCGACATGGCTCTTTCATTTCGGAGAGGAGAACGGGCGGGAACCCTGCCGGTTCCCGCGCCGTTTCATCAATGCGTCCACATAAGTTCGGCGTAGCTGGGCATGGGCCAGTCGGAACTGGACATGATGGATTCCAGCTTGTCGGCGAAGCTGCGGCATTCGTTCATGGCGGGGAGCACCTCGTCACGGGCGATGACGGCAGCCTTTTCCGCTTCCGCGGTCCCGGCGAGCACCATGCGCTTGTCGTCGAGCTTGCGCAGGGCCAGCATGAGGCCTTCCGTGGAGGAAGCGAGAAGTTCCAGATAGGAGGTCTGGGCGGCAGGCACCTTGCCCATGGCCTCGCGGGTACGGTTCACCATTTCGGCGGCCGCGCTCTGAGCCTTCATGGCGGCGGGCACGATGAGGGTGCGGCCCATGCGGCTTGCGGTGGCGGCTTCGATGCCTATGGTCTTGGCGTAGTTCTCGAACAGGATCTCCTGACGGGAGAGGCATTCGCGTTCCGTGAGGATGCCCTGACGGGAGAACGTGTCGAGCACGTCGGGATCGCTGTAGTGTTCGAGGGCCTGCACGGTGTTGGCGTAGTTGGGCAGGCCGCGCTTGGCGGCTTCCACGGGCCATTCTTCGGTGTAGCCGTTGCCGTTGAACACGATGGGGGCGTGTTCGGTGAACAGGTCGGTGAGCAGGCTCTGCACGGCGCTGTTCAGATCCTTGCCGGAAGCGACATCGGCTTCGAGGCGGTCGGCGATCTCTTCAAGGGCGCTGGCCACGGCGGCGTTGATGGCGATGTTGGCCGGAGCGATGGACTGCGAGGAGCCCACGGCACGGAATTCGAACTTGTTGCCGGTGAAGGCGAAGGGGCTCGTTCTGTTGCGGTCGGAGTAGTCGCAGGGCATGGGAGGCAGAACGTCCACGCCGATGTTCAGGGTAGGCTTGCTCTTCTTGGTGCAGGAGCCGTCGCCCGTGAAGGAACGGACCACTTCGGCGAGCTGGTCGCCGAGATACACGGAGATGATGGCCGGCGGAGCTTCGTTGGCGCCGAGTCTGTGATCGTTGCCGGCGCCGATGGTGCCGAGGCGCAGCACGGCGGAATGCTTGTGCACGGCGCGCAGCACGGCGGCGAGGAAGACGAGGAACTGCGCGTTGTCCTGCGGGGTGTCGCCGGGCTTGAGCAGGTTGTTGCCTTCGGAGTCGGAGAGCGACCAGTTGTTGTGCTTGCCCGAACCGTTCACGCCTTCGAAGGGCTTTTCATGCAGCAGGCACATGAAGCCGTGACGGGGCGCAATGTAGCGCATGAGGTTCATGACCAGCATGTTGTGGTCGGTGGCGATGTTCACCTTCTCATAGAGGGGAGCGAGCTCGAACTGGGCGGGAGCCACTTCGTTGTGACGGGTCTGGGCGGGAATGCCGAGACGGTACAGGGTGTGCTCGAGGTCTTCCATGAAGGCCATCACGCGGGAAGGAATGGCGCCGAAGTAGTGGTCTTCCATTTCCTGGCCCTTGGGGGTGGTGGCGCCGTAGAGGGTGCGGCCGGTCATGATGAGGTCGGGACGCTTGGCGGCAAGGGCCTTGTCCACGAGGAAGTATTCCTGTTCGGGGCCGACCTGGGCGTCCACGCGGGTGGCGCGGGTGTTGCCGAACAGACGCAGGATGCGCAGGGCCTGACGGGACACCGCGGACACGGAGCGCAGCAGCGGGACCTTGCGGTCGAGGGCTTCACCCGTGTAGGAATAGAACATGGTGGGCACATGCAGGGTGTGGCCGATGAGGAACACCGGAGAGGTGGGGTCCCAGGCGGTGTAGCCGCGGGCCTCGAAGGTGGCACGCAGGCCGCCGGAGGGGAAGCTCGAGGCGTCGGGTTCGCCGGAAAGCAGGGTCTTGCCGGAGAAGCAGCTGATCATCTTGCCGTCCACGGGCTGGAGGAAGGCGTCGTGCTTTTCCGCGGTGAGGCCGGTCAGAGGATGGAACCAGTGCGTGTAGTGGGTGGCGCCGCGGGAAACGGCCCAGTCCTTCATGGCGTTGGCCACGGTGCCCGCGATGGCGGGATCGAGGCGGGTGCCGTTCAGGATGGTCTGCTCAAGGTTCACATATACATCATGGGGCAGATGCCGGCACATGGTGTCGAGCGTGAACACGTCGCAGCCGAAATATTCGTCGTCATGCCTTGGCGTATTGGAACTTGACATGTTTGTAAACTCCTTGTGGGAAAGGCTTCTTGGCTTTTTCTTCTGATGCTGAAGCAAGAAGCGTGCCAACATTGATATTTATTTTTTAACATGCTGAAATAATAGAAATATTATATTTTCATGCGTTTTTTACGAGATGCCGGGAATACAATTTTCGACTGAAATGTAGAAAAATAACCCGACCAATATTGGACAAAATTGTTATAATTTTCAGGATTGTTCTATAATATATTTTTAAATTCAGTATGTCAGCAGTAAAAACGAAAAAAACTACATTTTGGTGGATTTTGGAAAGGCCCCTCTGGTACCATTCCGTGACGGCAGAAGGTACGGGGATATTTTCTACATAAAGGTAGAAAATGTTCGGAAGGTATGGTGCGGGAGTGCGGAGACCTGATCGAAGACGGCACGAGATGGGCTTTCGGAGCGTTGAGAGAGGCGGGAGAGCGGCAGCGGGACCGATGCCGCGGCTGAGGGCTTGCGTTCCCGGGAAAGAGGCGGGCCGTCCGATGGTGGAAGGCCGTCTGGTGGAGGGCCTTCGAAAAGGTCAGGGATCTTGGCGGGGCCGTGCGCATCCGGTCTTCGCACGATCTGTTAAAAAAAGAAGCCACATGGTTTCCCATGTGGCTCTTTGAGGTCATAGCTGCGACACGTCGACGCTATGGGAAGGCATCACTTGGCGCCGATGGCTTCCTTGTAAAGCTGCGGGTACACGCGGCTGAAGAAGTGACCGGTGGAACGGCAGGCGGCACCGAGCACGAGGTCGATGTGCTTGCCCTTGGCACGGCCGGCGAGGTTCTCGGTCTTGGCCTTGGCGTTTTCCACATGTCAGGCTTCCACGGTGTTGCCGTTCATCTTGTCGATGACGATGGTGAAGTAGCCTTCGGGGCCCACGTACTTGTTGTTCTTGGCGTCGAGAACGATGGGTTCCTTGTTTTCCAGAGCGATTTCATGGATGAAGGAACATTCGGCGCAGATTTCGGGACGGGTGATGAAGCGCTTGTCGGCCGCCCATTCTCCGCCGTTGGTCACGGTGATGACGTCGCTGTGGGCCATGAGGGCGACCTTGCCGTTCACGAATACGCCGCCTTCGTTGCGGGGATTGATGTTCACAAGTTCCCTGCCGCTTTCAGACTGGGCATACATGGCCTTGCACACCACGCGGGAGGCGGGGAACAGCTTCAGGGATTCGGCGTCGGCCTTGAGGGTCTTGGTCACGGTGCCCTGCTTGTCGGTGATCTTCACGGTGGCGGTGTCGGCGGTGATGTCGGTCACTTCCACGGTGGCATTGCCGATCTTGATGGTGTCGCCCTTGCCGTACATGCCGATGACGGGATCATTGGGGGAGATGAGCGCCTTGGACGTGCTCACCGTGACGAATTCCTTGATCTTGGCTTCCGTGGCGGAGAGGCTGTCCATGTAGATCACGGAGCGGGAGTTCGTGGAGATGGCGTTGCCCACGAGGTAGGGACGGATGTCGGGCTGTTCCATGCAGGAGGTGGTGCCTTCCCTGAGACCGGAACCGCTCTTGAGCAGCGAGCCGTCGGAGGCGGAGGGCTTCACATTCTCGCCGCCCACCACGATGAAGGGATTGCCGTAGTAGTTGCCCGTGGTCTTGATGAGCCAGAAGTAGGCCATGTGGCCTCCGGCGATGCCGAAGGGATCGGGATCGATGGCCTTGAGTTCCCAGCCGCGCGTCTTTTCCTTGTTGCCGAAGATGATGTCGCCGGGCTTCATGGTGACGTTTTTCACCACGTCCTGCTGATACTCGTCGGTGATGAAGTGATACTTCTTGCCGGCAATGGTGAAGACATGGTCGTTGAAGGACCACCAGTTGCTGCAGCGGGAAGTGGTGTAGAGACCGGCGGCGGGAATGACGACCTTGCCGTCCTTGACGTAGCTCTGACGGATGACGACGCCGTCGTCGACGGTCTTGCGCTTGCCGTCAAGAAGCTTGATTTTGTAGTTGTTGGTCATTCCCTGCAGTTTCATGACATACGCGCCGTCGGCAGCGGGGGATTTCATGACGGCGCTTTCTCCGTCGGCGGCAACGGCAACGCCGCTTACGGCAAGGACACAGGCCAGAGTCATGGCGGCTTTGGCGAAATAACGAGTCAGAGACATGAATGCTCTTCAACGGGACTTGCCCGTTTGCTTGAAGACCGGTCATGTGGCTCTGCCATGGCAGGAAAATTGTCGAC
>CAJJMX010000074.1 GCA_905192935.1 uncultured Mailhella sp.
CTCGCGACAATCCGGAAATCTCTTCCGACAACACCGATGTTTCCGCTGCGCGGAAACGTCGGTCGGCCGCCGCAGGCGGGTGCGGCAGCACACGTCTGCACTGCGAAGGCAGCCCGAAAAGCGTCTGCCGAGACTTCCGGCCTTGAAAACACGCCGCCCTTCCCTCGCCTTTTTTGAAACCATGCGCATGGCCTGCCGCCAAAGCCCGCCGCGCGGCAACGCCGCAAGGCGAAACAGGGGGGGCGGGGGGAATTATTTCCCCCGCCGGGGTCAGGGGCAGCGCCCCTGTGCCTTTCCTGCCTTTGCCTTCTTCTCACCAGCCGAGGAGGGAAAAGCTTTCCGCAATGTCGCCTTTGAGCCAGACGGAGCGGTCGCTTATTTCCGAGGGGACGCAGGGAGTGGCGGCGTTGAGCACGGCGTAGGTGACGCGGCTGCTTTTACGGGTCATCTGCCAGAAGGGATACTTGATGATGCCGGGCGTATTGTAGCCCACGCCGAGTTCAAGGCAGACGAGTCGGCAGTTTTCGTGCTCCTTCAAAAATTTCCGGTAACGCTCATTGGCGGCGAACCAGCCTTCATCCTGCACGAAGGAGTCATCGCAGCGCAGGTTCATGGTCATGAGCCTGCCGCAGCGGGGACAGCGCGGCACAAGCCCGGAAGGCACGCGCATATGCTCCTGCTCCCTCACCATGCGCCGCACGGTTTCTTCGTTGTCGTAGGTATGTTCATGACAGGGCGTGGAGCACTGCCAGAGACCGTAGTCTCCCTGCATATAGAAAAGCCGCTCCTTATCGAACCCCGCAAGCTGGAACTGATGATCCACGTTGGAGGTGAGCACGAAATAGTCCCGGCCGCGCACGACCTCAAGGAGCCTCCGGTACAGAGGCATGGGGCCGGGTTCGTAGCGGTTGTACCATATGTGGCGACTCCACCAGGCCCAGTGCTCCTCCGGCGTGGGGAAGCGGTGGAAACCTCCAGAGTACATGTCGGTTATGCCGTAGGCTGCGGCAAAGTCCCCGAAAAGTCGCTCGAAGCGCTCCCCGGAATACGTGAGTCCGGCCGCGGAGGAAAGCCCGGCTCCGGCTCCCACGAGCACGGCGTCGGCTTCGTCAAGCGCATTTCTAAGACTCGCGGCGTCACCGGAGCAGACGTCGGTATATTTGCGCGTCGGAATCCTTGAACACATTGAATATCACCTTTTTTATGGACGGATGTTCCGAAAGATACGCCGTTGCGACGGACACGGCCGTTTCTGCGGCCTGCTGCGGCGGAAAATGAAACTCTCCCGTGGAGATGCAGCAGAACGCCAGAGTTTCCACGCCGTGTTTCTCCGCAAGGGCAAGACACGAGGAATAGCACGAGACAAGCTCCTCCGTATCCTTTGCCGTCAGAGCGCCCCGAACTATCGGTCCTACCGTATGAATGACAAAGCGGCTCGGAAGATTGAAGGCGGGGGTAATTTTTGCGCCGCCCGTTTTCTCCTCATGCCCCTGCTCGTTCATGACGCGCGCACAAGCAAGACGCAGCTGAACGCCTGCAAAGGTGTGTATGGCGTTGTCTATGCAGCCGTGATTCGGACAGAAGCAGCCCAGCATGGCACTGTTGGCCGCGTTCACCACGGCGTCGCAGGCAAGCGTGACGATGTCGCCCTTCCAGAGAGAAAGACGCCCGCGCAGGAAGGGAATGTCCTTTTCATCGGTCACGCCCTTTTCCCGAATCGATTCCTGCAAATACGCGTCCTGCACCTCCAGAAATTCCCGTGATGCCGGCTTCGGCGGCCGTATGTTGAAAAGCGCCCGCAGCAGCCTCTTCTGCTCCCTCTCTCCCGACGGAGGAAGGAGAGATTCGCCCCGCTCCTTCAAAAGATCCTCAATAAGCCATAATCTGCGTTCACTCTGCGTCATGCCCGCTCTCCGGGGACTTCCGACAGTCCCTTGTGCCTTACGGCATGCACGGGACAGCGCACCCAGCAGTCGCCGCACTCATCGCAGCGTGATCCGTCTATGACATACGTATTTCCTTCCCTGCGTATGGCCTTGAACGTGCAGACGCTCTCACAGGCACCGCAGCCGACGCAGGCCTCCGTTATGGTAAGCCCCGCCTTTTCCACGGGATGACCGCCGAAGGAAAAACGTTCCCTCTCCAGCTTGTGGTCCCGGAACTTCATGTCGAAGTCATAGTCGAATATCTCCCCCTTCGCCCGGTACAGCACAAAGGTCGTCATGGCCGGATAACGCTGCTGATCCTCTATGCCGTAGGTGAAGGCCGGATCGTTCTTCGCCTTTATTTCCTCCATGTCGACTTCCCGCACGTCGCCGGTCACACGGATGAAGTATCCCGGCGCCATTGCCAGCGTGCCGTCTTCCCGCATGGTCACCGCAGACGACGCCGACATGCCGCACACCGAAACCTTGCCGCTTTCCTTGAGCTGCCGATAAAAAGGCTTGGTGGTCATGGTCATGAAGTACAGGCCTTCCTCGTCGCATGCCAGAAAATGCGCGATGCGCGTTTCCGGCTCATCGCCGTTCACCGTGGCGAACACGCAGCTGCCTATGCGGTCGAACCGCTCGTAAATCTCCCGTATGGTCATCCTTCCTCCCCGGCCGCATGCTTTCGGCCCTGCCCGTCATCGGCACGAAACTCCGGCCACGACGAACTGCCATCCTTACATTGTTCGATATCAAAATATATCTTCAACGCGACTCTGTAAAGGAAAAACGCCGTTCCGTCGGAAAAAGAAAACACGTCCGTCCCGAAAAACGGAGCGCACCGGAAAGTCACTGACAAGGCATGACCGGAAGCGTCATTCCAGAAGATATACGCCTGCCTCGATGACGCCCGCAGCCACCATGACGAGAATGGGATTCATCCTGAACTTCAGAAGAAGCAGCAGACTGAACAGGAACAGACCGACCATGCGCAGGTTGATGTCCTGCAGGGCGATGAGCGTCTCATGATTCCAGAAGGCCGACATGAGAATATCCATGCCCGAGGCGGCAATAAGAGCCACAACCGCCGGGCGCAGCACGTCGAAGATACCGGCAAGAAGCGTCATGTCCCGATATTTCAAGTACATCTTCGCCACAAGCGTGACGATGAAGCAGGCAGGAAGCACGCAGCCTGCCGTGGCGATGACGGCCCCGGGCAGACCCGCCAGCCTTGTTCCCACAAACGTGGCCGCGTTGACGGCTATGGAGCCCGGCGTCATCTGAGAGATGGTCACAAGGTCGGTGAACTCGCGCATGGAAAGCCAGCCGTAATTTCCCACCACTTCGCCCTGAATGAGCGGAAGCGCCGCGTATCCGCCGCCGAAGCTGAACGCCCCTATCTTGAGAAAGCAGAAGAATATGTCCCAGTACGTCATTTTTTTCCGCTCCTCATGAGGCGAAGCGCGTGAACAAGCCCCACGCCTATGCACACAAGCACCACATAGATCACGTTGATGCGGAAAATGCCCGCCGCCGCAAATGCCGAAAGCATGATGAGAATGGCCGCCGCGTCGCGTCTTTTCACATACTTGCGGGCCATGTCCCACACCACGGAAAAAATGACGGCGCCGACGCCCGCCTGCATGCCGAGAAGAAGCCTCTTGATAAGCTCGTTGTCGCCCACGGCCTGATATCCCAGGGCGATGAGGGAAATGATGACGAGAGGCGGAATGGTGGTGGCCACCACCGTTATGAGCATGCCCAGGACTCCGGCCAGCTTATAGCCCACCACGATGGCGCCGCTTATGGCGATGGAGCCGGGAGCCGTTTCCGCAATGGCCACTAGATCGAGCATTTCATCGTTCTCGATCCAGTGGAACTTGTCCACGAAAGTCTTCTTCATGAGGGATACGATGACGTATCCGCCCCCGAAGGTGAACGCACTCAATTCCAGCGTGGAAAGAAAAAGCTTTCCAAGCAGTTCCCATCGTCGTGTCATGCCCTGCTCCTTTGGCCGACAGCATGACCCTTGTTCTTGAAGAAGTAAAATAGTATTATTCTATGGAATCCATAACCTATTCGATATACTTTCCATGACGCTCAGACATCTGCATATTTTCGTCACGGTCTTTCAGACGGGCGGCATCACCCGGGCGGCTGAAGTTCTTCATGTCTCCCAGCCGTCCGTGAGTCTCGCCGTTCACGAGCTTGAGGCGCACTACGGCGTGCGTCTTTTTGAGCGCACGGGCCGCAGCATCGTGCCCACGGAATGCGGCAGGGCCTTCTACGGCTACGCCCTGCACATCGTATCTCTGTTCCGCGACATGGAAAAGAAGATGACGGACTGGGACGAAACGGGCACGCTGCGCATCGGCACCAGCATCACCATAGGCGCGCATGTGCTGCCCTCGCTGCTTCACGCCTGCCGGGAGCGCTTTCCCGGCATCCATGCCGAGGTGGTCATCCACAATTCCGCCACCATAGAACGCTTCGCCATGGACAACAGCATAGACATAGGACTCATCGAAAACAGGCCGCAGCATCCCGACATCCATTGCCGCCCCTTCCGAAAGGACCGACTGTGCGGCATCGCGCCCCCGCGTCACCCTCTCGCCGGACGAAAAGACGTCACCTTTTCAGAACTCTCCGGCTATCCTCTGCTTCTCAGAGAAAAGGGCAGCGGCAGCCGGGAGATTCTGGATGCCTGCTTCTCGCTCGAACAGCTGTCGGTCCGTCCCGTATGGGAAAGCGTAAGCAATCAGGCCATCATCCGGGGCGTGGCCGCAGGTCTCGGCGTTTCCGTCCTGCCCTGCCTGCTCGTGGAAAAGGAAATCAGAGAAGGCAGCGTGGATGCGTTTTCCTTCCGGACCGAGCTCATACGCGACTTCAACATCATCCATCACAAACGCAAATACCTCACGGCCCCCATGCTCGGATTCATCGAGCTGTGCCTTGGACACGGAAACTGAAAAGCGGCTTCCCGGCCCCGACAGGCCGGGATGGTCGTCCGAAATTCCCCGGGAGCGGAATTTTTTCAGACTTGCCGCTGATTCCGAAAAAAACGGCCGTCTTCTGCCCGTGCTTCAAATATCGGACAACAGGGACGAGCCCGAAACTTTTCAACGGCCATGCCGGGATTCAGAAAAGCAGAAAGGCACGGCATTCAGCCGTGCCTTTCTGCACGAAAAAAACGGCTCACGCCTGCGCTTCAGGCTGCGGAACCGAAGCGTCCGCGGCAGAGGAAGGCAGCGGCATGCCGGTCTCCGGTGCAGGGCCGGAGTCTTCGGCAGCGGAATCATCGACGGCCGGGCCCTTCGACGGCGGAGCCTTCTTTTCCGCTCCGCCCTTTCCCGCGGACTTGCGTCTGGCAGATTCGGTGCCCGCCTCGTCGGAAGGCGACTTCTGTCCGGCATGGGAAGAGGCCTGAAGCCTGCGTCTTTTTTCCGCCGCGGCGTAAATGAGCTGAAACACATACTCTTCAAGGCCGCTGCGGGCCTCCACCGGCACGTCCACCAGCGCCGCCTCGGCACGGGCCATGGTCTTGTGCCCGCCGCCCCCGCCTATGCCGGGAAACACGCACGAGGCCACGGCGCCGAGATCCATCTTTCCGTATCCGCCGCGGAACACCACGACCACGCGGCCCGAGCTCACGCCGCACACGGCCACCCATCGCAGACCGTGCACCTTGAGAAAGAAGTCCGCCACCACTACGAGTATGTCCGAGCTGTCCACCTTGCCGAGCCACACATAGCTGCCACGCCCGCAGGGTCTCAGCGTCTCGAAGGCGCGCGAAAAATAGGGAAGCCATTCGGGCATGTATTCGCTGCGCAATATGCGGTTCATGAGCGTGGCGTCGCCGAAGCGGCTCAAATAGTGATAGGCCCGCAGATCCACGTCGGTGCAGCCGCGGCCGAAGGTGGCCGTGTCCGTGCGTATGCCGTACTGCAGGGCCGTGGCCAGAAGACGAGCCGGACGTATGCCCGCAGAATAGAGGTATTCGGTCATCATGGTGCTCACGGAGCCGTAGTCGGGACGTATGTCCTGAAACGGCGCGGAACACGGATCGTCGGTTTTGGGATGGTGGTCGATGACCACGGAAAATTCCAGTCCGGCAAAGGCCGGATTGTGATGCGCCTGCGAGTCCACCAGGGCAAAGCGCTGGATCTTCTTCTTCATGGAAGGACGCCACTTCACCACGGGAATATTGAGATAACGTATCATGGCCAGATTGTCCGGCCGGGTGATCTCGTTGGTGCGGGCTATGGTCACGCTCTTCACTTTCGAGCGTATGATGCGCTGAAGGGCCATGGCGCTTGCCAGAGCGTCGGGGTCGGCGGTGATGAGTATGGCCCACGACTCTTCCCTGACAAGCAGAGCCTGAAGCTGCGCAAGCTGCGCGGAAAGTACGCGGAAATATGCCATAATCTTCTGCTCCTACGATTTCCGGTTGCGCACGAACTCAAGCGCCTCCCGGAATATCTTCTGTTCAAAACGCTGCGGCAGGGCATCAAGGCTGCGCTCGGCCTTGTCGAGATATTCGTCGGCCATGGCACGGGACTCCGCATCGAAGCCGAGACGGCGGATGTCGGAGGCGATCTTCGCCCGCTCCTCCGGCGTGAAGGTTCCTGTGCGGAACTTCTCGCAGAACCTTTCCCTGTCGGGATGGCTGAGGAATTCCACATACTTCATGATGGGAGGCGTGAACTTGCCCTCCGCGAGGTCGCCCGCCGTGGGCTTGCCGGTTTCCGCCTCGTCGGCGAAATCGAGCGCGTCGTCCACCATCTGAAACGCTATGCCGAGGTTCAGACCGTAGTCGGAAACGGCTTCCACTTCGGCGGGAGAAGCCTTGGCGTAGAGCGCACCGAGGCGGCAGGAGCCGCGGATGAGCCAGCCCGTCTTGCCGGCAATGACATCCACGTATTCGGCCGCGCTGTGCGCCATGGAGTGCTGAAGCGCGATCTCATGAGTTTCCCCGGAGGCCGTCATGAGCACGGATTCAGACACGCACGTCAGCAGGGCAGGGCTGTTGACGGAAGCCGTCTTGTGACTGGCCGAGGCAAGCAGGGCGTCGCCCGCGAGAATGGCGCGGGGAACGTCGAAAAGCACATGGGCCGACACGCGTCCGCGACGTGTGGGCGCACCGTCCAGCACGTCGTCGTGCAGGAGCGTGGCCACATGGATCATCTCGGGAATCACGGCAAGGTCGTAGAGCTCGTCCCCTTCCGCACCGAAAAGGCGCGCGGAGGAAAGCGTCATGAGAGGGCGCAGACGCTTGCCGCCGGCAAGCAGAACGTGACCCACGATGTCGCGCAGAGGCGCAGGCATGGCGTCAAGTTCCTTTTTCAGAGCGGCGTTTACCTTTATCTGCTCGTATTTCAGCACGGACATGAACGTTATCATAAGTCTCAGACCTCTGCCCTGCGGGCGTCTCAAAGAATCTTTCCCTACGTTTTGAACGCATTTTTCATTCTTCGCAAGCATTTTCGTCCGCATCCCGCCGCACGGAGCCTGCGCCGGAAGGCCGGCAGAGAAAATCCCTCTTTACAATCCGGCCGATACCTAGGATACTGCCCCGATGAATTTCAATCTTTCCCTCTTTCTCGCCGCACTCGGTCTGGCATGCGTTCTTGAGGCGCTGCCCTGGCTCATTTCGCCCGGCAAGACCCGGGAAACACTGCTCGAGCTTCTTTCGCTTCCCGAAGAGACGCTGCGCAGGGGAGGCATTTTTCTCATGATCCTCGGCGTGGCCGTGTGC
>CAJJMX010000075.1 GCA_905192935.1 uncultured Mailhella sp.
GAAGCGCCGTCGGCCTGCGCGCCGCGGTTCTGGGCGAAGTGGCCGGCAAGGGCGTGCAGCCAGCGATACAGCACGGCATACCATCCCGAGGTCTGCGAAGGCGCGGGCAGCCACATGGTCACCACGGCCGCCACGCCGCACACGGAAAAAAGCACGCCGAGAACAACGGAAATCCATGCCGCATCCGGATACTGCGCGGCCAGTTCCTGAAGCGTGGAAAGCACGAAGTCAATGACGGTATCTTCCATACGAACAAACTCCTTTTCCTCATGATAGCCGCTCTGACTGCGCGGCACAGGGGGAAACTCTCCACGTCTGGAAATACCGTCCGTCCTTTTTTCATCTCTCAGCAATCAATTTCCCATTCTTTATTGATTGCAATATATTGCAAATATTATTTCAATATTTTCAATGAGATGCTTTATATTTAAGAATGATGGCACTTCTCACGGTGCTATTTTTTGAAAAATATCAAAAGCGTCATTGATTTATAATGTTGACGATAGTATAAAAATTCCATTCATTCACATCAATTTTAAAGATGTGCAATGAATGATATAATGCTATCACGCTGATTATAAAAGAATTTACCGTATCCCAGGCAACAGGGATCACTTTTCATTTCTTACGCGTGCCGTCTGTTCCGGGCAGGCCGGAAGACGACACGCAGGGCAACAAATGGGAAGTCATGGATCTTCCATGGCATGCCGGAGACTCCAGAGGAACTCTTTTGAGGCTCCGTCTGGTTTTATTCAGAGGTTCGGAATGACAAGGGACTCATCCGCACATTGGAAAATCGAAATTCAAAAGAATCCGGAATATACGGCGTTTATTGAACAGTTGTGGTCCGGAATGCAGGACAGGGCCATTGATTACCTGTCCGGAGTTGGTGAACTGGAGGAGTGCTTTCCCGCAGTCGCGTGGAAAATCATCATGCCGCGGCCGGTCAAAAATACCGCTCTGCCCACAGATGCCCGTATACGACTCAGAAAGGAAGTCAAAAGATGTCCCTTCTTTAAAAATGAAATAATGCACCGGTTCGTGATGTCCCGACTGCACGAGATCTTCTACGAAGACGCCGAGCCTGAACCGTGGGAAACCTTCATGCTGCTTGTCGTCACGGGGCTTCTGGAAGACATCGACCACGGCGTCCTTCTGAGCTCAAAATCGCTTGACTCTCTTCTTGCCGAAGAGACCTCCCGCAAACGCTTTGCGGAAGAGACAGGACCGCTGCTGCCGCTGGCTAAGGCCCTGAATTTTCTCGAAGAAGCGCACTCGTACCGCAAAGTATGCATCAAGCTCGTCAAGACGCAGCTCAAGGATTTCCGCCCTCAGGAGCTCTCCACTCTGGACGATCTGGAACGGCTGGAGACTCTGGAAAAGGATCTTCTTCAGACGCGCCGCACCTTTCACCGGCATGTCAACGCCCTTCACGCCCGTCTGGAAAAGGTTCTCGACCGCGAGTCCATGCCCGGCCTTGCCGGCTGTGTGGAACTGAAGGGCCTGCCTTTTCTGCGCATGATTGATGAAAAGGCGAAGGACATCCGAAACGAGCTCAAGGCCGCGTATGAACGACTCATCCCTCAGACCTTTGACGCCGACGCGGTACGGGCTCTGCTTTCCGGCATCAAGCCCGCCCTCAGAAACGAAGACATGACGGCGGCGCTGGAAGAAATCGCCGCCATCGAATCAGGCAGGAAGCGTCCGGACGAAACCTATCTCATGAGTGCCGTCCTTCCGGCGATGCTCGATGAAAAGCCGTTTGACGACTCGGCCGTGGACGACGATTTCCCCTACTCCTTCATTATGGTCAAAAAGATCAAAAGAGGGGAATACCTTCTCTGCGGGGAAAATCCGACGCTGAAAAGCAGCGCTCCCAAACAGAAGAATCCTCAGCCTGAATGTGTGACGGACGATCATGACGAGGCCGAACAGGGCGACGCCCCCGCCGCTGCTCTCGACTCGGAAACGGCTGCATCCGAATCTGAACCCGCTTCTTCTGAGGCCGAAGTCCCCGGAACCGGGGCATCCGCCTCCGACACCCCCTCCGGACAAGCTGTGGACACGACGGAATACGAAGCCGAAGCCGAAGAAAACGACGGTCTGTCCGACATTGCTGAAGACGAGTCTGCTCACGACGGGGAAGCCTTCGATGCCGAAGAAGAAAACGCTCCTTCCCGTAACGATTCTGGCGAATCCGCTCACGACGGGTCCGAGCATGACGATGCTGCCGGCCCTGAGCTTCCGACGCAGTCCACGTCGTCCTCCGAAGCGCCGGAAGGGATCTCCAGACACGAGGATTCCGGGAAGACCCCCGACAAGGCTCCGGCCTGTACGGTCGGAGCCTCCGCTGAAAGCGAGACGACTTCCGAAGAGGAATACGGGGACGATCATCTGGAAGACTGGCAGCGGCCGCGCATCGTGAGTCGTCCCGAGGACAGAGAGCCCAGCGCCCCGATGCGGACGGCCACACGGTTCCGTCCCGTCATGCAGTTTTCCAGCCTGGGACTTCTCGGAAAGAAGATACGGGAAAGACAGGAAAAGCTCGATGCGTCGATGGAAAAGCGTCCTTCGGAAGAACGGCCTGTCGACAACGGTATGAATGAAAGTGCGGATGAATCACCGAGGCCTCCGGCGGCCCTTCCCCAGGCCGGATCGTCTCCCTTGAGGCCGCAGCATCGTGTCCCGGTCTCCTTTACGCCTGTCGAGGCATTGCCGAAGCCGTCTACTGAGACCGCCGCACGTCCTCAGGACAAAAACACTCCGCGGACCATGCGTCTGCGCGAGGCGGTCAGGGGCATAGCGGCACGTGAAGACTGGAAACGGCAGGTGGAGGACACCGAGGTGGGAACCGGCACGGCGACTCAATACGTACACATGCTGCTGGATCGTGGAGACACCTGCGCGCTCTACTGGCTTGCCGAAGCTCTGGAAGAGCGCTCTCCTCTGCCGCTGTGGCTTGCCGAGCTGCTGCACGCGGGCACGAACATGATGCCCGGACTCACCCGCTGCCGGAACCGTATCCACGACCTTCTGTCAAGTGCTCTTGAGAACATGGACGATCTCAACGAAGAGCAGTGTCTGCTGCTTGAAGCGGCCATGCTGCGGCCGGCCCTCATGATTCCCGAATCCTCCATGGACTCCATCGTGTCATCCCTGGCCGGGCGCCTGGGGGCATTCAAGTGCACGCCTCTTCTGAACCGGCTTGCCAGCTTCATCAGACCAGGCAAGCCCATGAACGGCAGCGTGTTTTTCGGACAGAGCGACACTCAGGAACTCATGAGGAAACATGCCGCTCTTGTGGCCAGAACTACGGCCTGTCTGGACACCATACCGCAGAGAAAGATCAACTATCAGCCGGCCACAAAGCTCATGCTCATGCTGTTCGACAGGCAGGGACCTCTCGGCAGCATTCTCCACGACTGTCTCCAGGGCGACGACTCACATCTGACGGAGACCATTGAAACCTTCAGCGACAGAAGCAATCTCAGCGATCTGTTCGACAGGCTGCAGAAGGAGCGCGGCAGGAAAGTCAAGACCATCACTGCCGGAGCATTCGAGCGTCTGTGCAAGGTCGTGGCCGAAACGGTGGATCTCATGCGCGAATGGGAGAGCTATTTTCAGGACAGTGCGTCTTCCTCTGGATCCGAGCCGTCCTACTTTGAGGAACAGCTCAGGGGCTTTGCCGGCGAGATCCATGGAGAGCCGCTGAACAGCTGCGCGGAAGGACGTTTTCTGCTCCGGCAGCTCAGGCAGACGTTTCTTGAAGAGAATCACCCGCTGCCCAAGCCGACGTGCGATCCCATGCAGGAAATCGAACTGTGGCCTCTCAAGCTGCCCTGTTCGCACCCTTCCGGCCTGAGAATGTTTTCGGCCATCGAGCTCATGCAGGCCTTGGACAGCCTCGGTCATGAAAATCCCGAAGTACAGGCGGCGAGCCTCATTGTTCACATGGCGGAAGGAACACTGGAAAAGACGGCGGAGTTTCTCAACGTATATCCGGCGATCAATGAACAGACGCCGGATCCGCAGGTGCTCGGGACAAGGGCGAGTGAGCTGTCGGCATTGCTTCCCGACACGCTGGAGGAATTCCATGCCGTCTGCCGGGACTGCTGGAACGGCTATTTCCTCATGGCTCTGGACGAGGCAGAACAGGCCATAAGCGACTGCCATTTCCGCGGGGCCATACACAACGGTCAGCAGGGACAAAGCAACAGCGACCTTCAAGCCATACGGGAAAGATACCGGGATTCCATCGACAAAATTCCCGCACTCCGTGAACTGGAAGAACTGGAGATGAGGCTTCAGTACTGGGATGAACGCCAGATGGAGGAAGTGCAGACCCGCATCAACGATCTGCTCTCCCGTCAGGAACTCGGCAGGGACGGCGAAATCTACCTGAAGGATCTTGCCGGACGCGTGCAGCGGAATCATCTCTACAGCGCGGCGTGGGACGGCATTGCCAGGCTGGAAAATGCCGCCTCTCCCGAAGAGCTGACATCTCTGGAAGAGACGCGGGGAGATTCGCAGAACGCCGCCCAGAACTTCTACGAACAGCTCGAAAAAGGCGACATATCCAAAGTGCGCGGAGCCTCAGCCGTATGGGACGATTCGGTGCTGCTGTCCAACAGAAAGCTTGCCCGGAGCGGCTCTGACGACAAACGTCCCAATCCCAAGGATGTTGCACGCATCACAGAACTTCTGCGCTGGCTGGGGTTCAACCTTTCCCAGAACGAATCCGGCGAGAGCCTGTTCGAAGGCGGTCGCCCCAACTACTGGCGGGTCCTCCGCTACGGCATGACCATAAGCAGCGAGGTTCCGCACTGGGGCAGCCGGGCACAGTCGCATGTCATCGCATTCGGCTGGAATGTGTCGGCAGCCGACATTTTGCAGCTGTTCAACAACGAGTCCGTCATCCACGATCAGGTGGCCGTCTCGGTCATCTGCTTCAATCCTCTGAGCATGAAGGAACGCAGGACGCTGCTCGGTCTTTTTGCCGGCAGATCAAACTTCCCGCTGGTCATCGACACGAACCTGTTCAACTATCTGAGCGGGCTCGAAGCCTCGCGGCGCCGCTCCGCCATGTTCCAGGTATGCCTTGCCGGAGCTCCCTACAATCCCTACACGCCGGACGTCGCGGGAGCCGTGCCCACGGAAATGTTCTTCGGCCGGAAGGAATCCATGGCCAGCGTGCGCAGCTCCGACGGAGCCTGCATCCTCTACGGCGGCCGTCAGCTCGGCAAGTCCGCCCTGCTCTATCAGATATTCCGCAGCGAGCAGAACAGCAATCTGATACGCGTCATGCTTCACAGCATGACCAAGACGGAAAAGCTGCTCGAAGTCGTATGCCGGGAATGCATGGAGGCCGGCATCGTTGCCGAGGACACGGAACGCAACAGTCTGTCCCGACGCATTCAGACATGGCTCGAGCAGCATCCGGGCAAGCGCATACTGATGCTGCTCGACGAGTGCGACATCGCACTGGACGAAGATGCGCGCAGGAACTTCCGTGACGTCACCGTTCTGCGCGACCTCATGCAGAATACGGGACGACGCTTCAAGGTGGTCTTCACCGGTCTGCATTCCGTGCAGCGTTTCAGCATGATTCCCAACTCTCCGCTGGAACACTTTGCCGAACCCATATGCATAGGGCCGCTCAGTCCCGCCGAGGCCAACAGTCTCATGACAAAACCCATGAAGCTGCTCGGTCTGGAATTCGAGAGTCCCGAGCTCGTGTCCATGGCGCTGAACTACTGCAACTACCATCCCAAGCTTATTCAGCTTTTCTGCAGCGAGCTCGTGAAGGCCGTCAAGAAACGCTGGCTGACCGATTACTCCGATACCGACATGAACGTGCTGCGTGAGCCGTTCCACACCATCACCAAGGACACCATGCTCAAGGTGTACGCCTCGCAGGAACTGAAGAACAGGATTCTGAACTGCTTTGAAATCACCCTGAATCTGGATGACCGCTATCAGGCCATTGCCTACACCATGGCGCTGGACAAAATGGGCAGCTTCTCCCTGAGAGCGCTGTACGACGATCTCCGCTTCTACTGGCCGGCAGCCTTCTCGAGGCGGGAGGACGGCAGGCTCTGGAACGATCAGAACACGCTGCGCAGCCTGCTGCATGAAATGGAAGGACTCGGACTCGTGCTCTCTCAGGGCGGCAAGTACCGCCTCCGCACCCCCAACCTCGTCGAGCTCATGGGCGGCGAGGAAAATGTACAGTACCGGCTGGAAGACTTCTACGAAAAGCCCTACGATCCTCAGGGCAATCTCAGCGAGATGCGCCTTCGGGAGGCCGATGTGTTCGTGGCCGCGCAGTACAGCCTGCTCACGGACAAAAAAAGCGGTCCTCTGTACTGGATTTCCGGCTCCGACGCCCTCGGTCTGTCCCGTGTCCCCGAGGCCCTGAAATATGTTGCCGCGCAGTCCGGTCTGAAACCGTATGCACTGCACGGCAACGACGTTCCCCACGTCATGGGGGAAATGCAGGAAATCTGCCGCAAAAAGGCGAAGAACGGCCTGATGTTCCTGCTGTATTCGAGGAAATTCGCAGCCATGGGCCGATTCATGAAAAAGGCCGACGACTGGCTGAACGGTCTGCACCGCGACAAGCCCGTCAAAGTGGTATGCCTGGTCGATCCCGACACGCTGTATGAATTCATCAGAAGCGAGGATGCTGAACGCTTCTCCAGCTATCAGATTCCTCTGGAACTCTGGACGCAGGGAGGCGCAGAGGCTTGGTTCAAGGACGACACCAGCGGCACCGGGCCGGATGCACGCAAGGCCATGGAACTCACGCACGGCTGGCCCTGCCTCATGCACAGCTGTCTCGTCTCCGGCGGCGTGCCCGACATATCCTCGTTCCGCAAGCCGGGATTCTGCATGCCCGACGACCCGGATCTCATGAACCTGCTCGCCAACATCGTGGACACTGGCAGCAATGCCGAAGGAGAGGTTCTGTTTCGCCCGTCCGAGCTCAGAGAAGTGGTGGACATTCCCCTCCGGTTCAGCAAGCAGCAGGAACTTGAACAGGCTCTGCAGGTGCTGCTCTCGCTTCACGTGCTCCGCGAAGACGACAACGGCCTGCTTGAAGTCGACCCGCTGGTGGTCGATGCACTGACACAGGAGTCGGCATGAACACCTGGTATTGCCCCAACGGCAAGGCATTCATGCGTGAGATATGCCTTGACCTTCGTGACAGCGTCACCCACTATCTGGTGGAACTCCCCATTCCTCTGGTCAGAGACTTCACGGATGAATTCACTCAGTACAGCCGCAAGTACCTGTCGTACATTCTCGTCAAGAAGGTCGGCGACGGAACGTCCAGAGATGCCGTGCTGCGCGAGCTCTTCAATATTCCCGACAATGAACCCGTGCCTCCGGCGCACGATCTGCTGCGTCGCGATGCCGCAGACCACTACATTCTTCTGGAATTCTCACCATCGCTTTCCCCCGAGGAACGTCAGAACTGGATGGCCTTTCTGGCAGATCTGGATCTGTCGACAAAGCAGGCCCTGGACAGAGGGGCACAGGAACTGCGTTGGAAAGTCATTGCGGTGCTGCCCGGTTCTTCCGCTCCATATCGCCCCGACATGGGCATAAAAAAAATCGTGTGGTGGGGATTCATCCATTCCTCCGACATGGAGTACGCCGCG
>CAJJMX010000076.1 GCA_905192935.1 uncultured Mailhella sp.
CGCCGTCGAAGTTCTTCAAGCCCAAGCAGTTCTAGGAACGTTTTTCATGCATGGCGCGCCGTGACGGGCGCAGAAGACGGCCGCGTCTCCCTGAAGGAAGGCGCGGCCTTGTGTCGGAAAGGGCGGGGGACGCTTCGCGCGGCCTTCTGCCGGGGGCTTTGCGCGGGGTCTGCCGTGCGGCGGCCCGCAGAAGGGGAGGCGCCGCGTCCTGCGCTTCACATGACGCTCTGCGCGTCGAATTGAGCAAGAAGGTTTCGTGCAGCCTCTTCCGGGTCGGGCGCGGAACAGAGCTCCGAGACCACGGCCAGACCGTGCGCTCCTGCGGCTATGACCTTTGCCGCGTTGTTTTTGTGTATGCCGCCTATGGCGACGAGGGTGAGCGGAGAATGCTCCCGGGCCCAGCGCAGGCCGTCGAGGCCCCAGGGCTCAAGGGTGTCGGTCTTGGTGGGCGTGGCGAACACGGGACTTACGCCCACGTAGTCGACGTCGAGTTTTTCCGCGGCCAGCAGCTCTTCCTTCGTTTCCACGGAAAGGCCTATGATGGCGTCAGGGCCCATGAGGCGGCGGGCGTCTTCGGGCGGCAGGTCGCTTTGTCCCACGTGCAGACCGGCCGCGCCCGAGGCCAGGGCTATGTCGGCCCTGTCGTTGATGATGAGCGGAATGCCGCGGGGCTGAAGCCGGGTCACGAGCGCGCGGGCAAGCTCGAGAAATTCGCGGCTCGAGGCATGCTTTTCCCGAAGCTGCACGACTCCGGCGCCTCCGCGCACCGCGGAGAGCACCACATCTTCCAGATGGCGGCCGAGACAGAGCTCACGGTCCGTGACGAGATAGACGCGGTAATCGGTATGATGTCTCCAGTTCATGACATGCTCCCGGCATGTCCCTGTGAGGGCATGCCTGATATCCGGCCCGTGAGGGCGCAGGTGAGGAGAGGCGGCACGGGGGGGGCGCTTGTCTGCGGCCCTCATGTGCCCCCGGCGCGGGCTTTTCGGATGCGACGGGGCCGCTCCGGAAGGGAGGCGGAGGCCCCGGCAGAATCGTCAGGCTTCGAGCCTGCGCACTCTTTTTGCCGCGTCTTCGGGGTCCAGCAGATAGAGTTCGTCCAGGAAGGCGGGAAGGAAGCTTCCCGGGCCCTTGGCGCGGGCTCCGGCCTTTTCGCCCGCCGAGGCCATGACGGCCATGGCGGCGGCAGCGGCCGTGAGGCTGTCCTTGCAGACGGCCGCATAGGCTCCGGTGACGGCCGAGGCCGAGCAGCCCATGCCCGTGACGAGCGGCATGAGGGCGGAGCCGCCTTCCACGACAAGGTCGTTTTTGCCGTCGGTGATGAGATCGCGCACGCCGCTCACGCTTACCGTGCAGCCGAAGCGTCCGGCAAGGGCGTGGGCGGAGTCTACGGCCTCGTCGCTGCTGTTGCGGCTGTCCACGCCCTTGGTCTCCACCTTGTCGGCGGAGCGTATCTCCGCGGCCAGGGCCATGATCTCCGAGGCGTTGCCGCGCAGGATGTCGGGCCGCACGGTGTCGAGCAGGCGCAGGGCGGAGCGGGTGCGCAGACCCGAGGCTCCGGCGCCCACGGGATCGAGCACCACGGGTTTGCCCTTCTTCTTCATGAGCGTTCCGGCAAGTTCCATGCTGGCGATCCAGTCGGGGTCGAGCGTGCCTATGTTGAGCACGAGGGCGGAATCGATGTTCGTGAGGTCGTCCATTTCCTCGGCGGCGTGCGCCATGAGGGGCGAGGCATGGGCGGCAAGCAGGGCGTTGGCCGAAACCTGCATGACCACGAAGTTGGTGATGCTGTGCACGAGAGGCACCTTTTCGTACACGCCGCGGACGGCATCCAGAATCTGTTCTTTCATGAGAGCTCCCGGGAAAAGTCGTTCAGGCCGATGACGCCCGCTTTGAGCAGGCGTTTCAGCACGATGTCGAGAGGAAGGCCCACCACCGTGGACCAGGACCCGCAAATACTGCTGACGAGAAAGGCCCCTCCGTCCTGTATGCCGTAGGAGCCGGCCTTGTCCAGAGGGTCGCCGCTGTCGGCGTAGGCTTCGAGCACGGAAGAGGGCCAGGGCGCAAAGGTGACCTTCGTCATGTCGTCGAAGGCCTCCACATGATCGTCCATGGCGAGACAGCAGGAGGTGACCACCTCGTGCGTGCGGCCGGAAAGGCGCGAGAGCATGGCCACGGCGTCGTTTCTGTCCTTCGGCTTGCCGAGGATGGAAGCGCGGCCGCCCTCGCGCAGGATGACGATGGTGTCGGCCGAGAGCACGGCGGGACGATCCGTGCGCGAGGAAAGAGAGGAGAGCACGAAGCGGGCCTTGGCCTCGGCGCAGCGCGAGGCGAAGCGTCTGGGATCCTCGTCGGGAAGAGGACGCGGCTCCGGACAGGAGGCGGGAAGAATGTCGAAGTCGAGCCCCATGCCTTCGAGGAACGCACGGCGTCTCGGAGAGCCGGAAGCCAGCACAAGGGGGCGGAGCATGGTAAAGGCGCTTGTCATGAACACATCCGTATAAGAAGGAAAGGAAACGCGGCGTTTCCGGAAGGAAGAAGGTCTCTTCCGCGCCGCGGCGCACGGCGGCGGAGCAGGGCGGAAGAAGCGTCACGGATGCGACTATCAGCTTCTGCGGCGCAAAAAGCAATCCCGGAAGAGGGGCAGGGACACTCTTGGCTATGCTTCATTAATGGTATATGATACCCGCGTTCCTTGCGCCTGCGGAGTGCCGGAGCGGGAAAAAACAAGTTTCATGGGGAAATCACACGATGAGCGAAGCTTTCGAAAGACTGAGGGAAAGGGAAATGGCCTTTATGTGCCGGACGTACTCGCGCTATCCGCTGGGCATAGTCCGAGGCAAGGGCGCCCGCCTCTGGGATGTGGACGGCAAGGAATATGTCGACCTTCTGGCCGGCATCGCCGTCATCGGTCTCGGCCACTGCAACGAGGAAATAGCCGAGGTCATGGAAAGACAGGCCCGAAAGCTCGTTCATGTGAGCAATCTCTTCTATCAGGAAGAGCAGCTCGACTACGCCGAAAAGCTGCTCTCCACGAGCCATGCGGGCAAGGTGTTCTTCTGCAACTCCGGCGCGGAGAGCAATGAGGCCGCCATCAAGATAGCGCGTCGCTACCAGCGCGTGGTGAAGGGGCGCGATGCCTGGGAAGTCATTACGCTCACGAACTGCTTCCACGGCCGCACGCTGGCCACGCTGGCCGCCACGGGCAAGCACACGGAAGGCTTCGAGCCGGAAACGCCCGGTTTCGGCCGCGTGCCGTGGGGCGATCTGGACGCGCTGGAAAAGGCCATAAAGCCCACCACCGCGGCCGTGCTCTTTGAAGCCATCCAGGGCGAGGGCGGCATCATTCCGGTCACGCAGGAATACGCCGACGGTCTTGTGGACATCTGCCGCCGTCACGGCGTGCTCGTCATGTGCGACGAAGTGCAGGCCGGCATGGGCCGCAGCGGAAAGTGGTGGGGCTTTCAGAATTTCAATCTCCGGCCCGACGTGTTCACGAGCGCCAAGTCCATGGCCAACGGTCTGCCTCTCGGCGCCATGATGGCCACGGACGAAGTGGCCCAGGGCTTCGACTACGGCAGTCATGCCACCACCTTCGGCGGCGGCGCTCTGGTGACGGCCGTGGGACTCAAGGTGCTTGAGATCATGGAGCGCGACCATCTCGTGGAACGTGCCGCCGCTCTCGGCGAGCGCGCCCGCGCCCGCTTCCGCGCTCTCGGCGAGAAGCTGCCCGGCGTGATACGCGATGTGCGCGGCATGGGTCTTCTCATCGGCGTGGAACTCGAAATGTCCGACGAGAGGGCGAAGGAAGTATGGCTTGAGCTCATGCATCGGGGCTTCATCCTCAATCTTACCTATGGTCCCACGCTGCGGCTTCTGCCTCCGCTCACCATCGACGAGGCCGATCTCGAGGCCTTTACCGAGACGCTGGAAGACGTGCTCCGTCGGATGGCGTAATGTTCGCCCGGCCTTCGGGCCGGGCTTTTTTTCAGGGTTCCGGGCAAGACAGGCTCCCGGGACCGGAGGGCTGCGGGCCCTTAGCCGCGGCCTTTTGCCGGAGAGGGGACGGTTCCCCTGCGTCCGGCTCTGCCGCCTGACGACTTCAACGGCTCTGAGGAGTTTGCATGGATCGCATCCTGAGAAACGCCATGGTCTATCGTCCTTCCGGCTTTGCGAAGAACGATGTTTTCATCAGAAACGGCAAGATAGAGCGCATCGCGCCGCAGCTGCCGCCTCTGGAGGGCGTATCTGAATCCGATATGAGCGGGTGTTGCATCGTTCCCGGCCTCGTAGATGTCCATGTGCATTTCCGTGAGCCGGGTTTTTCATGCAAGGAGACCATCCGCACGGGCTCTCTTGCGGCTGCGCACGGCGGCTACACCACGGTGTGCACCATGCCCAATCTGAACCCGTTCCCCGATACCGTGGAGCATCTGGAAAAGCAGCTTGAGATCATCCGGCGTGACGCCGTGATCCATGTGCTGCCCTACGGCACCATAACCATGGGCGAGGAGGGACGCGAGCTTTCCGACATGGAAGGCATGGCGCCCTTCGTGGCGGGCTTTTCCGACGACGGCCGCGGCGTGCAGGACAGGGACATGATGCGCGCCGCCATGCAGGAGGCAAAGAGGCTCGGCAGGATCATCGCGGCGCACTGCGAGGTGAATTCGCTGCTCACGGGCGGCTGGATACACGACGGTAAGTACGCAAGAGCGCACGGACACCGGGGCATCAGCTCGGAGAGCGAATGGGCGGAAGTGGCCCGCGACGCGGAACTTGCGAAGGAAACGGGAGCCGCCTTTCACGCCTGTCATATTTCCACGAAGGAAAGCGTGGAGATCATACGCCGCGCCAGGGCCGAAGGCGCGGACGTGACCTGCGAGACCGGCCCGCATTATCTCGTGCTCTGCGACAGGGACCTTCAGGAGGACGGCCGCTTCAAGATGAATCCGCCCCTGCGCGGAGAAGCGGACAGGGAGGCGCTCATCGAGGGCATTCTCGACGGCACCGTGAGCATGATAGCCACGGACCACGCCCCGCACGAGGCCGAGGCCAAGAGCCGGGGACTCGAGCGCAGCGCCATGGGCGTGGTGGGCCTCGAAACGGCCTTTGCCGTCATGTACACCCACTTCGTGAAGACGGGCAGGATCACGCTCGAGAAGCTCGTGGAGCTCATGTCCGTGAATCCCGCAAGACGTTTCGGCATCGGCTCGTTCCTGGAGGAAGGGCAGAGGGCGGATCTTGCCGTGTTCGACCTTTCCCGCGAGTGGGTGGTGGATCCTGAGGAATTTCTCAGCAAGGGACGTGCCACGCCCTTTGAGGGCGAGAGGCTGTTCGGCCGCTGCGTGCTCACGCTCGCAGACGGCGAGGAGGCCTGGAACGAAAAGGCGTGAGATACGCGGAAGCGGGCCTTTTCTCCCGTCTTTTCCGGCGGGAGTCTTTCTCTGCCAACAGCAACCATCATGTGCGGAGCCAGCATGAAACAGGGAATCTATACGATAATCGAACATACGCCGCTTGCGAAGGACGTGTACCGCATGGTGCTTTCCGGCGACACGTCGGCCATGACCATGCCGGGGCAGTTCGTGGAGATCAGCCTTCCGGGCTGTTTCCTGCGCCGTCCCATATCCGTGTGCGACTACGACGAGAAGACCATCACCCTCATTTACAAGGTCGTGGGACAGGGCACGGACGCCATGGCGCAGATGAAGGAAGGCGACGCTCTCGACGTTCTTACCGGACTCGGCCACGGCTTTGACGTGGAAAAAAGCGGCGAGTCGCCCCTTCTCGTGGGCGGCGGCGTGGGCGTGCCCCCGCTGTTCAATCTTGCAAGGAAGCTTGTGGCCGCAGGACGCTCCGTCACGGTCATTCTCGGCTTCAACAGGGCGGAGGAGATATTCTACGCGCGCGAGTTCGAGAAGATCGGCGCGCGCGTCATCGTGACCACCGTGGACGGCAGCGTGGGCGTGAAGGGATTCGTCACCGACGCGCTTCCCGAGGATTTCAGCTATGTCTACAGCTGCGGCCCCATGCCCATGCTCCGCGCCCTCTACAGGGCCGCGCAGGGCAAGGGCGGCGAGTTCAGCCTCGAGGAGCGCATGGGCTGCGGCTTCGGCGCGTGCATGGGATGCAGCATCATGACGAAGGAAGGCAGCAGGCGCGTGTGCAAGGACGGACCCGTGTTCGACAAGGAGGTGCTGGAATGGCAGATCTGAAAGTAACGCTGAGCGGGCTGGAACTCGACAACCCGATCATCCCGGCGAGCGGCACCTTCGGCTACGGCTACGAGTTCGCCGAGCTCTACGACATCAACATGCTCGGCTCCTTCTCCTTCAAGGGCACCACGCTCGAGCCGCGCTTCGGCAATCCCACGCCGCGCATCGCGGAGACCCCCGCGGGCATGATAAACGCCGTGGGCATGCAGAATCCCGGCATAGACAGGGTCATCTCCGAAGAGCTGCCCCGTCTCAAGAAGTGCTTCCACAAGAAGGTCGTCGCCAACATCGGCGGTTTTTCCGTGGACGAGTACGCCGAGTGCTGCGCGCGCATCGACGGCGAGGAGCAGGTGGGGCTCATCGAAGTGAACGTGAGCTGTCCCAACGTGCACAACGGCTGCATGAGCTTCGGCACGGATCCTCTCGGCATATCCGCCGTGACCAAGGCCGTGAAGGCCGTGACGAAGAAGCCCGTGTACGTGAAGCTCTCGCCCAACGTCACGGACATCGTGCCTCTTGCGGTAGCGGCGGCCGAGGCCGGAGCCGACGGCATAAGCCTCATCAACACGCTGCTCGGCATGCGCATCGATCTGCGCACGAAAAAGCCCGTCATCGCCAACAAGATGGGCGGTTTTTCCGGCAGCGCCATACTGCCCGTGGCGCTGCGCATGGTCTATCAGGTCTATGAGGCCGTGAAGCTGCCCATCATCGGCATGGGCGGCATAAGCTCGGCGCGCGACGTGGTGGAAATGATGCTTGCGGGCGCCACGGCCGTGGAAGTGGGCGCGGCCAACCTCGTCGACCCGTGGGCCTGTCCGAAAATCCTGGCCGAACTGCCCTCCGTCATGGAGCAGTACGGCATAAGCTCCCTCAGGGACATCATCGGAGGAGCGCACTGATGCGTGATCTCAAAAAGGACGTCATGGTGGCCTGCGACTTCAGCAGCAGGGCGGAAGTCATGGACTTTCTCGACCTCTTCACCGAAGAGAAGCCCTTCGTGAAGATAGGCATGGAACTCTACTATGCCGAAGGCCCCGACATCGTGCGCGCCGTGAAGGCCCGGGGACACAGGATCTTCCTCGATCTCAAGCTGCACGACATCCCCAACACCGTGCGCAAGGCCATGGCCGTGCTCTCTTCGCTCGACGTGGACATGTGCAATCTGCACGCCGCAGGCACCGTGCCCATGATGGAGGAGGCTCTGAAGGGTCTCACCCGTCCTGACGGCACGAGGCCTCTTCTCATCGCGGTCACGCAGCTCACCTCCACGAGCGAGGAGAGGATGCGCGAGGATCTGCTCATCGAGCGGCCCATGGAGGAAGTGGTCATGCACTACGCCTCGCGCGCCCGTGCGGCGGGCCTCGACGGCGTGGTCTGCTCTCCGCTCGAGGC
>CAJJMX010000077.1 GCA_905192935.1 uncultured Mailhella sp.
AGCCCCTTGTCCCTGGCGTAGGCGGCGAGTTCATACACATCGGGGCGCATCATGGGATCGCCGCCGGTGAAGATGATGATGGGCTCGCCCACTTCGGGGAAGGTGTCGATGAGGGCCTTGGCTTCCGCGGTGGAGAGCTCTCCCGGATAGGGTTCGGGATGGGCCTCGGCGCGGCAGTGCTTGCACGCAAGGTTGCAGGAGCGCGTCACTTCCCAGGCGATGAGGCGGCACTTGGGAGAGCCGTCGGGCAGGAAGCGGGGCTTTGCCGTGGCGGGATGACCGCCGGGAGCTCCGTCGGCAGGGCGTCCCATGGGGTGTCCGCCGGGATGGCAGGCGCCGAGGGAGGAGGGGGCGGAGTGGTGGCCGTTCATCAGCGGATCCATCCTTCGCGGAGGGCTTCCACGGCGAAATAGGTGATGATCATCTTGGAGCCGGAGCGCTTGAGGCCGAGGAGCGATTCCATGATGACGGCCTTGCGGTCGATCCAGCCGTTCTGAGCCGCGGCGCAGATGAGGGAGTATTCGCCGCTCACCTGATAGGATACGAGCGGCACGTCGAAGGTGTCGTGCATGAGACGGATGACGTCCTGATAGGGGCCGGCGGGCTTGACGATGAAGATGTCCGCGCCTTCGTCGATGTCGGCCTGCATTTCACGCAGGGCTTCCTGCACGTTGCCGGGGTCCATCTGATAGGTGCGGCGGTCGCCGAAGTGGGGCGCGGATTCCGCAGCGTCGCGGAAGGGGCCGTAGTAGGCGGAGGCGTACTTCACGGCGTAGGACATGATGGGGGTCTCTTCAAATCCGGCCTTGTCCAGCGCGGTGCGCAGGGCGAGCACGCGGCCGTCCATCATGTCGGAAGGCGCGATGATGTCGGCTCCGGCCTCGGCCTGGGAAACGGCGGTCTTTGCCAGAAGATCGAGAGTCTGATCGTTGAGCACATGACCGGTCTTGTCGCCGTCGGCAATGATGCCGCAGTGACCGTGAGAGGTGTACTCGCAAAGGCAAAGATCGGTGACGACCACAAGGTCGGGCCAGTTCTTCTTGATCATGTGCGTGGCGCGCTGCACGATGCCGTCCCTGGCGTAGGCGCCGGAGCCTACGGGATCCTTTTCGGCGGGAATGCCGAAGAGCAGCACGGCGCGCAGGCCGAGCTTCACGGCTTCGCCGATTTCCTTTTCCAGCTCGGCAAGGGAGAGCTGGTACTGTCCGGGCATGGAGGCGATGGGCTGACGGAAGGCTTCGTCAGGCGTGTCGACCACGAAATAGGGCATGATGAGATCGGCGGCGGAAAGGGACGTTTCGCGGATCATGTCGCGAATGGCGGGAGTGCGGCGCAGACGGCGGCCGCGATGGAAGGAAAGATTGGTCATTTCGGTATCCTTTGCGCCGCAGAGGGCGCGTCAACGGTCAATGAAAACGTGAAGGAAGATAACACCGCCCCCCGGCTTTGAAAAGGGTCGGGGTCACACTTCGTCTGATAGAACTTTTTTCGTGCAGGCGTATTCACCGTGAGCTTCCGGGGCGGGGCGCTTGGGCAGATGCGTGGCAGAAGGCCGTTCCCGCGCTTGCGCAAAAGGGAAGCGTCGACGCATCAGAGCTGGAAGAGAAAGACCATGACGGGCATGGTGACGACGCAAAGAAGGGTGGAGATCACGTTGATGAGACTCGCATATTCGCCGTTGTGTCCGTAGAGATGGGACATCTGCGTGACGGTGGAGGCGCAGGGCGCGGCGGCCGCAAGAAAGCTGATGAGAAGGATGGTGCCGCCGTCCTTCGTCCAGGAGGCGAGGGGACTTGCCCGGAAGACGAGGAGCGTGATGAGGGGCAGCACGAGAAGGCGCAGGGCCACGATGAGCGGGAGCTTTTTGTAGGCCAGAACACGCCTGAAGTTCACGGAGCCTATGAGCATGCCCGTGACTATCATGCACAGAGGCCCGATCATGCTGCCCACGGCATGCACGGCAAGACGCGGCACTTCGGGGAAGTGCAGACCGGACACGAAGAGCAGGGCGCCCGCCGCCATGGCCAGGATGTTGACGTTCAGAAGGATGTTGCGCAGATGGAACTGGCCGTTTTTCTTGAGAAGCGTATAGCAGTGCGTCCAGAAGAGCGCCGTCTGACCGATGAGAAAGCCGCTCGTGTAGAGCACCCATTCCGGGCCGAACACGTAGGTGACGATGGGAATGATGAGGTTGCCGCCGTTGGAGTAGATGGCGGAGGCCTGTTCCACCGGATCGAGGCGGAGCGGACGGCGCACGAGGGCGTTGAAGGCTATGGCCAGGGACTGGGAGAGCGCGGCCGCCGCGAGGGAGAGGAAAAGGCCGTTCAGCTTCTCTCCGGAAAATTCCACCTGAAAGGCGTCGAGCATCATGCACGGGCCGACTATATACAGGGCCACGGCGGAAAGCGGTGCGCTGTCTTCTGCTCTGAGAAGACGCAGGCGCACCACGGCGTAGCCCATGAGCACCATGAGCAGCATGGCCGCTATCTGCTTGCCGAGAAGAAGGGAAATGATCATGAGACACTCTTTAAAGAGGAAATCGTTCTTCGCTCTCGGGTCGGCCGAAGGGCATGGGCTCGGGAGAAAGGCGGGACAGAAAAAACGGGGAGGCACTGGAGCCTCCCCGTTTTTCATCAGATGATGTGATTACTTGATGCCGATTTCCTCGTCGGTGAGGTAGCAGGCCGGATCTTCGGCCCATTCATCGCCGTAGTAGGCTTCGGCGCGGGAGCGGAAGTTGCCGCCGCAGATATTGAGGAAGCGGCACCTCGCGCAGCGACCCTTCACGTAGGGCTTCTTGTCCTTGAGCTTGTGCAGAAGCTCGATGTTCGGGTCGTCCCAGATCTCGGAGAAGGGACGCTCGAGCACGTTGCCGAACACATGATGACGCCAGAACTGGTCGGCGGAAACGTCGCCGTTCCAGGAAATGCAGCCGATTCCGCGGCCGGAGCTGTTGCCCTCGTTGAACTGCAGAAGCTGGAACACTTCCTCGGCTCTCTTGGGATCTTCCTTGAGAAGGCGCATCCACACGTAGGGGCCGTCGGCGTGGTTGTCCACGGTGAGCACTTCCTTGGGCGTGCCCGCGTCGAAGCATTCGCGGGTCTTGTCCATGATGAGATCGACCACGGCACGGGTTTCCTGATGATTGAGGTCCTCGTTGATGAGTTCGGTGCCGCGGCCGGAGTACACGAGGTGATAGAAGCACACGCGGGGAATGTCGCGCTCGCGCAGGATGTCGAAGATCTTGGGGATTTCCACGGCGTTGCGCTTGTTGATGGTGAAGCGCAGGCCCACCTTGATGCCTTCTTCGCGGCAGTAGTCGAGGCCTTCGAGGGCACGGCGGAAGGCGCCCTTCACGCCGCGGAAGTGGTCGTGCACGTCTTCGCCGCCGTCCAGGGAGACGCCCACGTAGGAAAGTCCCACTTCCTTGAGCGTCTTGGCCATGGCGCGGTCGATGAGCGTGCCGTTGGTGGAGATGACGGCGCGCATGCCCTTCGAGGTGGCGTAGCTTGCCAGTTCGGGCAGGTCCTTGCGGATGGTGGGCTCGCCGCCGGAAAAGAGCATGACCGGCGCGCCGTAGGCGGCCAGATCGTCGATCATGATCTTTGCCTGTTCGGTGGAGATGGGGTCGATGCCCTTGTCGGTTTCGGCCTGGGCGTAGCAGTGCACGCATTTGAGGTTGCAGCGGCGCGTCATGTTCCAGACGACGACCGGCTTCTTGTCGGCGGAGAACTGAAGCAGATGAGAAGGAAGCTTGCCGGACTGGCGGCCGTAACGCAGCGCGTCGGACGGTTCCACCTGTCCGCAGTAAAGCTTGGAAATACCGATCATGTTGTCCTCACTGGGCGTTGTATGGGAAAGGCGGGGCGAAAGTTCCGCTCCGCCGCCATGTTGCGTGAAAAGGGGCGGACTGTCGTCTTCCGGCGACAGACCGGGCCACATCATAGCCGCACAGGCTGCGGGAATCAAGTGACGTCGTCACTGCCGGACGTGTCCTGCACGGGAAAAAGCGGACTCAGTCCAGAATGCCGCCGGCAAGCACGAAGCCGTCCTCATCGTAGACGGCGGCGATCTGTCCGGGGGCGGGAGGCTGCTGGGCGGAGGCGAAGGTCATGGTCATGCGCTCCTGCGCGATCTCGACGCGGGCCGGTTCGGGCTTCTGATGGTAGCGCACCCGGACAAGGAGCCTGTCCGGCCACAGGGCGGGAGGCACCATGATGTTCAGCGAGGAGGCGGAACACGAGGTCACGGGCAGAAGATCCTTCGGTCCCACCACGAGGGTGTTGGAATCGCGCAGTCTTTTCAGCACGTAAAGAGGCTCCTTCCACGGAATGCCAAGTCCCCGGCGCTGGCCTTCGGTGTACTGCCAGAGTCCCCGGTGCTGCGCGATGATCCTGTTTTCTCCGGCAAGGAGCACGGGCCCAGGACCGGGCAGACGCAGGTCTTCGCAGGACGCCTTTTCCTTCAGCCACGCATAGTGGTCGTCGCCGGGGATGAAGCATATTTCCTGGCTTTCGGCGGGAACGGGAGGCGTGAGTCCCCGGTCGGAGAGCCATTGCCGGATATCGGCTTTCTTGCGCTCCGCAAGCGGAAAGAGGCAGCGGCGGAGACGGGAGAGGGGGACCAGCGCGAGAAAGTAGCTCTGATCCTTGGTCCCGTCGCTTCCGGTCCTGAGCGCCGGGCCGTAGACGGGATGGACGCAGATTGCCGCGTAATGGCCCGTGGCGAAGGCTTCCCCGAGAGTCATGGCATGGTCGAAAAGAAGACCGAACTTCATGGCGCGGTTGCACAGTGCGCAGGGATTGGGCGTGCGGGCCCTGGCATGCTCTTCGGCAAAGGGTTCCATGACATGACGGCGGAAGGCTTCGGAAAGATCGACCACATGCAGGGCAATGCCGAGACTGCGGCAGAGCGACTGCATGGCCGGTACGGCATCGTTCTGTCCGGCAGGCAGAAAGCGTGCGTGCAGAGCCGTGACCCTGTGTCCTTCCTCTTTAAGATGGAGCAGGGCAAACAGGCTGTCGGTTCCGCCGCTTATGGCAACTGTGACGTTCATGGCGGGAGTTTGCCATGGGCGGGTGAAGAGCGCAAGCGCGTTTTCTCCTGCACGCCTGCGCCTCGGATGAGACCTTGCAGACTCTCCGGACACGGAGGGCCGCGCGCGGCGTTGCCAATTGCCGGTGAACGATTTATGTTTAAAGCTCCCCGTCGATACGGAGAAAAAGGGCAACCCATTGAAAGAAAGAGGTGTCTTCATGAAACGTCTTTTGACCTGCGCGGCGCTCTCTCTCACGCTTCTTCTCGGAGGATGCGCCGGTTCCGCCATATACAGAGGAGTGGACGCTTCCACGGGAAGCTTTGTCTCCACGGCGTCCCCGACGGTAAGCGTGACGGCCGCCGAAGGGTATGAAAACGTGCTGTCCGGCTCGGCGCTGACCCGTGTTCCCTATGAGAACGGCTTCATGAATACCGTTCCCGTGAGGGTATGGTTCTCGCTCCAGCAGAAGGATGATGCGCAGCTCGTCAGCATGCTTGCGGAATGCTCTTCCGACGTCATCTGGGAAGTGCGCCCCATCGGCGTGGATTTTCAGACGCTGAAGGTCTTTTATGAAAGCAACGGCTCCGGCGCAAACGACGCCACCGTGCACGTCTATCTGCGTCCCGCATCCATGGACCCCTGGACGCCGCTCTTTGTTCAGGCGGGAAAGAAGATGTGGGAAGGACCGACGCTTGTGGCGCGCTATGAATGGACAGGCTCGACGCAGACGGACAAGCTCGTGGTGGAATACCGGGAAAAGGCTCCCGAACTTATGGAAGGTCTGAATCCCAGACTCACGGATCTTTCCGCCTTCATCGCCCGTTCCCAGAAGGCCTTCGTCCTCGGCGGCGTGACGGTGCCCGTCACGGCATCTGAAGGAAGAAACGTGACCATTTCCGACAGGCTGCTTGCGCCCGTGGTCGGTTCGGTGACCATCAACAGCCTTTTCAACTATTAGAACAGCTGGAACAGCCGGTCCGCGGCACGCCTGTCCGGGCGCGAGCGCGGGCAGGACAAAGACGGGCCGTCTTTCCGTGCGAGTCTCCCGGGGCTTGACAGAAAGACGGCTCCCTAGTAAATACGACAGTTCACCTTGTTCGCCGTATGGTTTTTCCGGCAGGAAGTCGGGAGCGGCGGACCTCTGACCGTAAGGAGATATCCTACATGCGCAAAATGGAAACCCTGCTGCTCCTTTCTCCGGAGCTGTCTGTGGAAGAGCGCGAAACCGTCCTGAAGACCATGGACGAAGTCATCACCCGCGAAGGCGGCAAGATGCTCGTCGTGGATCAGTGGGGCATGCGCGACCTGGCCTATCCCGTCCGCAAGCAGATGCGCGGCTTCTATGTTCGTCTCGAATATGCTGCTCCTTCTCAGCTCGTGGCTGAACTGGAACGCATCATCCGCATCACCGACGGCGTGTTCAAGTTCATGACCGTCAAGCTGGCCGACTCCGTCGAAGCCACCGAGGAGGTCGCGTAATGGCTTTCCGTAAGAAGTTTGCTCCTCGCCGCAAGTTCTGCCGCTTCTGCGCCGACGCCGAACTGGCTCTTGATTACAAGCGTCCCGACATCCTCCGCGACTTCATCACCGAGCGCGGCAAGATCGTCGCCCGCCGCATTACCGGTACCTGCGCCAAGCATCAGCGCGCCCTCACCACCGAGATCAAGCGCGCCCGCCAGATGGCCCTGCTGT
Organism: uncultured Mailhella sp.; assembly: GCA_905192935.1. Lineage (GTDB taxonomy): Bacteria > Desulfobacterota > Desulfovibrionia > Desulfovibrionales > Desulfovibrionaceae > Mailhella. Next base: position 6,731 of record CAJJMX010000077.1, read on the forward strand.
TCTACACTTCCGCTCATTCCAGCGAACTCAAGAAGAAGACCAACATCTAACGGCATAGGAGACAAAATGAAAGTTATTCTTCGTGCCGACGTTGAAAAGCTCGGTCACCTTGGCGACATCGTCAATGTCAAGCCCGGCTACGGCCGCAACTACCTGCTTCCTCAGCAGCTTGCCAGCCTGGCCACTCCCGCCAACATCCGCGTGTTCGAACTGGAACGCAAGAAGCTGCAGGCCCGCATGGATGCCCTCCGCGCCGCTGCCGCCGACCTCGCTTCCAAGCTCGAGGGCGTGGTCGTGACCATCGCCATGCGCGTTGGTGAAAACGACAAGCTCTATGGTTCCGTCACCCCCGCCATGATCGGCGACGCTCTCGCCGCCATGGGCATCGAAGTGGATCGTCATCGTCTGCTTCTCGACGGCTCCATCCGCACCCTGGGCGAACACAGCGTGCGCGCCCGTCTGCATGCCGACGTGGTTCCTTCCTTCACCGTGAAGATCGTGTCTGAAGAAAAGCACATCGCTGAAGAAGAAGCCCCCGTGGAAGCTCCCGCCGCCGAAGCGGAAGCTCCTGCTGAAAATGCCTAATCAGCTTCCCCGGAAGCCTGACGAGTCATGGACAGCCCGGATACCGTCATGAATGAAGCCGCCGGTCCAGCGACCTGCCGCGGGGCTCGTTCCCGCGCCCGCGCGGAGGAGGGCGGTGTCGGGCGCGCGCGGGGCTCTCGTTGCTGGCGGTAT
>CAJJMX010000078.1 GCA_905192935.1 uncultured Mailhella sp.
AGGCGGATCGGGGAGAAGCATCTGCTTCCGAAGGCCGTCGCCGAATTTTTTGGAGAATGTTTTAATGTTCTGAAAATTCAGGCGGTTTCACGCGTTCACGGCGGACATCTACGGGAGCGTTCCGCTCCTCATGAGCGCTCCGTCCCGGAAGTTGCGGCCGTTTCCACTTGCCTTTTTTTCAAATACAGGCTATTGTTAGCAGTCCTTACGATACAAACAGTATCGAATTTCAGCAGCATTCCGCCCCACACGGGCTTTTTATGGAGGATATACCATGGGTAAACAGTGTGAAATCTGCGGCAAGAAAGCTCAGGTGGGTAACCTTGTGAGCCATTCCAATATCAAGACCAAGCGTCGCTTCAACCCCAACCTGCAGGCTGTCCGCCATCAGGAAGCCGACGGCACCGTGCGCACCATCAACGTGTGCACCCGCTGCCTCCGTTCCGGCGCCGTGGTGAAGCCCGTCGTCAAGAACGACGCCGAATAATCCGGCTTGCCGATCTTTCCAAAGGCGGGGATAACATCTCCGCCTTTTTTTGATTAATAACCTCCTGCAATGCTCTTCTCCGGCCCTCAGAGCACGCCGCACCGCGGCAGGTCTTCATGAACGACATAAGCGCCGCCTTCCATCATCGTCCGAAAAGCCGCATCGGTCTGTGGCGCCGCTCCCTCCGTGTCCCGGAAGGATGGCGCGTGGTGGACTTCCGCGGTCCGGGCCACATGGGGCGCGCGCTTCCCGCTCCCGGGACCATGCAGATGGAACTTCTGCGCCTCGTGCTCGACTCCAGGGACATTCCCTACATCATCACGGGTCACGGCTCCCAGATGCGCGCCTTCGTGCCCGCCATGTTCGAAGACGTGGCCCGCGCCGAACTTGCCGCCGTGGCCGGGGAGAAAAAGCCGGTTCCGCATCCCGTGCCCCAGCGCCGCAACGCGCACTGGGCCATGCTCGTCATGCTGTTTCTCATATTCTGGTACGGACTCACCATGGGCTGGTGGCCCCTGCCCTTCGAGCATATTCCCGATCCGGAATACTGGGTGCGCTGCGGCAAGCTCAACGTGACCGAAGTGCGCAACGGCGAATGGTGGCGCACGGCCACGGCCCTCACGCTGCACGCCGACACGCTCCATCTGTTCAGCAACGTCGTCTTCGGCTCGCCCTTCCTTATCCTGCTCGCCCGGCGCATCGGTCTCGGTCTCACGCTTTTCGCCACGCTCGCCTCCGGCATGCTCGGCAACGCCATGAACGTTCTCTATCGCGACCCCGGCTATTCGAGTCTCGGATTTTCCACGGCCATGTTCGGCATGGTGGGGCTTCTTTGTGCCGACATCGTCATCCGCTCCCATCTTCAGGGATTCCGGCGTCTGGTGCTGCCCGTGGCGGCCGCCCTTGCCTTCCTTGCCATGCTCGGCGCGGAGGGCAGGAACGTGGACTACTCCGCCCATATTTTCGGTCTTCTTTCCGGCTTTCTCATCGGACTTGCCGTAAGTTCGGCCTTGCGGCATCATGACGGCCTTCCCCGCCCGCTGGAAATCGCGCTCGGCTGCGCCGCTCCGCTGATCCTGCTGCTGTGCTGGGATCTCGCACTTTAACCCTTTTCGAGGCATCCATGGACAAAGCCCCCGGCACCTTCGAACTTCTGGGCAAGGACGGCAACGCCCGCGCCGGCCTGCTTCATACCGCGCACGGCGTCATAGAAACTCCCATCTTCATGCCCGTGGGCACGGTGGGCAGCGTCAAGGCCCTCGCCCCCGACGATCTTGACGCCATCGGCGCGCAGATCATTCTGGGCAACACCTATCATCTGTACCTGCGTCCGGGCGACGAGCTCGTGGCCCGGCGCGGCGGCCTGCATGAGTTCATCCGCTGGAACAAGCCCATCCTCACGGACAGCGGCGGCTTTCAGGCCTTCAGTCTGAGCAAGCTGAACAAGATGAAGGCCGACGGCGTGGAGTTCCGTTCCCACATCGACGGCTCGAAGCACATGTTCACGCCGGAAAAGGTGATCTCCATCCAGCGCAATCTCAATTCCGACATCATGATGCCGCTCGACGTGTGCCTCGGCTACGGCGCCACCCATGAAGAGGCCGAAAAGGCCGTAAAGCGCACCACGGAATGGGCACAGCGCTGCCGCGACGCCTATCCTGCGGGAAGCGCGGGCAATCTTCTGTTCGGCATCGTGCAGGGCTGCACCTTCCCCGAACTGCGCGAGGCCTCGGCAAGACAGCTCATGAACATCGGCTTCGAGGGCTACGCCATCGGCGGCCTTGCCGTGGGCGAACCCAAGAACCTCATGATGAAGAACCTGCGTGTGCTCGATCCCGTGCTTCCGCAGGACAAGCCCCGCTATCTCATGGGCGTGGGCACGCCGCTGGACATCCTGCACGGCATAGAGGCCGGCGTGGACATGTTCGACTGCGTGCTTCCCACCAGAAACGCCCGCAACGGCACCCTCTACACCTCGGAAGGCAAGATCAACATCAAGCGCCTCCAGTACGCCGAAGACGACAGTCCTCTTGATCCGAAGTGCAGCTGCTACACCTGCCGCACCTTCAGCAAGGCCTATCTGCGGCATCTGTACGTCAGTCAGGAACTTCTGGCCTTCCGCCTCAACTCCCTGCACAACCTCACCTATTTCCTCGACATGGTGCGCGGCGCGAGAAAGGCCATCCTCGAAGGCCGCTATGCCGAATTCAAGGCGGAATACGAGGCAAAGTACCCCGAAGAAGACGCGCTTTTCGACGCCCCGGAACTTTAATCATCAAGGGCGCTCCCTCAGGGGAGCGCCCTTTTTCTTTAACCAGCAGGCCCGAACACCGAAGATGCCGGTCTGTCCTGAACGTTGTGGCGTTCAGCTCGCGATGAGTCTGAACAGCATGGAATTTTCCAGCACCAGCGGACGCGTCTGCATGAAGAACACGGTTCCGTCCGCCGGAGCGCGCACCTCCCAGCGCACGGATCCGTCATAGGGATCGAGGATGCTGGCAAGTCTCTGATGACGACGCACGATGTCGTCGGGCCTGCACATGCAGTACATGATGCCCGCACGGCAGGCCTTCACATTGACAAGCTCCTCTTCCTGCACCACCTGGGAGTAGTATCCCGGGTGAGAGCGATAACGGATCATGCCGTGCAGCGCCATGAAGCGCAGTATGGCGGAAAGGCTGTCGTCGGCCGTCGAGACGTCGATGACGCCGGTATGACCGGCGTAGACGGAAAACGCCTGAGTTTCCCATATCTGCCAGTTGTAGTTCAGCGTGGTGGTGTCTATGGGCAGAGGATTGCGCACCAGCGTGTAGGGAAGCCCGAATCCCTGGGCCAGCTCCACGTTTTCATAGCCGGTATGCATCATGCGGACATGGGGAATGAAATCTCCCGCCAGGTAATAGCTGGCCAGCTGCACGCCGAACTCATAGCCCTGAATATGCTCGAAGAGCGCCGCCGCGATGCGCTGCGTGGTTTCGCCCAGTTCATAGCCGGGAAACATGCGGTTGATGTCGGTATTGTCCATGGCCCAGAATCGCTTGCCGATGTTCATGGCAAAGGGATTGGCCGAAGGAATGACGAGAATCTCATGCCCGGGCACAAGTTCGCCCCGCTCTTCCAGATCCTGAAGCGTATGCACAAGGCGGGAGCAGACGAACTGCTGCTGCAGCTCGTCGCCGCGCATGGCGCCCACCACGGCCAGACTCTTCCTGCCCGAGCCGAAGCGGAAGCCGTGAATGCGGAACTCGTCGCGGAACGGCGAGGACATGACGAAAAGACGTTCACGTTTCATGCGTTGTCCTCCCTGTAGACACGAGCGAGCAGCGAACCTTCATAGACGACGGGATAGGCCCGGATGGTAAAGACGAATCCCGGCCTGTCCACGGCCACCTCCTGCAGCACCACGCCGCGCAGAGGATCGACGATGCGTCCTATGGACTGTCCGGCCTCGACCTCGTTGGACTGACGGATAAGCGGAATGAACACGCCGGAGGCCGAGGCGTTGATGAATTCCACGGATCCTCCGGTGGAAAGGATGGTCCTGTGTCCGGCCGGAGGCTCGGGCACCTCGCCCTTCCATACGCCGAGATGCCGCATGAGATTCAGTATGCCGCCCACGAGCTGATCGCCGTAGCTCTTGGTGATGCGCATGCCCACGCCCATTTCCACCACCAGCGTAGGCGTGTCCAGGGCGTTGAGCGAATAGGCCAGCGTGGCTTCCAGCACCGTGGCGGCCTCATGTACCCACAGAAAATCCAGATTCAGATACTTCGCCAGAGGAACAAGCCGTTCCGCCGTCAGCTGATTGATGCGGACCTGCGGCACTTCGTACAGAAAAATGTTGCTGGAATGAATATCCAGCACAAGATCGGCGCCCTTCAGATCTTCAATGATGTTGTAGGCCGTATTTTCCGCCATGCTGCCCATGGGATCGCCGGGGAAAATGCGGTTCATGTCCAGATCGAAGTTCGGGATGCCGCGCGTGATGGAGTCTATGCCCAGAGGGTTGAGCGCAGGATAGATGTCCACCGTGCCGTCCAGACAGTCGGGATGCTCCTGCAGGATACTTCCGATGCGATAACAGATATACTGTCCTTCCAGCTCGTCGCCGTGCGTGCCGGTGACGATGCAGATGCGTTTTTTCCCGGAACCGGACGAAATGCTGTTCTTGCGGATGAGCAGATGCTCATCCACGGGCAGCTCCGTGGATATGACGGTCTTTATCATTGTTCTTCCACTTTGATGTCTAGGGTATTCTGCTGCACGGTCCGGCCGCTGAACACGCCCCTGTTCACGGAGCAGTCGGCACTGTCGCGGCCATGGGCCACCTTGATGCAGCCGTACTGAAGCAGACGATTGTTGGTGGGGTCGAGCCCCCGCCACACGCCCTGATCGAAGAATTCCACCCAGGCGTGCGTGGCCCCCTCTCCGACAAGATACCCGCAGACGTATCGTGCCGGAATGCCGCAGTGACGCAGCAGGGCAATGAGCACATGCGCGTAGTCCTGACAGACGCCCCGTCCCAGAGCAAAGGCCTGCGCCGCCGTGGTGTTCACCGTGGTGACGCCGGGAACATAGGTCATGTACCCGTGCACGGCCGCGCACAAGGACAGCGCCTCATCAAGCGCGCCTCCCCCGGGCAAAAGTCCCTCGGGAGCGTCCGCCTTTCCGCCGGAAGCCTGTCCGGCAAAGCGCTTCATGCTTCCGTCCGGCCCCGTCAGCGCGGTGTACTCCAGATACATGCCGTGCGCCGTATCGCATATGCGGTACGGCGTCTGCCGTACCGTCCCCTCGGAAACGATGCGGAAACGATGATGAGCTTCGGAAACGTACCCCGTCTGCACGGCGTTGCCGAAGGCGTCGCGGCCGAAGCAGACGGGGATCTCAAGCTCTCCTCCGTCCTGCCCGACGACGCTTGCGCGCAGCAACGCGCGCTCCACACGCTGAAAAGGCTCCCGGCGCGGCATGCAGCGCAAAAGCCACGAATGGGCGGAAACCGGCGAAGAAAAACTGATGATGCTTTCGTAACGGTAAAAAAACTGCTTCATACCATGACCAGGGAGTTCAGCGAACAAAGCACGTCGGGAATGTTCTTCTCGTAGTCGTGCCCGTCGGAGAATATCTCCCTGAGCCGGTTTCTGCAACGTCCGTTCACCATGTCCTCGAGGTGCCCGAGCCGGTGATCCAGACTTTCCCATTCGGCGGAGATGCGCGGGAACGGATAGTCGAATCTTGAATACATATCAATGTATTCCACATGCTTACCAATGAAAAGCATATCCAGTGTGGCAATATTGGTCACATGCTGGAACACGGAACCCCAGAAGGCAAGGATGTAATCCGTGACGGGCTGAAGCCGGACGATGTTGATGTCATGCTTGTGGCGACAGTGATTCAGCGTAGCCATGCAGAGGTTCACATAGCTGATGGATGCCGTGGTGAGCTCTTCGCGCAGCACTATGCTGTTGTCGTTCAGACATTCCAGACAGTACAGAAGAGAGCCCGGCGTATTCTCGAAAAGATGCTGGTATAAAAATGTCTCTCTGTCGGCAGGGCAGCTTACGAGGGAGAGCTTGCGGCAGTATATCTGAAGGGCGTCTTCCCGGCCTTCATCGAGGCACAGGTCATAGTAGCGGCGCAGAAAATGAAGCTGGGCGAAAAGGCGCTCGGCGTAGCGCCCCAGCCAGAAAAGATGATTCGCCTTGGCGGGAGATATGGAAGACATGACGTATCCTTTTGCGACAGCGATGGAAGGTTCTAAAAGGAGTTCGAAAACGCCTGATGATCACGCAGAACCCAGGTGTCCTTGAATCCGCCGCCCTGACTGGAGTTGACCACAAAGGAGTCAGCCTGACGGGCAAAGCGGGTCAGTCCGCTTTTCCAGACCACCGTATCATCGGAGGAAGAGAGCACAAAGGCGCGCAGATCCGCCTTGCGATAGACGACACTGTGCTCTTCCATGGTTTCGAGGTCCTTGAAGTTGATGACTTCCTGAGCGATCCAGCGGCGCGGCTCGGTGCGGATGAGTTCCTTCAGCTGCTCCAGACGGTCGTGCTCCAGATCCCGTCCGAACACCACGCCGTAGCCTCCGGCTTCGCTCACATCCTTGATGACCAGCTTTTCCGCATGGGCAAGCACGTATTCCCGGTCCTCCTCGTAATAGGGGAGATAGGTGGGGGCATTCTGCAGAATGGCCTTTTCACCGAGATAGTATTCCACCATGCGGGGGACGAAGTAATACAGTCCCTTGTCGTCCGCCACACCGTTGCCGGGACAGTTCATCAGGGCCACGTTGCCCTCGGCGTAGGCCTGCATGAGATTGGGCACGCCGAGAAGGGAGTCGGGCTCAAAGGCCATGGGATCGAGATACTCGTCGGACACGCGCCTGTAGATGGCGCCCACCAGCGTTTTTTCGTGGAAGATCCCCTGATAGTACACATGGTTGTCTTCCACAATGAGATCTCCGGGAAACGCGAGGACCGATCCTGTGCGCTCCGCGAGATAGGAATGTTCGAAAAACGCGGAGTTGTAGCGCCCGGGAGTGAAGACCACGTTCAGACCGCCGTTGACGTTCATGTCGTCCATGACGTGCCTGAGAAGATCCGGATAGTCGCGATTGTCTTCGATATGGTTGGCGGAAAACGTTTCCGGACTCACCTTGCGCGATATGGACCGGGCAATGAGCGGATAGGACGCGCCGGAAGGAATACGGAGATTGTCTTCCAGAACAAACCATTTCCCGTCCCTGGCCTGCACCAGATCTATGCCGGCAATATGAGCGAATATGCCGTGCGGAGGACGGATCCCCTCACACTGCGGAAGGTAGCCTTTGGAGGCATAGACGAAGGATTTGGGGACAACGTTATTTTTAAGGATATTCTTTTCGCCGTAAACATCGGCAAGGAACAGGTTGAGAGCTCTGACGCGCTGCGCAAGCCCCTTCTCCAGATAGGCCCATTCTTCGGGCTCGATGACGCGGG
>CAJJMX010000079.1 GCA_905192935.1 uncultured Mailhella sp.
GAATGCGGATGTAGAACTTGCGCATCTTGCCGGAAATATGGGAAAGCACTTCATGACCGTTTTCCAGCTTCACGCGGAACATGGCATTGGGAAGAGCTTCTTCCACGATGCCGTCGACTTCAATGGCGTCTTCTTTAGGCATGGTTCCTCCAAAAAAACTATCGAGACACCTTCCCCGAATATGCGCCCGCTGTCAAGGGGAACCCGCCCGCCCGGAGCCGCTTTCCGCGCCGTTGCCCATCTTTTTCTTCTGTCCTATACTCGCGGCGGCAAAAAGTGCCGACCTTTCCTGTCCGGACATCGCCCATGCTTTCCTTCCGCACCCTCCTTTCCCGTCATGCCCTGCGACTTTCGCTTCTTCTCGCCGGAGCCGCAGCCTTTCTTGCCGCTCCGCCCGCTCTCGCCTCCGGCCTTCCCGGCTCCGGACTCTGGCCGCGCATCGCAGGAGCCGGGCTCGTCATCTGCGCGCTTTTCCCGGGCAGGATGCAGAACGCCGGAAAAAAGCCCTCCGCACAGGCTTTCCGGCGCGCTCTCGGCCTCGTGGCCGCCTGCCTTCTCTGGATGGCGCTGCTGAACCATGCGGGCGCGCTTCTCTCCACCTTCCTCTCCGCTCTTCTGGCCTGCCGCGCGGCCGGATGCTCCCTGAAGGAATCGCTCGTGCTCTGCGCGATTCTCGTCGCCGCGCTCTGGCTCGGCATGGAACATCTTCTCGACTACTCCCTGCCGCAGGGCGCGCTTTTCTCCCCCGCCCCCGGAGCCTGACATGGACGCCCTTGCCGCCGATCCCTCCCTGCTCTCCGGCGTCCTTGCCGGCATGACCGCCGCATGCTCCCTGCATCTCTGGCTGCTCGTGCTTGCGGGCGTGTTCCTCGGCATGACCGTGGGCGTGCTTCCGGGCTTCGGACCGCCCGCCGCCATGGCCCTTCTCTTCCCGCTGGTCTACGTGCTCGAGCCTCTTCCCGGCATCTCCCTGCTTTCGGGCATCTTCTACGGCGCCAAGTACGGCGGCGCCGTCACATCCATATTAATGGGCATACCCGGCGAGGCCGACGCCGTGGCCACGCTGTTCGAAGGCCATCCTCTGGCACAGGGCGGCAGGGCGCGCGAGGCCCTCGCCACGGCCACGCTCGCTTCCTTCACGGGAGGCATGTGCGCCACGCTCGGCATGGTGCTGCTTGCGCCCGTGCTCTCCCGCGCGGCCCTCTTCTTCGGCCCCGCGGGTCGGGCCGCCGTCATGCTCGGCGCGCTCGTTCTCGTGGCCCTCACAAGTCCCGGCGGCGCAAGACGCAGCCTTGCCATGATCTTCCTCGGCCTCGTCCTCGCCCTTCCCGGCATGTCTCCCGTGTACGGCACCACCAGACTCACCTTCGGCTTCTGGCAGCTCTCCGAAGGCGTGGAGCTCACAGCCCTGCTGCTCGGCATCTTCGGCATCGGCGACCTTCTCGACGCCCTGCTCTTCCCCCCGGAAACGAAGGGCGAAGGCGTCCCGGGCTCCGTGCCCGCGCTCCGCCGCCCCTCCGTCATGCTCGCGGCTCTTCGCGGCAGTCTGCTCGGCTTTCTTGCCGGTCTTGTGCCCTGCGGCGCGGGCATGACCGCAAGCTTTGCCTCCCACGCGCTGGAAAAACGTCTGAGCCGCCATCCCGAACAGTTCGGCAAAGGCGCCTGGGAGGGCCTCGCCGGACCCGAAGCCTCCAACAACGCCGCAGCCATGGCCTCGTTTGCGCCGCTGCTTCTGCTCGGCCTGCCCACCAATCCCATCATGGCCGCCCTGCTCGGCGCGCTCACCATCGTGGGCGTGGTGCCCGGCCCCTCCCTGCCTGAAAGTCAGCCGGACTTCTACTGGGGACTCATCTTCTGCCTTTTCGCAGGCAACGTGCTGCTTCTCGTGCTCGGCCTCGGCCTTGCCGGATTCTGGGCGCGCCTCGCCCGCCTCCCCTTCCGGCTGCTGTGGCCCGTCATCCTCATGCTCTGCCTCACGGGCTCCTATGTGGGCGCGGACGGCATGTCCGGCCCCGTGCAGTGCCTCCTCTTCGGCCTGCTCTCGGTCATGCTCAGACGCTTCGGCTGCTCCCCCGCCCCGCTGGTGCTGGCCTTCGTGCTCGGCCCGAGACTCGAAACCCATCTTCTTCAGACGCTGCTCTCGATCTGGTAGCATCCGCTTTTCCATTTTTGTGCTGTTTTTTTCTTTCTCTGAAGAAAACTGATTGAACACTCAATGAACACCCTCTTGCAGAAATCACGCTATTAAAGTACGTTAGCGCAATATATCATCAGTGATTATGTGAAAAAAGGTTTTATAGTTGCCGATTTCATTTTTCCTTGTAGAGATATGCACCATGAAATGGCGTATTCCACACTTCTTCTGCCTTGCCCTTGTCTGGCTTGCTCTTCTCTCCCTTCCCGTGGTTCCCGAAGCTTCCGCCTCAGGCGGCAGCATACGGCTTTCCATCGCCTTCAGTCCGGGCGGCGCTCTTGACGCCATCGTCCGCACGCTTGCGCGCGAGGCGGAAAAGGATCTGGGAGAGAAAATCATCGTGGAGAACGTCCCCGGCGGGGGCGGCATGACCGGCGTGGCCAGACTCGCCCGGGCCAGGGCCGACGGTTCGCATCTGGCATCCTGCGTGAGCAATGCGCTCATCTTCATTCCCGCAAGGAACGACGCGCCCTACGACCCGCTCCGGGACGTGGAACCGCTGCTCATCTTCGGTCAGGCCTCGCCCGTGCTGGTGACGCGGCCGGACGCGCCGTGGAAGGACATGGACGCCTTTCTTGCCGCCACGCGCCAAAGCGGCGGAACGCTGCGCATAGGCGTGCCCGGTCTCGGCACGCCTTCCCACATCGCCCTTGCCGTCATGGCCTCGAAGGATCCGGCGCTTTCGTGGCGCTTCGTGCCCTTCGGCGGACCGGGCGAGGCGGAAGCCGCGCTTCTCGGCGGCCATGTGGACGCCGCGGCAAGCGGAGCGCTGCCCCGCATCAAAAACGGCCAGCTGCATCCGCTCATGGTGCTTTCCGGAACGAATCTTCCCGCGCTTGCCGGCGTGCCTTCGCTCTCCGACAAGGGCTTTTCCGATCCGGGAAAGGGCGACTCGTGCTTCATGATTCTGGCTCCGGCCAGAACGCCGGAAAAGACGCTGGAAAAACTTTCCCTCGCCTTCATGAAGGCCGCGAAAAGCGATGCCTGCAAAAAGGTCATGGAAGGCTTTTCCGTGGCTTTCGTGCTCAAGAACAGGCAGGAGTCCAAAGACTTTCTCCGCCGCGCATGGCAGGAGGAAAACGACATTCTCAAGGCTGCGGGCATAGCCGACAGGCCCGCCGCCACACCCGCAAAGGGAGCTGACGAGACTCTCCTTCCGCAAGGAAAATGAGGCCGGCAGCATGAAAGAGCGCCGCCGTCCCGACCCAAAGGGACTGCGGACTTTTTCGTCACGGACGAGGCGTCCGCCGCGTCCGCTCAAACCCGTCCCGCAAGGGACAAGGCTCCTCTGTCCCGCCCCGCGGACACGAGTCAGGATAGTACCAGGAGGATACCCACATGTCTTGCAACTGCACGGCCAACCCCATTGACCTTGCTCCGCTCATGGACATTCTGAAACCCTACAGGGAGAACCCGAAAGGCGCGCTCATTCCGGTTCTTCAGCAGGCGCAGGATGTCTACGGCTATCTGCCGCAGGAAGTTCTCGAAACCATCGCGTCGGAACTGCGCATTCCCGTGGCGGAAGTGTTCGGCGTGGTCACGTTCTACGCCCAGTTCCATCTCAACCCGCGCGGAAAGAACATCGTCCGCGTCTGCCAGGGTACCGCCTGTCACGTCCGCGGCGGCGCCGCCATTCTGGAAGCGGTGAGCCATCACCTCGACATCAAGCCCGGCGAAACCACCAAGGACCTTAACTTCACGCTGGAAACCGTGGCCTGTCTCGGCGCCTGCGGTCTGGCCCCCGTCATGATGGTCAACGACCACACCCACGGCCGCCTGACCCCCGACGACATCCCCGGCATTCTCGACAGCTACCTGGCATAAAGGAGAGGACGACATGCTTGAACTGAAACGTCTCACTTCCGTCGACGCGCTCAACAAGCTGCAGGAAGAAGCCCGGCCTCTGCTCAGCCTGCGTCACTACAACCGCGCCCCCCGGCAGGAAAAATATCAGATACTCATCTGCGGCGGCACGGGCTGCACCTCCTCGGGCAGCATGAACATCCGCGACGCCCTTCAGGCCGCCATCGACAGCCACGGCCTCAAGGACCGCGTCAGCATCGTGGTCACCGGCTGCCACGGCTTCTGCGAACTCGGCCCGCTCGTCATCTTCTATCCCGGCGGCATCTTCTACGTGCGCGTCCAGCCCGAGGACGCCGACGAGCTCATCAGGACCACCGTGCTCGAAGGCAAGACCGTGGAACGCCTGCACTATCAGGGCCGCACCGGCAAGACCCCGCGCCACAGCTACCGCGACATGCTCTTCTACAACCTTCAGAAGCGCCTCGTGCTGCGCAACTGCGGCCGCATCGATCCGGAAAACATTTTCGAATACATCGCCAACGGCGGCTATCAGGGCATAGCCAAGGCCCTTGCCATGGGCCGCGAGGCCACGCTCGAGGAAGTCTTCAACTCCGGTCTGCGCGGCCGCGGCGGCGCGGGCTTCCCCACGGGCCTCAAGTGGAAGTTCATGGCCTCCGAAACGGCCGAGCCCAAGTACATGCTCTGCAACGCCGATGAAGGCGATCCCGGCGCGTTCATGGACCGCTCCGTGCTCGAAGGCGATCCCAACGCCGTCATCGAAGGCATGCTCATAGGCGCCTGGGCCACCGGAGCCACCGAAGGCTACGTGTACGTGCGCGCCGAATATCCCCTCGCCATCAAGCGCCTCGGCATAGCCCTCGCCGAAGCCGAGGCCCTCGGCCTCATCGGCGACAACATCCTCGGTTCCGACTTCAGCTTCCATCTCAAGATCAAGCAGGGCGCGGGCGCCTTCGTGTGCGGCGAGGAAACCGCCCTCATGCGCTCCATCGAAGGCAAGCGAGGCATGCCCCGCGTGCGTCCGCCCTTCCCGGCCAAGCGCGGCCTCTGGGAGAAGCCCACGGTGCTCAACAACGTGGAAACCTTCGCCAACGTGGCCCGCATCATCACCGACGGCGCCGCCGCCTTCCGTCAGGACGGCACCGAAAAGTCCCCGGGCACCAAGATCTTCGCCGTCACCGGCAAGGTGCGCAACACCGGTCTTGTGGAGATCCCCATGGGCGTCTCCATGCGCCACATCATTTTCGACATCTGCGCCGGCATCAAGAACGAAAAGAAGTTCAAGGCCGTGCAGATAGGCGGTCCTTCCGGCGCATGCCTCCCCGCCTCCATGCTCGACAACCCCGTGGACTATGATTCCCTCACCGCCGCAGGAGCCATGATGGGTTCCGGCGGTCTGGTCGTGGTGGACGAGGACACCTGCATGGTGGATCTCGCCCGCTTCTTCCTCACCTTCACCCAGGCCGAAAGCTGCGGCAAGTGCACCCCCTGCCGTGAAGGCAGCAAGCGCATGCTGGAGATCCTGGAACGCATCTGCGGCGGCGAAGGCCGCGACGGCGACATCGAGGAACTCGAGCGCCTGGCCCACACCATGCGCACCTCCTCGCTCTGCGCCCTCGGTCAGACGGCCCCCAATCCCGTGCTTTCCACCCTGCGCTTCTTCCGCTCGGAATACGAGGCCCACATCCACGACAAGAAGTGCCCGGCCGGCGTGTGCACCAAGCTGCTCCAGTACAGGATCGATCCCGAAAAGTGCAAGGGCTGCACGCTCTGCGCCCGCAACTGCCCCGTGGGCGCCATCACCGGCAAGGTGCGCGAGCCCCATCTGATCAATCCCAACAAGTGCATCAAGTGCGGCACCTGCATGGACAAGTGCAAGCACGGCGCGATCAGCCGCGTGTAAGCCCGACCTCGAGGAGAATCATCATGAGTGATACCGTTACTCTGACTATAGACGGCCAGAAAGTGACCGCCCCCGCGGACGCCACCATACTGGAAGCCGCAAAACTTGTCGGCATCAACATCCCCACGCTCTGCTACCATCCCCTGCTGCGCCCCGAAGGTTCCTGCCGCGTGTGCGTGTGCAAGGTGACGAAGGCCCGTTCCTTCATCCCCGCCTGCATCGCCAAGGTGAGCGAAGGCATGGAAGTGTTCACCAACGATCCCGAAGTGCTCGAATCGCGCAAGAACATCGTGGAACTGCTGCTTGCCAACCATCCCAAGGACTGCCTTTCCTGCTCGCGTTCCGGCAACTGCGAACTGCAGCGCGTGGCCAACAATCTCGGCATCCGCCGCGTCCGCTACGAGTACAACCGTCCGCCCATGGAAAAGGATGAAAGCAATCCCTGCATCGTGCGCGATCCGGAAAAGTGCATTCTCTGCGGCCGCTGCGTGCGCATGTGCGCCGAAGTGCAGGGCGTGAGCATCTATTCCTTCGCCTACCGCGGCCTCAACGCCCGCGTGACCCCGGCCTTCAATCTCGGTCTCGGCGAAGTGTCCTGCACCTTCTGCGGTCAGTGCCGCAAGGTCTGCCCCACCGGCGCCATCACCCTGAAAAGCGACATCGAGCGCGCCTGGCAGGCCCTGCGCGATCCGGAAAAGATCGTCATGGTGCAGACCGCTCCCTCCGTGCGCGTGGCCATAAGCGAACCCTTCGGCGGCAAGCCCGGCGACATCGCCACCGGACAGATGGTGAGCGCCCTGCGCCGCCTCGGCTTCGACAAGGTCTTCGACACCAACTGGTCGGCCGACCTCACCATCATGGAGGAAGGTCACGAGCTCGTCGACCGCGTGAAGAACGGCGGCACCCTGCCCATGATCACGAGCTGCTCGCCCGGCTGGATCAACTTCATCGAGCTCTACTACCCCGACCTGCTTTCGCATCTCTCCACGGCCAAGAGCCCGCAGTCCATGTTCGGCGCCATGCTCAAGACCTACTACGCCCAGAAGCAGGGCATCGATCCCTCCAAGATCGTGTCCGTGTCCATCATGCCCTGCACCGCCAAGAAGTTCGAGGCCGAGCGCCGCGAACTCTCGGCCAGCGGCTTCGCCGACACCGACATCGTGCTCACCACCACCGAACTCGCCCAGATGATCAAGGAAGCCAACATCAGCTTCTTCGCCCTGCCCGAGGAAGACTTCGATCCCATCATGGGCGAGGGCTCCGGCGCGGGCAACATCTTCGGCGCCACGGGCGGCGTCATGGAAGCCGCCATGCGCACCGCCTACAAGGTCATCACCGGCGAGGAAATGGAGCCCGTCGAACTTGAAGCCGTGCGCGGCATGGAAGGCATCCGCGAGGCCGAAATCGACTTCAACGGCCTTCTCAAGCTCAAGGTGGCCGTGGCCCACGGTCTCGCCAACGCCCGCAAGGTCTGCGCCATGATACGCGAAGGCAATCCCCGCGGATGGAACTTCATCGAGATCATGGCCTG
>CAJJMX010000080.1 GCA_905192935.1 uncultured Mailhella sp.
CTCTCGCCAAAAAGGTACACCTTTCTACCGCAGGACAGAGGAAACCATGACCGCCCCAGCAACGCCTTATCCCTCCACGCAGCAGGAACAGTCTTCCTGCCTGCGGGACTTCATCCGCGAGCGCTATCTGCCGTTCATCCGGAAGCACAAGCGCAGCTGGAAGATGGATGAACGGTATCTGGCAAGCTATGTGCTTCCTCATCTCGGCATGCTTTCGCTTGAGAAAATCACGACGGCGAGCATAGAAGCGTGGCTCTGTTCATTGAAAAAGTCAGGATTGTCGGACAGTTCCTGCTACCGGGTATTCTGGCTCCTGAAGTACGTTCTGAACTGCGCCGTGCGCTGGAAGATCCTGAAAAACGACGCCGCCTTCCGTGACGCCGAAGGCCCCCGGGTGCCTTCAGGGCGCTCTCCGCACATTCTTTCCGAGGAGGAGCTGCGGCGTCTTCTCGCGCTTCTGAAGGAGCATGATTCGCTGCCCGGAGCGCGGGCCATCCATCTTCTTCTGCTCACGGGGGCCGGCAAGTCGGAAATCCTCTCCGCCCGCTGGGAGGACGTGCATCTCGACGAGCATCTGCTCCTGCTCAGACACGCCTACACGGGACAGCCGAAATTCCTTCCGCTGAACAGCGAAGCAACAGCGCTGATCCGCGCTCTTCCCCGCAGGAAGGGGGTACCCTGGCTGTTTTCATCGCCGTCGGGAGGCCGCCTCACCTCGCTGTTCTACGCCTGGAACCTGCTGCGCACGAAGCTCGGACGACCGGATCTGCGCATTCAGGATCTGCGGTACAGCGGTGCCGGAGTTCTTCTGCCCGTCGGTCTTCGTTCCGGCGACGTTCACGACATCATGGGACACTACAAGCCGAGGACTCCGGATCTGATGCATCCGGACAATCGATAGGACTACTATGAAGATTCAACCAGTCATTCTTTGCGGCGGTTCAGGGACGCGTCTTTGGCCCGCGTCCCGTACCAAGTACCCCAAGCAGTTCATGCTTCTGGGAAACGGCAGCAATCTTTTCAAGGAAACGCTCAGCCGGACCGACGCTCTCACGAATACGGAAGAGCCCATAGTCGTCAGCAACGACGCCTATCGCTTTTATGCCAGTGCCGCCATGCACGAGGAAGGCAGGAGCGGCACCATCATTCTCGAACCGGCCAGCCGCAACACGGCTCCGGCCATTGCGCTGGCCGCCTTCTCGGCGCTGGAAAAGCACGATTCCCTTCTGCTCGTGCTTCCCTCGGATCACCGTTTCGCCCATCCCGAGAAGTTCTGCGACGCCGTCGATCTGGCGCGGAGCGCGGCGGAATCCGGCAAGCTCGTGACCTTCGGCATCACGCCGTCGTGCCCGGAAACGGGATACGGCTACATCAAGCAGGGCCCTGAACTGTCGGCAGGCGTGTTCAAGGTGGAGCGCTTTCTGGAAAAGCCCTCGGAGGACAAGGCAAGAGCCATGCTGGCCGAAGGCGGCTATTTCTGGAATTCCGGCATTTTCTTTTTCAGGGCGTCGACGTATCTGGAGGAACTCAGACACTTCGCTCCCGCCATCTGGCAGGCCGCGAAGACGGCCTGGGAACAGCGCGGCATCGACCTTTCGTTCATCCGTCCCGGAGCGGAGTTCTGCGGGTCTCCGTCGGACTCCATCGACTACGCCGTGATGGAGCACACGGAGAAGGCCGCCGTGGTGCCGACCGACTGCGGCTGGAGCGATCTCGGTTCCTGGGAGGCCTTCTATGAGGTTTCGCCCAAGGACGCCGCAGGCAACGCCTGTGAGGGCGACGTGATCGTGGAGAATGCCAGCAACTGCTATCTGCGCAGCTCCGGCCGTCTCATCGCCGCGCTGGACGTTCACGACCTCGCCGTGGTGGAGACCCGGGACGCCGTTCTCATTACCGACCGCCGCAAATCTCAGGACGTGAAGCATGTGGTGGAAAAGCTCAGGCTTGAGAAGCGTCCGGAATCCGACATTCATCTCAAGGTGTACCGTCCGTGGGGATGCTATGAGACGCTCGTGCTCTCCGACAGATTCCAGGTCAAGCGCATCGTGGTGGATCCGGGAGAGGAAAACTCTCTTCAGCTGCACTATCACAGGGCCGAGCACTGGATCGTGGTGAGCGGCACGGCCGAAGTCACCATAGGCGAGGGCACCCGGCTGCTGACGGAAAACGAATCCGTCTACATCCCGCTCGGCATGAAGCACCGCATCAAGAATCCGGGGACCATCCCGCTCGTTTTCATTGAAGTTCAGTCCGGCTCCTACCTCGGAGAGGACGACATCGTAAGACTTCAGGACGACTACGGCCGTGCGAAGGAGGCAAAGGCATGAATCTTTCCGGCTTCAAGGCCTATGATGTCCGGGGCAGATATCCTTCCACGCTGAACGAGGAGCTGGCCCGTCAGATCGGCTTTGCCTACGCCCGGCAGTTCGGCGCAAAGCGCGTGGTCATCGGACACGACGCCAGACTTTCGGGTCCGGCGCTCTATCATGCGCTGGCCGACGGTCTGCGCGCGGCGGGCGCGGACGTGACCGGCACAGGCATGTGCGGCACCGAGGAAATCTATTACGCCTCCTTTGCCGAAGGCTTCGACGGCGGCATCATGGTCACGGGCAGCCACAATCCGGCCGACGAGAACGGCTTCAAGATGGTGCGCGGCGGCGCCGTTCCCGTGAGCGGAGATTCCGGTCTTTTCGCCATACGCGACCGCATCGCGAAAGGACAGGACATCCCGGCGCAGCGCTGCGGCAGCTTCACGGAAACAAGCTTCCGCGACGAGTATGTGGAGCATCTTCTGAGCTATGTGCATCCGGACTCGTTCAAGCGCTTCCGCATCGTGGCCGATCCCGGCAACGGCTGCGCCGGTCTCGTCATGAAGAAGCTGGCCGACCGTCTGCCTCTCGACATCGAACTCATCCACGGCGAACCGGACGGAACCTTTCCCCACGGCGTGCCGAATCCTCTGCTGCCGGAGAACCGCGCCCTCACGTCCCGTGCCGTGCGCGAATGCAGAGCCGACTTCGGTCTGGCCTGGGACGGCGACTTCGACCGCTGCTTCTTCTACGATGCCGACGGCCGCTTCATCGAGGGGTACTACATCGTGGGCATGATCGCCGAAGCCCTGCTGAAGCGTCATCCCGGAGCGAAGATCATCCATGATCCGCGCCTCACCTGGAACACGCGGGACGTGGTGCGCAGGGCCGGAGGCGTGCCCGTGGAATCCAAGACCGGTCATGCCTTCATCAAGGAGAGGATGCGCGCCGAGGACGCCCTGTACGGCGGAGAGATGAGCGCGCATCACTACTTCCGGAACTTCGCCTACTGCGACTCGGGCATGATTCCGTGGCTGCTCGTGACCCAGCTTCTGAGCGACTCCGGAAAAACGCTGGCCGAGTGCGTGAACGACCGCATCAGCGCCTTTCCGTGCAGCGGAGAGATCAACTCCCGCGTGGAGGACATATCCGCCGTGCTGAGGCGCATGGAAGCCGACTACGGCGCGCTTCCCGGCGCAGAAGTCACCCATGTGGACGGCCTTTCCGTGGCCTTTCCCGACTGGCGCTTCAATCTGCGCGGATCGAATACCGAACCCGTGCTGCGCCTCAACGTGGAGAGCCGCGGCGACAGGGGCCTCATGGAAGAAAAAACGGAAGAACTGCTGAAGAAGATACGGGAGCAGGCATGATGAACGCCGCAACAGGCACAGGACACGCGAATCCTGCCGGGTCTCGCGCCGGATGCCGTGAAGCGGCGCACTCCGGCATCGTCTCCGGGGAGGCGCGCGCATGAGCGTCTGCTCAGGACCGGCCCTGTCCGTCATCATCCCCGTGCACAACGCGGAACGATACCTTGCGCGCTGTCTGGACAGCGTTCTGGGACAGAGCTTCCGTGATCTGGAAGTCCTCTGCGTCGACGACGGCTCCACGGATGCCTCTTCCGACATTCTCCGCGCCTGCGCGCAGCGGGACAGCCGTCTTTGCGTCATCACGCAGGAAAACCGGGGAGTCTCCGCCGCCCGCAACGCCGGTCTTGACGCCGCCCGCGGCGCATGGATCTCCTTTGTCGACTGCGACGACGAACTTCTTCCCGACGCCTATGCCCGTCTTCTCGAAGATTGCGGAGACGAAGACTTCATGCGCTTCGGCGCGGAGGAGGTGCGGGAGCTCGACGGAACGCCGGTTCCCGTGCGCTCCGGCTACTTTGAAGTCGGACCGGCGTGCGTGAAGCAGCTGTCGGACGAAGAGGTACGCCGGCTGTCCATGACGGTATGGGACAAGCTCTACCGCAGGGACGCCATAGAAGCGTGCGCGCTCCGTTTTCCGGAAGGCCTCCGCTTCGAGGACAATGCCTTCGTGCTGAACTTTGCCGCTCTGCATCGCCGATGCCGTTTTGTTCCGCAGAAGTGCTACCGGTATTTCCGCCATGAGGATTCCTTCACGGACACCATACGACGCGGCAAGGACAAGATAGCCTTCGACTACATCAGGATTCTCGATCCCGTCCACGAATTCTGGGAAAAGCATGCCCTGCTGCCCGGGCATCAGGCCCTGTTCGAGCAGCTCTGCCGCGACCGTCTCCAGGAAGCCGTGGAAATATGCCGGGCGTGGGAGATCCCGGGCATCGTGTATGAACTGGCCGCAAGTCTGCACCGCTGGAACGTCATGCCGAAGGACAGGATGCTCAGGGCCGTCAGGGAAGGAGAACTGTCTCTGCGTCTGGGGCGTTTCACGGGGACCGACGTCACCATGCTCAGGCCTTTGAAGGGGCTGCAGAAACTCCTTTTCATCGGCAACCGGCGGGGAAGACGGGTGCTGTGTCTTTTCGGGGTGAAGCTGGCCGACTGGAAAAAGTGATGCTCCGGGACGGGAACCGGCGCGACTTCATGCCCGGCGGCATCTGAACGCAGAAGAGCGGCCGGCGCGTCCGTTTTCCGATCTCTTCCGGGGGGGGGGAGGAGGTCGCCGCGCGCTTTTTGCAGAACGAGGGCCGCAGGCCATCGCCGGCCTTTTCCCCCGCATATTTGCTCAGTCACCGGGACACCCGTTTTCTGAGCGACGAAACAGACGCCGGATCCCGTGATCCGGAAAACGGGATCTTCGACTCCCGAAGCTCTGCAGAAACAACAAGCCATGGCATCGTGCCACCTGGCGAGAGGGTACCTATGAGTTTTGAACACGCTGTCAGAATATATGGCGGTTATCACTGGAAACTTGCAGAACGTACAGGTGCTGCAAAACCGGCCGTACTTATCGCCTCGAACATCGTCCCGCTCCCCAACATTTCCGGCGGTTCCCAGTATCTCTGCAAGACCGTGCTGCCCATGCACGAGCATTATGATCTTCATCTGCTGCTCGTGTGCGACGAAAGCACCGGAGACACCATAGAACAGGAACTCGACGCCTACAGAACATACTTCACCACGGTCACGCTCATCAAGCGCAGGGGACTTCCGAAGCACTTCCTGAGAAAGATGCTCTACTTCGCGCACCGCATGATCCTGGAACTGCCCTTCCTCGACATCAATTTCTACACGTACGGAGCCGTGCTTGCCGCCGATCATCTCATCCGGGAATACGACATCCGGCTCATGGACTGCCAGTCCACGCACATGGGCTATCTCAAGCTCTTCTTCCCGAAGATGCCGGCTCTTCTGACCAGTCACAACATCGAGTGCGAACTTCATCCCTTCTGGCCCCAGGAGCACCGCGGCTGGAAAAAGAAGCTCGAGGACTACGTCGCCAAAAGAAGCCGCGCCTGCGCCCGGCACGCCGAAATAGAGAACCGCTGGGGCTTCGAGGCCATGACCTTCATCTCCCGCGAGGATCTCGACAAGGTCACCGGCAGCACGACCAGATATTATGCCCCGCCCTGCTTCGCCGTGAAGGAACGCCGAAAGCCTTCGGACAGGGTGTTCCGCATCGTCTGGGTCGGCGGCTTCTGGTGGGGCCCGAATGAGGAAGGCATGCGCTGGTTCGCTGAAAAGATCTTCCCCCTCATCCGGGACAGCCTGGAGAAATACGACATCCGTCTGGACATCATAGGCGGCAATCCCACGCCGGCCATCAAGGCCATGCATGACGGGAAACGCGTCTTCGTGCACGGTCTCGTCGACGACATCGCCCCCTTCATGGAAAAGGCCAGTCTGTCCATAGTCCCCATCCTGACGGGCGGCGGCGTGCGCATCAAGATCATCGAGAGCCTGAGCTGGGGCATTCCCGTGCTGAGCACCTCGAAAGGCTGCGAAGGCATCGGTCTGACGCCGGATTCCGACATCTGCGTGGAGGACGATCCTGAAAGATTTGCGGCCCGTCTTCTCGAGCTGGCCGGGGATCCCGGGCTTTGCGAAAAGCTGTCGCAGAACGGCAGAACGTTCCTTCTGCAGCACTTCAACCTCGACGACGCCATCAGACTGAAAAAATCCATCTATGACGATCTGTGCAGCCGCCCGAGAAAGAAGACCCGCCGCTTTTCCATGATCCTGCATCTGCGCAAGCAGCTCTCCCGGCATATCCGGAAGGGCCTTCGCAGGCATAAGCGCAAAGAATCCCCCGCCGCTCCCGCCGCCGTGCCGCCGCAGGCTCCCGCCCGGCTGCTCTGGCTGTCGCCGTATGCCGGTCTCACCTTCTTCAAGCCCATCGAATGCCTCGTGAAGGACAAGGTCTACAGCGGCGAGAAGCACGGACACCGGGTATCCGTCATCATTCCCATACGCAATGAAATGGATACCCTGCACAAGTTCATCCGGCAGCTGGAAGCCCAGACCCTCAGGGCCGACGAGATCATCATCGTCGACCACGACTCGACCGACGGCACCCGGGAATTCCTTCTGCAGGAAGAAACCCGCGGCCGTCTGCCTCTCCGCGTCCTGCACGCCAAGGACAGCCCCCTCATGAAGAGGGAACATCGCTCCACCGTGGCGGGCAACAGAAACTACGCCGTGCAGCATGCTTCCGGAGACATCCTGATCTTCACCGACGCCAGCAACGACATCGACCCCGATTTCCTCGCCGACCTCGCCGGACCGCTGCTGGAAGACCCGACCCTGGACTTCGGCGGCGGCATCTTCGATGCCCAGACCCCGGAACTCTGCCGACGCCTCGTCTACGACTGGAGCAAGATGGACTGGAACACCTTCCTTCCCGGAGGCCGCGGCATCGCCGTCAGAAAGAAGCTCTTCGAGGCCGAGGGCGGCTTCCCCGAATTTCTGAGCTACGCCTCCGAAGACGTGTACTTCGACATAGCCTGCCGACGCCTTTCCTCACGCTGGGTCTTCAACAAAAAGGCCGTGAGTCACTGGCACGCACCCGCCGATCAGCGCAGTCTGTGGGAAAAGTTCCATGCCTACGGCACCGGCGAAGGGGAAAGCGGCATCGGCGACCAGAAGTTCTATCCCGCCCTGCGT
>CAJJMX010000081.1 GCA_905192935.1 uncultured Mailhella sp.
GTGGCTTCCTGCTCTCCGCGCATGCACGAGCCCACGTTCCGCCGCACGGTGGAGCGCGCCGGTCTCAACCGCTATATGTTTGAAATGGCCAATATCCGCGAGCACGTCTCCTGGATCGGCCGCGACCGCGAAGCCAACACCAACAAGGCCGCCGAACTCGTGCGCCTTGCCGTGGAAAAGCTGCGCCGCAACAAGCCTCTTTACGCCAAGCAGTTCGACGTGACCAAGCGCGTGCTCGTTATCGGCGGCGGCGTGGCCGGCATCCAGGCCGCTCTCGACGCGGCCGATTCCGGCATCGGCGTGGTCATGGTGGAGCGCGAGAGCACCATCGGCGGCAAGATGGCCAAGCTCGACAAGACCTTCCCCACCATCGACTGCTCGAGCTGCGTGCTCGCGCCCAAGATGGTGGACGTGGCCCAGAATCCGAACATCACGCTCTACGCCCATTCCGAGGTGGAGAGCATTTCCGGATTTGTGGGCAACTTCACCGTGAAGATCAGAAAGCGCGCCACCTACGTCGACTGGGACAAGTGCACGGGCTGCGGCACCTGCACCGAAAAGTGCCCCACGAAGAACGTGCCCGACGCCTTCAATGAAGACATCAGCAACTGCCGCGCCATCAACATTCCCTTCCCCCAGGCCATTCCCAAGAAGGCCACCATCAACCCCGACTACTGCCGCAAGATCAAGGAAGGCAAGTGCGGCGTGTGCGCCAAGGTGTGCCCCACCGGCGCCATCGTGTACGACATGGTGGATGAAATCGTGGAAGAGAAGGTGGGCGCCATCATCGCGGCCACCGGCTACGATCTCGTGGACTGGACCGTGTACAAGGAATACGGCGGCGGCGCCTATCCCGACGTCATCACGAGCCTTCAGTACGAGCGCATGATGTCCGCCTCCGGTCCCACCGGCGGCCACATCCATCGTCCTTCCGACGGCATGGAGCCGAAGAACATCGTGTTCATCCAGTGCGTGGGCTCCCGCGACTGCTCCATCGGCCGTCCGTACTGCTCCGGCTTCTGCTGCATGTACACGGCCAAGCAGGCCATCATGACCAAGGATCATCTGCCGGACTGCGAAGCCTTCGTGTTCTACATGGACATCCGCGCTCCGGGCAAGATGTACGACGAGTTCACCCGTCGCGCCCAGGAAGAGTACGGTGTGGAATACATCCGCGGCCGCGTGTCCGCCATTCAGCCTACGGTCCGTCCCGACGGCAGGGTGGGCTACATCGTGCGCGGCGCCGACACGCTGCTCGGCGCGCCCGTTGAGGTGGACGCCGACATGGTGGTGCTCGCCGTGGGCGTGGAAGGCTCGAAGGGCGCGGGAAATCTGGCCGAAAAGCTGCGCATTTCCTACGACCACTACGGCTTCTTCATGGAAAGCCATGTGAAGCTGCGTCCCGTGGAGACCAATACCGCAGGCGTGTATCTCGCCGGCGTGTGCCAGGGCCCCAAGGACATTCCCGCTTCCGTGGCGCAGGGCAGCGCCGCCGCCGCCAAGGTCATGGCGCTCTTCTCCAAGCCCAAGCTGGAGAACGATCCGCAGGTGTCCGTGGTGGACATCAAGCGCTGCGTGGCCTGCGGCAAGTGCATTCAGGTCTGCCCCTATCAGGCCATTGAAGAGGTGGAGATCCGCGGACAGAAGAAGGCCCACGTGATCGAAACCGTCTGCCAGGGCTGCGGCGTCTGCACGGCCACCTGCCCGCAGGGCGCCATTCAGGTCGCCCACTTCACCGACAATCAGCTTCTCGCGGAGGTTAACGCCCTATGTCTGTCCTAGCTGGCAAGGAGCTCCGTATCGTAGGTTTTCTCTGTAACTGGTGCTCTTACGGCGGCGCCGATACGGCCGGTACCGCCCGCGCCGTGCAGCCTACCGACCTTCGCATCATCCGCGTCCCCTGTTCCGGCCGCGTGAACCCTCTCTTCGTGCTCAAGGCCCTCATCAACGGTGCCGACGGCGTTCTGGTGTCGGGCTGCCATCCGCGCGACTGCCATTATTCCGCGGGCAACTACTATGCCCGTCGTCGTCTGGAACTGCTCAAGGAGTTTCTGCCGGTCATCGGCATCAACCCCGACCGCTTCGAGTACACTTGGGTTTCCGCTTCCGAAGGTCAGCGCTGGAAGGACGTGGTCACCAACTTCACGAACCGCATCCATGCGCTCGGACCGGCTCCCCGCTGGGAGGACGTGCCCGCCCGCTATGATCGTCCCGAAGAGCTCATCGAGTCCATCCGGCCCCTCGGCTGCGGTGAGCATCCTGCGCTTCCCGAACTCAAGCAGGCCATCAAGGACGCGCTTGCCGAAGGTCTTGAAGGCGTGCTCGGCTGGAAGATGAGCTTCGACGCCATCCATGCCGAACCCGTGTTCATGACCACGCCCGAAGAGGTGGATTCCCTCATCTGGGGTCCCTTCAACGTGCACAATCTCGCCGTGTATCTGCCCAAGTACAAGGGCCGCAAGATCGGCGTGGTGGTCAAGGGCTGCGACAGCAAGGGCGTTGTGGAGCTCCTGGCCGAAAATCTCATTTCCCGCGAGGAAGTGAAGATCTTCGGCATGGGCTGCAACGGTACCGTGAGCCTGCCCCGCATCCTTGCGAAGCTCCCCGAAGGCGCGAAGATAGAATCCTGCGTCGGCCGCGGGAACAAGCTTACGGTCACGGCCGGCGGTCAGGCCTACGAAATGACCATGGCGGAAGTGGCGCAGGACAAGTGCCGTCTGTGCACCAAGCCCAACGCCGTTCTTTCCGACGTGTTCGCGGGCACTCCCACCACCGAGCCTGCGGCTCCGGCCGACGGGCGTCTGCCCGGCCTGCGCTTCCTCGACTCCCTGAGCCTTGAGGAACGCATGGGCTACTGGAAGGGACAGATGGAACGCTGCATCGCCTGCCACGCCTGCCGCGGCGCCTGCCCCATGTGCGTGTGCCGCGACTACTGCGTGTCCGATACCCGCGATCCCGCCTGGGTCACGCAGGAAGACACCGTGCAGCAAAAGCTGTTCTTCCAGCTCATCCACGCCCAGCATCTTGCCGGACGCTGCACGGGCTGCACCGAATGTGAACGCGCCTGCCCCATGGACATCCCCGTGTTCGCGCTCAAGCAGCAGTTTGGGCGCATGATTCAGAAGATCTTCAGCTACGGCGCCGGCCTCGATGTGAACGCCACGCCTCCGCTGCTCACCTATCAGGTGGAAGAACCGACTATCAAGGAGCATGATCTGGCATGAGCAGTCTCCTTTTCGCAACACCGAAAGAGCTGACGGGCTGGCTTGCCGGTCTGGCCTCAGGCCATCGCGTGCTGGCTCCCCGTCAGGAAGGCCCGAGCGTGGTCTTTCGTCCCCGGACGGCCGAAGAGCTCGCCTCGGCAGACATCGACGCGCTTCTGCGCCGCGCCACGGCCTCTCCCAAGCAGGCCATGCTGCCGCAGTGCGAAACGCTGGTGACCTTCAAGTCCGTCAAGAACGCCGAAGATCCCTCCAAGCTGACCACCACGCTTGAGGCTCCCATCGACGCCGAACCCACGGTGCTTTTCGGCTGCCGTCCCTGTGACGCGCGCGGCTTCGTGGTGCTCGACCGCCCTTATCTGGAAGGCAAGTTCAAGGATCCGTACTACGGCGCGCGTCGTGACGCCACGACCATCGTGACGCAGGCCTGCCCCACGGCCTTCTCTTCCTGCTTCTGCAACTGGGTGGGCGGAACGCCTTCCGACAGGGAAGGATCGGACATCCTCTTCACCGCCGTGGAAGGCGGCTTCGTCCTTGAGGTCGTCACGGAAAAGGGTCAGGCCCTTGTGGAAGGCGCAGGCTTTGCCGACGCCGCCGACAAGGCCGCCGAAGTGGAAGCGGCCCACGCCGCTGCCGCCTCGTCGCTGAATCCCGCCCCCGAGCTGACCCACGTCATGGAAAAGGTGGCCTCGCGCTTCACCGACACGGCCTTCTGGGACAAGGAAACCGTGAAGTGTCTTTCCTGCGGCGCGTGCACCTATCTGTGCCCCACCTGCCAGTGCTTCACCATCACCGATGAAGGTTCGCAGCTGGACGGCCGTCGTCTGCGCAGCTGGGATTCCTGCATGACCCCGCTCTTCACCATGGAGACCAGCGGTCACAATCCCCGTCCTTCCAAGGCCGACCGGATGCGCAACCGCGTGAGCCACAAGTTCAGCTTCTATCCCGAGCGCTATGACGGCTTCTTCTCCTGCGTGGGCTGCGGCCGCTGCGTGGTGAGCTGCCCTGTGTCGCTCGATATCCGTCACATGGTGCAGGCCGCCGTGGAAGGCGCGACCATCGAGATAAAGGACGAGGCTCCGGCAAAGGCTCCGGCCGCCGAAGTGAAGGAGCAGAAGGCCGTCGCCCCTGAAGCGAAGGTCCAGGAAGCCGCTCCCGAGGTGAAGGCCCCCGCAGAAGCGGCTGCTCCCGCGCCCGCCGTGGAAGCCGCTCCGGCTGAACCTGCCGAAGCCGCCGCTCCCGCTGCCGCGGAAAAAGCCGCTCCTGCTCCGAAGGCTCAGAAGAGCGCTCCCAAGGCGGCTCCCAAGTCCTCCACCAGAAGCAAGGCCAAGAAGAGGTAAGGAGAGAATATGAGTGAACATGACTGCGGCTGCAGCAAGAATCCTTACCTGCCTGAAGTCGCTACGGTTCTGGAAGTCATCACGGAATCTCCCACCATCAAGTCGTTCCGTGTGCGCTTTGACAATGAGGAAGCCTGGAACAGCTTCACCTACCAGCCCGGTCAGGTGGGACAGCTTTCCGTGTTCGGCGTGGGCGAATCCACGTTTGTCATCAACACCCCGCCTTCCTGCAAGGATTACATCCAGTTTTCCGTCATGCGCGCAGGCGAGGTGACCACCGCCATCCACAAGCTCCAGCCCGGCGACAAGGTGGGCGTGCGCGCTCCTCTGGGAAACTATTTCCCCTATGAGCAGTGGAAGGGCAAGAACATCGTGTTCGTGGGCGGCGGCATCGGCATGGCGCCCATCCGCACCATCATGCTGCACGTCATGGAACACGCTTCCGAGTACGGCAAGCTCAGCCTGCTCTACGGCGCGCGTTCCCCTGAGGACATGGCCTACAAGGCCGATCTGCCCGGATGGCTCGAGAGCGACGTTTTGCACACCACGCTCACCATCGACCGCGAGGCTCCGAACTGGCCTCACCGCGTGGGCATGATCCCCAACGTGCTCAAGGAGCTGGCCCCCAGCCCCGACAACACCATCGCCGTGCTCTGCGGCCCGCCCATCATGATCAAGTTCACGCTGGCGGCGTTCCGCGAAATGGGCTTCAAGGATGAGAACATCATCACCACACTTGAACGCCGCATGAAGTGCGGCATAGGCATTTGCGGCCGCTGCAACCTCGGCGGCAAGTACGTGTGCCTTGACGGCCCCGTGTTCTCGCAGGCCCAGCTCAACGAGCTTCCTCCGGAAATGTAGTCCGGCGGAAAAGACATGAACAGGAAAAGGCCCCTTCTTCGGAAGGGGCCTTTTGATATCTGACTGAAGGGGAGCGTTTCGAGCGCGGAAGGCATCGGCGGGAGGCCGCACGAAAAGGGTGCTCCGGAAGGCGCGGACCGGAAGTTTTCGGAGAGGCGTTTTCAGGCGGACCTCGCCAGAACATGACCGGCTTTTTCATGCTTGTCCGGGATGCCGTGCGCTCTGCCGCGAAGGAGCGAAGAGAGCATCCTTGCGGGACTACTTTTTCCCGATGCCTATTTCGTCGAGCAGAGCCTGCGTGTCGGCAAGTTCGGGATTGCCGTAGATGTCGAGATCGCAGGGCGGTTCTTCGAGCACGCGTCTTGCCGTCATGTAGTGGCGCTTCCAGTAGTCGGCTTCCAGATTTTCTATGCGTACGCGGGAGCCTGCCGAAGGGCTGTGGATGAAACGTCCGTCGCCGAGATAGATGGCGGAATGTCTGCCGTTGGGCGTGTTCGCGATGCGGAATATGAGGATGTCGCCGGGAAGAAGATCGGCCTTGGCCACTTCCTGACCTGCGCGGGACTGGCGCACGGAGTCGCGGGGCACGGAAACGCCCTGTTTCGAAAAGACCCAGTACACGAACCCGGAGCAGTCGAAGCCTGCCGAGGGCGAGGCGCCGCCGCTTCTGTAGCGCACGCCTATGTGCTCGCGTGCGGCATCGGCCACGTCTTCACCCAGAGACATGAGTGTCGGGCAGAGATTGGCCCGGTACAGGGGCGAAGGAGAACCGGGGCCGGGCAGCATGTCGGCTGTCGAAGTTGCGGAAGGCTGTGTTTGCGGAGCGGGAAGAAGATCGGCTCCTGCTCTGGGCTGACAGGCACAAAGGGCGGAGGCCGTAAGACCGGCACAGAAGAAGAAAGCGATAGCGCGAAGACATGGATGCATGAAAGGCTCCTGTCGGCGTCGCGAAGCGTCAGAAAAGAAGCGGCGCGCGGAATGAAGGAAAGTAGCGTGTGCGGAATGTGTCAAGGGTGCCTTTGAAAGGAAGAGCTGTCAAGTCCCGGATTTTTTTATGTCTGTCTCGGGAAGAAGCGTCGCGGAAGAGGGTTGGACCCGTCACTTGAACCAGCCCCGGCGGAAGAAGAACGCCAGCAGGGCCGCCGTGATGACCCCCATGACGCCGAGCACCACGAAGTAGCCGTACTTCCATTCGAGCTCCGGCATGAAGCGGAAGTTCATGCCGTAGATGCCTGCAATCACGCTGAGAGGCATGCAGAGAGAGGTGAGCACGGTGAGCACGCGCAGTCGGTAGTCGGTCTTGCGCTGGGCATGGAGCAGGCAGTCGTTGTGCAGATCCCGCAGACGGATCTCCAGCTGGTCCTGACTGCGTACCAGATGATTTTGGCTGTCCATCACGTCCCGAAGTTCCGCCTTCAGATGACTGAAGGGCACGCTCTGCGTCTGAAGGCTCTGGAGCACGCTCATGCAGTAGAGCTGATCCTCGAACTGGGAGTAGAGTCGCCCCACGCAGCGGCGTATGGCAATGAGCTCGTCCTGTCCGATGTTGTCCGGCTCGTCGTATATTCTGTCGGCCAGAGCCTCCACGGCGGCGCGGGCGGTCATGTACTGGCGTGTGCTCATGTCCGTGCAGGCATCCATGATGAAGAGCAGAAGTGCCTGACTTGAAGGTTCGGAAAGCTCGCTTCCGTTCTCAAGACGCGAGAGCGCGCGATCGAGGAGCTGGATCTGCGGCGAGCTTATGCTCACGAACATGCCCTTCATGCACAGCATCATGACATAGGTGGCCTTCGGGCTGTTCCACTGCATTCTCAGGGGAAAGCGCACGAATACGCAGCCGCCGGACAC
>CAJJMX010000082.1 GCA_905192935.1 uncultured Mailhella sp.
TTTATCATACGGATCTGCTTTCATATGACGGTGATGTGAACTTTATGAAGGCTGGACCAACGCGGATTTCGTGGTGGAGGAGGGGCCGGCAAGGGAGATTTTTCCTCATGCCCGCTGTCTCATCATGAACGATTTTGAGGCTCAGGCCTGGGCCTGTCTTTCGCCGGTCATGAGAAAGGCCGGGCTGGTCGTTCCCGGACGATTTTCCACGGAACAGGCGACGGGGGAAGGCCTAGACGCTCTTTCCGGTCTTCGGGGAAATCCGTCGCCCGTGGTCGTGACGGGCGCGGGAACGGGGCTCGGGGCCGCGTGGCTCTTGCCCTGCGGCGCTCATCCCTTCGTGCTGCCTTCCGAGGCCGGGCACATGGCCTTTCCCTTCGAGGGGAGGGACGAACTGGATTTTTCGTCCTTTCTGTCCGCCCGGCATGACGGCGGAGAGGTGACGGCGGAGTTCGTGCTTTCCGGCTCGGGCCTTGCGCTGCTGCATGAATACCTCGGCGGAAGGAAGGGCGATCCTGCGATCTTTACGCGGGAGGAGGGCTTTGCCGACTCCGAATGCTGCCGTCTTTTTGCGCGTTTTTACGGCCGGTTCTGCCGCACGGCCGCGCTGGCCCTTCTGCCTCAGGCCGTGGTCCTGACCGGCGGCGTGGCGGGAAGGACCCCGGCTCTTGTGCATCATCCGGAATTCGCCCGCGAGTTTCTTCGTGCGCGGGGCAATCAGAAGGCGTTTCTCGAGGGCGTGCCGGTGTGGCTGAACGCGCATCCGCAGGCGGGCCTCTGGGGAGCGGCGCAGGCGGGAGCGGCGTATGCCGCGTCCTGCCCGTCCGTCCGCGCCTGCTGAGAAGGACCGGCGTTTCCGGAGATTGGCGTTTCATCGTTCTGCGGGCGGCACGGAAAGGGACCTTCGGCCTGCCCTCGGGAGCGGTCATGACGGGAGCGTTATGACTTTATTTTGACAACATATTGAAACAACAGATATTTTATCATATCTTCCGAACAGGAAACGGCGAAAGGACAGGCTTTTCAGGATCTGATGGCGTCGTCGTTTCCGGGCAATCCCGGCTCCGGCGATTCCCGGCGCCGTACTTTGGACGAGAGGAGGAGTCATGCTGGACGAAAATGATGTTCTTGTGGAGGAGCTTGCCGCGCTTCTTCTTGCGCGGCACATGAAGTGCGCCACGGCCGAGTCCTGCACGGGAGGACTGATCGGCGCCATGCTTACGGCAAGACCGGGTTCTTCGGACTGGTACACAGGCGGCGTGATATCCTACGCCAACGAAGTGAAGATGGGACTTCTCGGCGTGCGCAGGGAGGATCTCGCCTCGGAAGGCGCGGTCAGTGAACCCGTGGTGCGTTCCATGGCGCTCGGGGCCTGTCTTGCCGCGGGAGCTGAGGCTGCCATGGCCACGAGCGGTGTGGCCGGGCCCGGAGGCGGCACGGTGCAAAAGCCCGTGGGCACGGTATGGATAGGCTGGGCGCTGCGCGGAAGGACTCGGGCGAAGGTGTTTCATTTTGAGGGAAACCGCGACGAGGTGCGCGTGCAGGCGGCAAGGCAGGCCATGGCCGGTCTGGTCGCATGGCTGAAGGAAGAGACCCTCTGAAGGGACGGACAAACGGATGGGCGGATGACGCCCGTGCGAAGAGCGCGGCAGAGGCAGAAAAAGGCTTTTTGCGTTTTGCCGGGAGGGGCTTACCGTCCGGACTCGTCCGTCTGCGTTTTTTCCGTCGGACAGAAGCCTTCTTCGCACTCTTCCATGAATATCTGCCACACGGTGACGAAGAACACGGCCAGCATGGGCCCGGAAACGAAGCCGTCCATGCCGAACATGATGAAGCCGCCGAGAGTGGAGAGCAGCACGAGAAAGTCGGGCAGCTTGGTGTCTCTGCCCACGAGAACGGGCCGCAGGATGTTGTCGGCAAGGCCTATGACGCAGCCGCCGTAGGCCATGAGCAGCGCGCCCTGCCAGTACTGGCCGGTGGCGATGAGATACAGCGCCGTAGGCAGCCACACGAGGGCCGAGCCCACCACGGGAATGAGGGAGAGCACGGTCATGACCACGCCCCAGAACACGGCGGCGCGGATGTCGAGGATCCAGAACATGATGCCGCCGAGCGCGCCCTGCGCCATGGCCACGAGAAGGCTTCCCTTCACCGTGGCGCGCATGACGCCCGCAAACTTGCGGAACAGCCGCTCCTCCCGGTGATCTCCGAAGGGCAGGGCGCGTATCATCACGTCCCGTATGCGGCCGCCGTCGCGCACGAGGAAGAAGGAGATGTAGAGCACCAGCGCAAGGTTGGTGACAAGATGCGCCGCGCTGCCGCCTATGGCCACGGTGTTCTTGGCCACGAGACTGCCCAGGGACAGCGCCGTCTTGCTGAGTGCGGCCTTTATCTGTTCGGGGGTGTAGCCGTAGCTTGCCAGCCAGTTCTGCGCCTCGGGGAAGTGTTCGCGCAGCCGGTCCACGGCCTCGATGAGTGAAGTGCTCCCGGCGGCCAGTCTGTCGTACAGGGCCACGCCTTCGGCCACGCAGGAATACAGCAGCCAGGAGAGCGGCAGAATGATGATGACAAGGCAGAAAAGCACGGTGAGCAGCGCGGAGAGATTGGGCGAGAAGCCGCGGCCGTCGCGCAGCCGGACATTGACCGGCGCAAACAGCACGGCAATGACCACCGACCAGAACAGCACGTCGAAGAAGGGCAGAAGCAGCCAGCCGAACAGTACGGAAGAGGCCGCGAGAAGAAGGAGAAAAGCCCGCGCCTCGAAGCGCTGCCTGTTGTCGTACATGAAGGTCTCCTTCGCCCTGCGGGCCGTCAGTTCTTCTCCAGCCGCTCTTCGAGGTCGTGCTCGAGCCTGACGCGGAAGGCGCCTTCGCTCTTGTCGATGCGCACCATGCCGGGAGCGGCGTTTTTCATGGGATGGATGTATTTTGCCAGAGAATACTGGATGGAGGCGCTTTCCGCGTCCTTCTGCCAGCTTTTGAGCGCCGCGAGCATGCCCGCCTCAT
This sequence comes from uncultured Mailhella sp., assembly GCA_905192935.1. Taxonomy (GTDB): domain Bacteria; phylum Desulfobacterota; class Desulfovibrionia; order Desulfovibrionales; family Desulfovibrionaceae; genus Mailhella. Next base: position 3,006 of record CAJJMX010000082.1, read on the forward strand.
GCAGGGTGCGCTCGGGCACTTCCTGTCCCGCGTGGTCGCGCCGGATGATGACGTGGGCACTCGGGCCGTCGGCGGTATGCAGCCAGTAGTCGTGGGGAGCGGCGAGCTTGAGCGCGAGGGCGTTGCCGCGGGTGTCGCGTCCGCGCAGCATGAGAAAGCCGTCGCTGCTGCGGAAGGCCTGCACCTGTTTGGGCAGGCCGGACGGCAGGGAGGCCGTCTTTGCCTCCCGCTTCTTTTCTTTTGCCGCGGACAAGGGACCGGCGCCGCTCACGGAAGCAAGCATGCGGAGCATGGAGGCTTCGGCCTCTTCCTTCTGGGCGCGCACTTCGGCGCGTCGCCTTTCAAGGTGGGCAAGACCGCGTTTTCCGCGTCCGGCCTGATGGAACAGGGCGGCCATGTTTTCGCGGACGGTGAGCTTCTTGTCGAGCGCCAGCGTGACGGGGCCGTCCGGTCCGTCCAGCGTGACGGAGCCGAGCTTGTCGTCCTGCCGGAACAAATAGAGCTGACTTTGCAGCAGAAGGGCGTCCTTCTGTCTGTCGCGCATGGCGGAAAGGCGTTTTTCCTCGCCGTCGAGCTTGGCAAGAAGCTTGCCGAGCCTTGAGGCCTCGGCGGAAAAGGGCCTGGCCGCCTCCTGTCTCGCGTGTTCGGCCATGTCGCCGTACACGATAGTTTCTCCGGCCCGGACAAGCGCGGCCACGGGGTCTTCGAACACGGTTTCCTTCCAGGTCCCGCCCATGGCGGCAAGCTGCTCTCCGGGAAGGGGCCATGCGGAAACTTCACAGCGGCCGCGGTCGTTTTCATAGAGAAAAACGTCGCCGCCTCCGGCTTCGAGATCCATGAGAAGAGCGTCCGCGTCCAGGGGATCGAGATGGATAAGCGTGCGGCGAAGCGCGGGAGTGAGCACCTGCCAGGTCTTCCAGCTTTCGGGAGAAAGGGCGGAGACGCCGTGTTCCGGCCAGAGCGGACCGCTTTCGGCAGCAGGTTCCTCAAAGGAGAGGGACGGGCCTTCGCGAAGGTCGAGACAGAGCCATTCGGTCACGTCGCCGGAAAGGCCGAAAAAAAGACGGCGTTCCGTCCACTGACAGACGGCGCGCGTGATGCGGCGACCGGACGCGTGCTTGCGCAGGCGCATGACGAAGGCCGGGGGCTGGGCGTTGACCGGAATGCGGTGGTCGGCGGAAAAAAGCAGCGGCGACTTGCGGTCGGCCTTCAGCACAAGGTAGCGTTTTTTCTCGCGCCCTTCGCCTCCGTACAGGGCAAAGACCGTGACACCGGGGCCGGGCGCGTGGATTTTTTCCATGCGGGCCCCCATGATGCGGGGAACAAGCGCGTCGCAGAAACGGCGGAAAAGGTGGGCGTCCATGGTGCGGACCCGGATCAGCTGCCCTGAATCTTTTCGCCTTCTTCCTGACGGGCTTTGCAGGAAACGCAGAGCGTGGTCACGGGACGTGCCTTGAGTCGGGCAAGGCTTATGTCTTCACCGCATTCTTCGCAGATGCCGTATTCTCCGTCGTCCATGCGCTTGAGAGCGTCCTGAATCTTGGTGATGAGCTTGCGCTCACGGTCGCGTATGCGCAGAGTGAAGGAGCGATCCGACTCGGCGGTGGCGCGGTCGGAAGGATCGGCGTAGGATGAATGGTTGTCCGTCATTTCTTCCAGAGTGGAATCGCCGTTGCGCTGAGCCTCGACGAGCATCTGGTTGAGAAGATTGCGGAAGTATTCCAGATCTTCAGGGGTCAAGGTTCCTCCTGGCAGGCTGTGCCGTGCCGATTGAATTTCCGTTGTGTAAACTATAAAGGTTCCGTTGTAAAGCGGGGGAGCGTTATCGTTCACACATCGTCATGGCGCGCAGCAACGTGCTGAAATCAGCCACGCTTTGAGGAGCAAGACCGTCGGTCTGGAACGCGAGGAAAGGAATGGAGGCTCCCTGCGCCGCCCCCTTGTCGGAAGCGCTGTCGCCTATGAAAAGAGCCTTTTCGTGCGGGATTTCCCAGCTTTTGAGTATGAAAAGAGCGCCGTCCGGAGCCGGTTTGGGATGCGGGACATGACTGGCCAGAACGATGGGATCGAAGTAGCCGCGCAGACGGCAGTTGTCGAGCAGCGTGTCCATGCCGTCGGTGCGGTTGGTGTTCATGGCCAGGCGCAGGCCCGACGCACGGCAGAAGTCGAGCACGTCGTGCAGGCCCGGATAGCAGCCTATGTGCGGCATGATGTCCCGTACATAGGATATTTTTTGGGCCGCATCGCGCAGAAGCGGCTGAAGGGGCTTCGGGAAAATGGCGTCCATGGCCTGATTCACGGTGGCCGCCTGCACGAAGTCCTCCTGTTCGCGGGTGAGCACGGGCAGACCTATATATTCGCGCAGGTAGTTGTAATAGGCTATGTTGGCTGCGCGCGAGTCGATGACCACGCCGTCGCAGTCGAAGATGACGCCTGAAGGAAGGCCGTGAAAGGTTTCGGAAAACCAGGCGGCAAGAGCGGAAGCGGAAAGGTGTGACATGGCGATCAGAAGATGTTGTCGGGCAGGCAGAGGGTGAGGGGGCGTTGCCAGATCTCGTCGGGCAGACCTCGTCTGAGCCTGTCCTCGGAGGTGCGGCCGCACAGGGCGGCAAGTTCGGAGACCCTGACGGACACGGCGTGATGACGGGCGGGCGCGTCGTGTTCTTGCGGCGTTCCGATTTCTGCAACGGCGGCGGCCATGGAGGGGCTCGTGATCACGACGGCCACGTCTTCCGGAAGGTCGGGCAGAAAGACCAGAGCTGCGGAAAGGGTCCTTTTCCAGTCGGGCAGCTCGTTTTCGCCCGGCAGGCGCAGATCTGCGGCGCTGCGGTCGACGCCGGAAATGAGGCCGGAGAGCGCGCGGCGCGAATTGCCTATTTTCTGTTCCAGAGCGGCCATTTCCAGGGCCTGCTTTTCCTGAAGCCAGATGAGCAGGAGCACCTGCTGGGCGTTCTGGCGCAGAGGCTGCTGCGGCTCTTCTGCCGGAAGACCGGTCATTTCGCGAAGTGCCCGTCTTTCGGCCTCGGAAAGATCGGCCGGCGCGCTTTCCGCGCCGAGGGTGAGCACGGGAGAGCCGCTTGCGCCGTCGCGGCAGACTCGTTCATAGTCGGCCAGACATGCGGCGGCCATGGACGGAGACCATGGCAGGACCGGGGCCCAGGCCGATTCCGGCCGTCCGGGCAGGCCGGGCCACAGGGTGCGGCAGCCCTCGATATGCGGGAGAAGTTCGGCATGAAGCCGCGGGAGTGCAAGATAGCGGGTGGTGTTCATGATGTTCGCTCCTGCCCGGACTATAAGGCGAGACGCCCGTTCAGGCAATCGGGAAAAGAGCGACGCTTCCGACTTTGCTCCGGGCTGCGGACGGAGCTTGACCTTTGCCCTGTCCCTCCCGTATAGGATATGGACGAACTTGGAGAGAAAGACCCCGGAGGTTTGCCATGTTTGGTATAGGAATGCAGGAACTTCTCATCATTCTTGTGCTCGTGCTGGTCATATTCGGCGCGAAGCGTCTGCCGGAAATCGGCGGCGGCCTCGGTCGCGCCATCCGCAATTTCCGTCAGGCCGCATCGGAGCCTGATGAAATAGACATCACGCCCAAGAAGGATCAGGCCAAGACCGACGACGAAGACAAAAAGGCGTAAGTTCCTGCCGGGAATCATCATGACGGTCGAACAGATTTCCGTTTTTGTGGAAAACAGGTCGGGTCAGCTCGGCGACGTGACCCGTGTGCTGGAAGATGCCGGTATCAATATCCGTGCCCTGTCTCTTTCGGATACGACGGATTTCGGCGTGCTGCGCCTCATGGCCGACGACACGCACAAGGCGAAGAGCGCGCTTGCCGCAGCCGGATTCACCGTGGGCAGCACGCCCGTGGTGGCCGTGGATGTGGAGGATACGCCGGGCGGTCTCGGCCGTGTGCTTCGCGTGCTTTCCGAGCACGGCATCAATGTGGAATATCTCTATGCCTACACGCAGCGTGAATCCACGCGCGCCACGATCATCTTCCGCTTCGACAGAACGGAGGAGGCCGTGAAGGTGATGCAGCAAAGAGGCATCCGCGTGCTCGGACCGGATGAAATAGCCGACAGGCGCTGACGATTTTCGTCGGACGCAGATATTGTCATGAAGGCCCCGGGTTACCGGGGCTTTTTTGGTTAAAAGAAAACCCCCAGCTAGGCTGGGGGTTCCCG
>CAJJMX010000083.1 GCA_905192935.1 uncultured Mailhella sp.
CTTTTCCTCGAGGAGATGGGATATTTTTCACGCGGGAGGACAGGAAAGTGGCGCGGCCGCCGGGGGACGGCCGCGCCGGGATGGTTCCGCTGCGGGCGGAACTAGCCTGCATGCCGGTGTTCAGGCCAAGTGAAGTTGTCCATGTAGTAGCGGTAGGGCTTGATCGGATAGTCATCGACGGGCACGGGCACGGTGTGCAGTTCGCGTCTGCCGTCCACCTGCTTCTGCTCTATCCACTTGAGCCAGTGCGCATCGTCGCGCTCGGGGGAGTCTTCGCGGAAGTGTCCGGCGCGGGATTCCTTGCGGGTGAGGGCCGCGGTGAGGCTGAGATCCGTGAGAAGTATGGTGGACTGTGCCTCAAAGAGCTTGGCAAGCTCGTGGGCGTCGCGCGCACCCATGCGGGGCGCGAACTCCTCGCGCACTTCGGCCACGCGGTCGAGGCCGCGGGTGAGGCCCTGACCGGTCTTCATGAGGGCGATGTCCGGGGCGCTCATGACGGTGCGCATGTCGTCGATGACGTCCTTGGGGGCGATGCCGTCTCTGCCGAGATACTTGAGCAGGCCGTTCAGCTTCTCTTCGGCCAGAGAGCGGTCGAAGGGCACGGCGTCGTGGCCCTGCACGAAGTGCGCGGCCGCCTCGCCTGCGGAATAGCCCGTGGTGGCGGTGATGCAGGTGGCCCATCCGCCCATGTACACGCCGGGATCGGGGTTGCGGGCAAGTCCTGCGGCGTAGAGGCCCTTCACGGCCGTGGAGCCGTCGAGATCGGCCACGATGCCGCCGTAGGTGTGGCGCACCTGAGGCATCCACTGGAGCTTCTGGGCAAAGAAGTCTATGCCCATGGCGCGCAGCTTCTTGTCGTTGAGGCCCATCCATCCGGCGCGGGGACGCATGGTCTCCACGTCTTCGGGCTTCATCTGACTGCAGTCGAACACGATGGGGCCGTTTCCGGCGCGCACTTCGCACACCATGCCGCGCGTGTTGTAGTGGGGGTCGGCCTTGGCGCCGAACTTGGGCGAGTACTTGCGCATGAAGTCCTCTCCCTTGTTGTTGAGAAAGCGCGCGCCCTTGGGCAGAAGACCGGTCTGACCTTCCCAGGCGAAGTCGACGGGCACGTTCCACACCTTCCAGAATTCGAAGTTGCGCATGGCGCAGCCCGCGTTCCAGGCGATGCTCACGCCTTCGCTGGCCGGGGTGTTCTGATGATAGGAGGGTTTCCAGCCGCCGGTGTTGGTGGCAAGCAGCACGGCCCGCGCCTTGATGAACACCGGAACGCCGCTCTGGGAATGGAAGCCCACGGCGCCGGTCACGCGCTCCCCGTCGGTGACGATGTCGGTGATGACGGTGCGGCCGAGGCGGCGCACGCCGCGCTTTTCGCATTCCTGCTTGAGCAGACGGGCCTTTTCGATGCCGCCCATGCCGTAGGGGTGATAGTAGTAATAGCGCATGTGGTCGAGGGCGCGCTGGGGGATGAAGCACAGTTCGCCCTTGTCGTTGCGCACGAACTTGTGGCCCCAGTTCTCGAAGTCCATGAAGCGTTCATAGGACTGGGTGAGGATCTGTCCGAGGATGCGCTGATCGGCAAGACCGTCGTAATAGTACACGAGATCGTCGAGCAGATCGTCGAGGTTCATGTCGGGCTGCTTCACGATCATGTCGCCGCCGGAAAGTCCGCCGAGACCGCCCCAGTCGCGGGGTCCCTTGTCCACCACGAGCACGTCGTCAAGAAAGTCCTTGGCCCGCATGGCGGCCCACATGCCGCTGAAGCCGCAGCCTATGACGAGAAGGTCTGTCGTATATTCGTATCCGCTGTTCTTTTTCATGATGTCCTCCGGGGTCAGCTCTTGGCGACTTCAATCTGGTCAAGGGTTCTGGCGAAGCGTTCTTTAAAGGGGTGAACGAATATGGCGCCGGAGGGGCAGTTGAGCTCGCAGTTGAAGCAGGTCATGCAGTCGTCGGTGTAGGTGATGCGGGATTTGCTGCCGCAGGTCATGCAGCGCAGAGCCTCGGCAAAGCAGGCTTCCATGTCCAGAGGCTGGGCGCTTTCCGCAAAGGGATGTTCCGGATCCACGGGCAGGATGGTGCGTTCATGCCTGGGCTCGTGACGTATGCCTTCGCCGGGAAGCTTGTCTTCCGGCACAGTGGGACGCTTTCTGCCTCTTTCGCCGGTGATGTCCGCACCCTTCAGCATGCGGTCGATGGAAGTGGCGCACTCCCTGCCGCCGGCAATGGCGGCGATCACGGAGGCGGGACCTGTGGCCGCATCGCCTGCGGCAAAGATGCCCCACTCGGAAGTGGCGAAGGTCACGTCCTGTGTGACGATGCGTCCGCGTTCCACCGTGACGTCTGCGGCAAAGCCGTCCAGTTCGGACTTCTGGCCGATGGCGAAAATGATATGAGAGGCGGCCAGATGCAGCGTGGAGGACGTGTCGAACTGCGGGTTGAAGCGGCCGGTTTCGTCCTTCAGGGAAGTGCAGGCATGAAGTTCCACGCCGGACACGTGTCCGTCTTCCGTGAGTATGCGGGCCGGGCCGAAACCGCAGTGGAATTCCACGCCCTCGTTTTCGGCGTCCTTCTGGTTGTGAGGATAGGCGGGCATGGTGTCGCGGGATTCGAGACAGGCCATGTACACGCGGGAGGCGCCGAGGCGCTTTGCCGTGATGGCTGCATCCACGGCCACGTCGCCGCCGCCGATGACCACCACGTCGCCGGAGATTTCGGGCTTTTCATCGCCGCGGCAGGCGCAGAGAAAATCGAGGCCCCAGTGCACGCCTTCGGCCTCAACGCCCTCGATGTCCACCTTTTTCGCCGCACTCGCTCCCGGAGCGAGCATGATGGCCGTAAAGCCGCGTTTTTTCAGATCGCTGATGCTGATGTCGGCGTCTTTGCCCACGAGAGTGTTGCAGCAGAAGGTGACGCCGAGTTTTTCCAGACGCTCTACATGAGCGGTGATGACTTCATCGGGCAGGCGATAGGCGGGAATGCCGTAGCGCAGCATGCCGCCGGGGAAGGGCTTTGCCTCGAACACCGTGACGGGATATCCCATCCTGGCCAGATACCAGGCGCAGGAAAGTCCGGCGGGACCGGAGCCGACTACGGCGACCTTGGCGATATGCCGTCTGGGGACTTCCTCCGGGGGAAGGGCCATGACGCGGTTTCCGAGCACATGTTCCACGGCGTTGATGTTGACGGCCTCGTCCACTTTGGCGCGGGAACACTTCGATTCGCAGGGATGGAAGCATACGCGTCCCGTGATGCCGGGGAAGGGATTGTAGTTCAGGAAATTTTCCGCCGCCTCGTCCAGACGTCCCTGCTGGATGAGATAGTTGTTTCTGCGTATGTCCACGCCGGCGGGACAGGCCGCCATGCAGGGGGAGATTTCCTCCTGTTGCGTGTCGAGACGGAAAACGTCGAGCGGGCAGGTTTTTGTGCAGGTACCGCATCCGGTACAGGTTGCGGGGTCGATGCTTTGGATCATGGAAGCTCCTTGCGCTGGCAATGACGAAAGGGTTGGTTGCTTGAAGTTTTTGTCCTTTTTATAAGCAAGAAGCGTGCCATGATTATAACTTGTTATTTTTATTATGGTTGTAAAAATCTCTGACAAGATGGACAGAAGTTTATTGTACGTAAAACAGACAGAAATGTTTCTTGCTGTGCGTAAAAAATACAGTTACGCTGTGTCTGTTTTCCGAAATACGCCGGGCCTGAGCGGACAGGAGAAGGAGAGAGAGCATGGAAGATCGTGCGGCATGGACGGACAGAGAGGACGTCATGGATTTTTTGCGGGAGCTTTTCGGAGCCGGGTTCCGGCGTGAGCTTCTGACCGGGCTTTCGGGCAGGACGTTCCCTTCGCGGATATCCTTTTCGGAAAAGGAGACGGGCGGCCCGGCGGCCCTCGGGGAACTTCTGGAGCGGCACGGCGCCGCCGTGGAGGTTCTGAAGAAGCTTTCGGGAAACGGGCCCTTTGAGCGTTTCCTGCTCGGCATGGTCCGGGGCGAAGAGCTGGGGGCTCTGGAAACGCTGCTTGCCCTGGGCGAGGAGAGGATCCAGACGTTTGCGCCGGATGACGTGCGGGCCATGCTCCTGTTCGTTCTGGAGCGTCTGCGTCGTTTTTCTCCAGAGACGCCGCAGGACATGAAGCGTTTTCTGGCGCTGTGCCGGGAACTGCATCTGCTCATCGTCTGCTCCGGCGTGTTCATTGCCGGGCTTCCCCGTTTTTTCTTTCAGGTGAGGGAAAGGGCGCTTGCCCTTGGAGACGCGGGAGAAATCGCGCTGGCCGATCTTCTGATAGGTTCGCTCAACGTCTGCAACATTCCCGAGCACAACAATCCGCACTTTCATGCGGTCATGACCCGGGGCAAGAGTGCTTTCGACACCATGAAGGACCCGGTGCTCGTGGAAAGCGCCGTGCCGTATCTGGGCATTTTTGCGTTTCTGGAAGGCGACTATGAGCAGGCCATGAGTCTTTTTTCCAGAGCCAGCCGGCAGATGCGTATCCAGAGACGCCGGTATGTCGAACTGTTCTACGCGAGGCACTGGAGCTTTGCGGCCGCCAACAGGGGCGATTTCGACCTCGCGGCCAGACTGCTTCTCACCAGACTGCGCCGGGCGGACGTGAGCCGGGATTCCTCGCTGTCGCGCAATCTGCGCAGTCAGCTGGCCTTCGTGTACCTGCGCATGGGAAAGGGGGAGAAGGCCATAGAGCAGCTCGACATGGCGCTTACCGGCATAACGAGGAAAACGGACATCGCAAGCGCGGTGACCACGCTTCGGCATCTGGCCTTCTACCACATGTTTTCCGGCAACGTGACGGCGGCGTACAAGGTGCTGCTGCCGGCTCTCGCAAAGGCCGAAGCCGAGGGGTATCAGCGGCCCGTCTATCTCAACGGCGTCTTTCTGGAACTGCTTGCGCTGATGCATGAGAAGGGACTGCCCCCTCTGCCCTGCTACCGCTTCGACCTTGAGCTTGCCAGATGTCTTGAGGGACCGAACCGGCTGCTGCGGGGCGTGGCCTTCCGCGTGAAGGGACGTATGCTCGAGCGCAGCGGAAACAGGCCGGAAGCCGTGCTGTTCTATCGGAAAAGCATAGCCGTGCTGGATGCCGTTCATAACACGATAGGCGCGGATCAGTCCCGGCTGTTTCTCGCCTCGCTGCTTCTGGAAGAGGACAGGGCGGAGGCGGAGCTGCTCGTCCATGAGGCGTGGCGCTCCTATCCGTATCTGAAGGCGGTGTGCTGGCCCGAAGCGCTCTTGCGTCTTGCGCCGTCCTGCGCGGAGGTGCAGGAGGAGGGAGCTCTTTCCGCCCGCACGCTGGTGGAGTCATTCCGCGACACGTTTGCGCCGCGCATTTCCGCGCTGTCGTTTGAGGAGTTCTCCCGGGTGATGCTTGCGGAGTCCGGCAGGCTGCTCGGCGCGTCCGAGGGATGGCTCTATCATCGTGCCCAGCCGTCCGTGGCGCTTCGTCTTCTGGAAAGGATGTCCTGGACGGACGAGAGCTTTCCCGTGCCTGCGGCGTCCACGGAGGAACTTGCGGAACTCGTGGCCGAAGGTGAGCCGGTCGTGCTGGACGGCATGGCCGGGAGCCGCGGCATGTTCGTGGGGCTGCCCTTGGACTGCCGTCCCTACGGGATGTGCGTGCTGTGCCTGTCGGGAAGATTTTCGGAAAAGCTGCGCGTACTGCTCGATGAGACGCTCTTGCGCGACATAGCGAGAGTGCTCACATGGCCGTGCATGCTCGCTCTGGAAATGGACCGCAGAAGGCAGAATGTGGCATCTTCCGGGGAAGATGTCCGGGACATGATATGCGTTTCTCCGGTGATGCAGAACTTTCTTGTGGATGTGGATAACGCGGCCGGAACGGACGCCGCGGTGCTGCTCAACGGAGAATCCGGAGTCGGCAAGGAGATGCTGGCAAGGCGCATTCATGAGCGCAGCGGCAGAAGCGGACGCCTCGTCACCATCAACATGGCGAGTCTTCAGGATGAGCTTTTTGAAAGCGAGTTCTTCGGTCATGAGAAGGGAGCTTTCACCGGAGCCATGAACAGCAAGCTCGGTCTGGTGGAGCTGGCGGACAACGGCACGCTTTTTCTGGATGAGATGGCGGAGGCGAGTCCCAGAGTTCAGGCCAAGCTGCTGCGTGTGCTTCAGGAAAGGAATTTTCTGCGCGTGGGCGGGACTAGGCCCATCAGCATCAACTTCCGGCTTGTGGCGGCCACCAACCGCAACCTGGGCGAGGCCGTGCGCAAAGGACGGTTCCGGGCAGACCTTTATTACCGCATTGCCGTCATCTGCCTGAAGATTCCGCCGCTGCGCGAGCGTCGTGAGGATATTCTGCCTCTGGCGCGGTACTATCTGCATCATTTCGCCCATCGTCACGGCCGCGATGTGGTGCGCGACTTTTCGGAAGCCTGCTGCCGTCAGCTGGAGCATTGGCCGTGGCCGGGAAACATCCGCGAGCTGCGCAACGTCATTGAGCAGTCGGTGATCCTCAGCGGAGGAAAGACGCTGAACTTTCAGCAGGATATTGAGGAGCAGACGCCCTTTGCCGTGCCGGATCCCGCAGAAGACTCTTCTTCGTTGGAGCGTGCCGGGAGCGGGATGCTTTCTCTTGAGGAGGCGGAGCGGCAGTGTCTTCTTGCCGCGCTCAGAAGGACGAACTGGCGCATAGACGGCAGGTACGGCGCTCTTGCCATCCTGAAGATCAGCCGTTCCGCTCTGTATGCCAAAATGCGCCGGTACGGACTGTCGAGAGAGAAGGACGATGCGGAGCGGGAACAGGCATGAGAATCGGTCCGAAAACGTCTCGACTCCGGCATCTTATGCAGAAAGAACGCGCCGTATGACCGTTTTTTTTCTGCAAGGCGGCAGACAGCAGTGGAATATTTTTCAAAAATGGACTGACTTCGGGACATTTTTCGGCACATTGTGAAGACATGCCGGGCAAAAATTATGGTTGAGCATAGCGGCCGCGTCATGTACGCTGCATGAGAACGTCATGAAAGTGTCTGTTTTCATATGATTTGGAGCGGAAACGCTTTTTTGCTCATCAGGAGAAATGCATGAAAACTCTGCAATGCGATGTCGTGGTCGCGGGCGGCGGCCCTGCCGGAACGTTTGCGGCCGTCAAGGCGGCGGAAAACGGAGCCG
>CAJJMX010000084.1 GCA_905192935.1 uncultured Mailhella sp.
GGAACGTCCCGCCCACGCAGCCCATCACCGTCCCTCACCCCTGCCGCGCCGCCCCCTTCTCATCGACTCGCATAAGCAAGCGAAGTTTCTTCAAAAAACTCCTTTCACCGCCTGTCCGCAGGAAAAAAGCGCGTCGACCAGATTCAGGGCCCCACGCCATACGCCGTCAGTCTTCCGTCTTTTCGGGAACATCGCCGGACAGACCACGGGAAAAACGGCCCCGGAAATCTCAGGACAGCCCGCGTTCTTCTTCCTTCGACCATGCGTTTCCGGCAGAGGAAGAAGCCGTCCGGATGCGGAGCCTCATCCCTTGCGCTCCGGCCGGACTTTTCTCCCAGGCGTCCCGACGGATGCCTCCGTCAGCGCCTTTCGCGGATGCGGTGCGCCTCGGCCCGATCGATCTGCTCCCCGGCGCTTTTCCGGTCGGCCTCGTCCCTGGGCTCGAACAGACGGCCGCGCATGACGGCGTTTGTGCCGTAGCGGGAACGCAGCGCGTCCACGGCAGAATCAAGCCTGTCCCGCCTGCCCTCGTCCTTTTCCGGCTTCCCGGCTGACAGAAGCGAAAGCTGCACGGGCCCTCCGGCCTCGAAGCCCGACACGCCCACCCCGATAAGACGCACCCTGTCCGCAAGCTCCAGAGCATCGAAAACGGCGCAGGCCGTTTCATAGATGCTTTCGGTGCTGCATATTCTGTGATCCAGCGTGACCTGCCTCGTGATCTGATGAAAGTCGGCGTACTTGATCTTGAGCGTCACCGTGCGTCCGGCAAGCCCCTGTCCGCGCAGGGAGGCTCCCACCCTCTCGGCGTGACGCAGGATCCAGGTTTTTAAAAACTCCCTGTCCCGGGTGTCCTCATCCAGCGTCACTTCCGCGCTCTCCGACTTGGGCGGCGACCACGGCACCACCTCCCGCGGATCTTCGCCGTGCGCCCTTTCCCAGAGCAGGACTCCGGCCTTGCCGTAGCGACCATGCCAGAACGCCTCGCCGTAGCGCGACACATCGCCGCAGCTTTTCACCCCTATCCGGGCGAGCTCCTCGGCAAAACGCCGTCCCACGCCCGGCACCGCGGTCACGGGAAGAGACGAAAGAAAGGCGGGCACCTGTTCCCTCTCAAGCATGAACAGCCCGTCGGGCTTGCGCTGCTCCGACGCTATCTTGGCCAGAAACTTCACCGGCGCGATGCCCACGGAACAGGTCAGGCCGCCCGTGGCGTCCCTCACGGCGGCCTTGAGGGCGCGGCCCATGGCGTCCACGGGGCCGAACAGCCGCTCAAGGCCCGTGGCGTCGAGATAGGCCTCGTCCACGGAGGCCATCTCCACCTTCGGAGAAAAATTCGAGAGCGTCCTCCGCACCAGTGCGGACACTTCCACATAACGACGCATTCTCGGCCTTATGTAGACGGCCTGCGGACAGCGCCTCTTCGCTTCGGCAATGGGCATGGCCGAGCGCACGCCGAAGCGGCGCGCCTCGTAGGAACAGGTGCTCACCACGCCGCGATGCTCGCCGCCCACCACCACGGGACGGCCGCGCAGCGAGGGGTTGTCGAGCTGCTCTATGGACGCGAAAAAAGCGTCCATGTCCATGTGCATGATCCAGCGCGGTGATGAAGCCAAAGCCCGCTCTCCCGAAAAAACGCCGAGTATGAAAATCTTGTTACAGAGGGCCCCTTTCCGAGGATAGTCCTTGACAAAGGGGGGGGGTCTCTCTAAGGAAGAAGTACCCGTCCTCATCATGCCCTTGAGCAAAAAAAAGGGCAACCTCGGGCCGCACGGCCCGTCTTTTTCCATCCCCATAAGGAGTCAGGATCGTTGGCCAGAAAGAAATCTATGCAGAAATGGACTGTGGAAGATTCCGTCGACCTGTACGGCATCCGCAACTGGAGCTCAGGATACTTTGACATCTCTCCGAGCGGCGAGGTGGTCATCCGTCCCTTCGGTCGCGACGGAGGCCCGGAAGTCAGCGTCCTGGAAATCATCCGCGAGCTCAAGGCGCGCGGCTACGATCTGCCCGTGCTGCTCCGCATCGAGAACATTCTGGACTCCCAGATATCCCTTCTGCATCAGACCTTCCGCGCCGCCATCAGCGAACTCGGCTACAAGGGCGAATACCGCGGCGTGTTTCCCATCAAGGTGAATCAGCAGCAGCAGGTCGTGGAAAAGATAGCCCAGTACGGCGCGGCCTACCATCACGGCCTCGAAGTGGGCTCCAAGGCCGAGCTCATCGCGGCCATAAGCCAGCTCAAAAGCCGGGAAGCCTGCCTCATCTGCAACGGCTACAAGGACGAGGAATTCATCGATCTCGGTCTGCACGCGCTCAGCATGGGATTCAACGTCATTTTCGTGCTGGAAATGCCGGGTGAACTCGAGGTCATTCTCGAAGAAGCCAAACGTCTGAACATCCGTCCGCAGATAGGCGTGCGCGTGAAGCTCAGCACCAAGGCCAGCGGCCACTGGTCGGAATCGGGCGGCGAGCGTTCCGCCTTCGGTCTCACCTCGGCGCAGATCGTGGATGTCGTGGACATACTCAAGGAACACGACATGCTCGACACCTTCAAGCTCATGCACTATCACCTCGGCTCGCAGGTGCCGAACATCCGCGACATCCGCGCCGCGGTCATGGAGGCCACGCGCATTTACGCAAGCCTCGTGCAGGAAGGCGCGGCCATGGGCTACCTCGACCTCGGCGGCGGCCTTGCCGTGGACTACGACGGATCGCACACCAACTACGTGAGCTCCCGCAACTACACCATGATGGAATACTGCACCGACGTGGTGGAAGCCGTCATGACCATCCTCGACGAGCAGGGCATCGCGCATCCGCACATCATCACGGAGTCCGGACGCGCCACGGTGGCCTATTACTCCATCCTGCTCTTCAACGTGCTCGACGTGAGCCTCATCGAAGTGGGAAGCCTCCCCGAAGAGCTTCCCGAAGACGCTCCCGAACCCGTGCGCAACCTGCGGGAAACCCTTCAGAACATCAATCCCCGCAACCTGCAGGAAACCTACAACGACGCCATCTACTATTATGATGAAATGCGTCAGCTCTTCATCACCGGCCGCGTCACGCTGCGTCAGAGGACGCTTGCCGAGCGCTTCTTCTGGGCCATCATGCGCGTGCTCTCCGAAGAGAAGAACCGCGTGAAGTACATCCCCAAGGAGCTCAACGAAATCGACTCCATGCTGGCGGACATCTACTACTGCAACTTCAGCGTGTTCCAGTCGCTGCCCGACAGCTGGGCCATAGATCAGCTTTTCCCGGTCATGCCCATACACCGCCTTAACGAATTCCCCGAAAGGCAGGGCATACTCTCCGACCTCACCTGCGACAGCGACGGCCGCATCTCGCACTTCATCGATCCGCAGGGCCTCAAGACCACGCTGGAGCTGCATCCTCTCAAGGAAGGCGAGGAATACTATCTCGGCACCTTCCTCGTGGGCGCCTATCAGGAAACGCTGGGCGACCTGCACAACCTGCTCGGCGACACCAACGTGGTATCCGTGCGCATTCAGGAAGACGGCAGCTACGACTTCGTGCGCGAACTCGACGGCGACTCCGTCTCCGACATCCTCGCCTACGTGGAATACGACCCGCACCGCGTGCTCGTGGGCATACGCAAGTCCGCGGAAAGGGCCGTGCGCGAAAACCGCATCACGCCCGCCCAGCGCTATCAGCTCATGCAGGCCTTCGAAGACGGCCTGCGCGGCTACACCTACTTTGAACGATAGAATCCGGAGGGCTTCCCTCCGCCTTATTTCTTCCGGCCGGAGACCTCGTTCTCCCCTTTATTCCCAAGGCGTTCAGAGAACGGTCTTCGCCGTCTCCGCCCCCTTCATCTGCAAGGAGCAAGAACATGGCAAAAGTGCTTATCATCGGCGCAGGCGGCGTCAGTTCCGTCGCCACGCACAAGTGCGCGCAGGCCGCTGACATTTTTACCGACATCGTGCTGGCCAGCCGCACGAAATCCAAGTGCGACGCCATCGCCGCAAGCGTGAAGGAACGCTTCGGCCGCGACATCGAGACCGCTCAGGTGGATGCCGACAACGTGCCAGAACTTACGGCGCTCATCCGCCGCGTGCAGCCCGATCTGGTCATGAACATCGCTCTGCCCTATCAGGATCTGCACATCATGGACGCCTGCCTCGAAGCCGGCGTGAACTATCTCGACACCGCCAACTACGAACCGCCGAATGATGCCCACTTCGAATACAAGTGGCAGTGGGCCTATCAGCAGAAGTTCAAGGATGCGGGACTGTGCGCCCTGCTCGGTTCCGGCTTCGATCCCGGTGTGACCAACGTGTTCTGCGCCTACGCGCAGAAGCATCTTTTCGATGAAATCCACGTGCTCGACATCATCGACGCCAATGCCGGCGATCACGGCCTGCCCTTTGCCACGAACTTCAATCCCGAAATCAACCTGCGCGAAGTGTCGGCCAAGGGCCGCTACTGGGAGCGCGGCGAATGGGTGGAGACCGATCCTCTGTCGTGGAAGATGAACTTCGACTTCCCCGAAGGCATCGGCAAACGCAACTGCTATCTCATGTATCATGAGGAGCTGGAATCGCTGGTGCAGAACCTCAAGGGGATACGCCGCGCCCGCTTCTGGATGACCTTCGGCGACTCCTACCTGAACCATCTTCAGGTGTTCAAGAACGTGGGTCTCATCGGCATCGAGCCCGTGAAGTTCCAAGGCCACGACATCGTGCCCCTGCAGTTCCTGGCAAAGCTTCTGCCCGATCCCGCCTCGCTCGGTCCCCGCACCGTGGGCAAGACCTGCATCGGCTGCCTGATGCACGGCGTGAAGGACGGAAAGAAGCGCACCGCCTACATCTACAACATCTGCGACCATCAGGAATGCTACCGCGAGCTCGGCTCTCAGGCCATTTCCTACACCACCGGCGTTCCCGCCATGGTGGGCGCCATGATGATGGTGACCGGCAAGTGGAACAAGCCCGGCGTGTGGAACATGGAACAGATGGACCCCGATCCCTTCCTGGACGTGCTCGGCAAGTACGGCCTGCCCTGGAAGGTGACCGAACCTGATCTGTAGCAGCGCGGCGGAACCTTTTTCCGCCGACGACGAGCATATACGAATGCCGGGAGCGGGCGGGACTTGTCCGCCCGCTCTTGCTATCTTCACGGAGGCGCCATGACGGCCGAAGAACAGATCGCCAGACTGGAAGAGCTGGCCTATTTTCAGGAAAAGCTGCTCACGCAGCTCAACGAGGCTCTTGTAAGCCAGCAGAAGCAGATAGACGCTCTGGAAAAGCGCCTTGCCGACATGGAAGAAAACGTGACGGCCCTGCTCGACGCCACTCAGGACGGCCCTGTGAACACCCTGCCGCCCCACTACATGCCCGAGCGCTACTAGCGCGCTCGTCCTCTTTTCGGGCCGGAAGATTGCCGGGATCTCCTTCACGGCCTTCCGGCCGCCTCCGAAAGGAGCCCTCCGTCCGAAAGACCTGTCCGCGTCCGCCGCCAGGCAGACGACGCCTGCCGATACCGCCGCAACCTTCAACCCGCCGAGCGCCATGAACGACTATCTTGCCAGACTCCGCCCAGAATCGTGGCCTTCCCCCTGTTTCGTC
Source organism: uncultured Mailhella sp. (assembly GCA_905192935.1). Classification (GTDB taxonomy): domain Bacteria; phylum Desulfobacterota; class Desulfovibrionia; order Desulfovibrionales; family Desulfovibrionaceae; genus Mailhella. Next base: position 5,589 of record CAJJMX010000084.1, read on the forward strand.
ACCGACCTTGCCCTGCTGAAAAAGAACGCCGCCGTTCTCGACGACGTGCAGAAGCGCACGGGCGCGAAGATCATGCTTGCGCTCAAGTGCTTTTCGCAGTGGATGACCTTTCCGGTGCTTTCGCGCGCCATGCGCGGCCCGCTCTACGGCTGCTGTGCAAGCTCCCCCGACGAGGCGAGACTTGCCAGGGAGGATTTCTGCGGAGAGGTCCACGCCTTTGCCGCGGCCTGGAGCGAGGAGGAGCTTCGCGAGACCCTGCTCTATGCCGATCATATCGTGTTCAACTCCTTTGCCCAGTGGAAGAAGTTCCGTCCGCTGGTGCAGGAGACCGAAAAAAAGCGCGGCATGACCATCGAATGCGGTCTTCGCCTGAATCCCGAGCATTCCGAGGGCGCGGTGCCCATCTACGACCCCTGCTCGCCCGGTTCCCGGCTCGGCATACGGCCCGCCGCCTTCCATGCCGAACTGGAAAAGGACCCTCATGCCCTTGACGGCATCAGCGGCCTGCACTTCCACACGCTCTGCGAACAGAACGCCGACAGCCTTGCCCGCACGCTGGAAGCCGTGGAAAAGCACTTCGGCGAATATTTTCCCCGCATGAAGTGGATCAACTTCGGCGGAGGACATCACATCACCCGCGCGGACTACGACATCGAACTTCTGTGCCGCTGCATCGAGCATGTGCGCGATACCTATCATGTGCAGGTCTATCTTGAACCCGGTGAAGCCGTGGCTCTCAACGCGGGCGTGCTCGTCGCCACGGTGCTCGACGTCATCGAGGCCGACATGCCCATCGCCATTCTGGACACCTCAGCCGCCTGCCACATGCCCGACGTTCTCGAAATGCCCTACCGCCCCAACGTCATCGGCGCGGGAGAACCGGGCGAAAAGAACTTCACCTGCCGCCTTGCGGGCAAATCCTGCCTCGCAGGCGACGTCATCGGAGAATATTCCTTCGACGAGCCTCTGAAGAGCGGCGACAAGCTGGTCTTTCTCGACATGGCCATCTACAGCATGGTGAAGACCACCACCTTCAACGGTCTGCGCCTTCCCTCCATCGCCATATGGGATTCGGAAACCGATCAGCGCCGCGTCACCCGCACCTTCGGCTATGAGGACTTCCGCAGCCGTCTGTAGCGGACGTCGAAACTTTTTAAACAGACAGGGCCCCTTCCGCGACCAGTAACGGAAGGGGCCCCTTTTTTCAGCGCTTGAACGTCAGTCCGTCAGCCTCGAAGGGAAGATACCTCGCATCCTTCCCCTCGGGACTGCCGTAATAGGCCATCCAGTATGGACGGAAAAACGTCTCAGCGCCCGCCTCGCCGAAGCGCGGCAGATTGCGGCACATGCGCATGACGATGCGCCGGGCAAAGTCCATGGCGGCTTTCTCAGCCTCGAGCCGATCCATTTCAAAGCAGCCGTTCTGAAAGTGTTCTCCCTGCACGGACTCAAGAACGAGCTCCGTGTCCTTCA
>CAJJMX010000085.1 GCA_905192935.1 uncultured Mailhella sp.
GGCACACGGTGGTGCGCAGGGAAAAGTCGCCGGACAGGTACAAGGTGCGTGTTTTCGACGTGAACACCTTCATGCGCACGACAAACGGCGATGTGAGGAGCTGGTATGTTTTCGGGCTTCGCATCCTGCGCACGCGGAGGGGGCGGGAAGAGGGGCGTCGCAGTCCTTTAAAAAAGGTCTTCACTGTGGAGCGCATTTCAAAGGGGCGCGTGCAGGTGAAGAAGTACCGCGTGTTCGGGCACACGGTGGTGCGCAGGGAGAAGTCGCCGGAGAGGTACAAGGTGCGCGTTTTCGACGTGAACACCTTCATGTGGACGATATGCGGCGACAGGAAGAGCTGGTATGTGTTCGGGCTTCGGGTACTGCGTCGGAGAAGGGCGTTCCGGGAGGAAGAGGTGCGGCAGGCGGCCGCGGTGCATCAGATGGCGGCCTCTCCGGCGCGGGAGGAGGCGGTTTTTCCGGTATGGGAGCAGCCGCTGGTTTCGATCATCATACCGGTGTTCAATCAGGTCGGGTACACGAAGAAGTGTCTGACGAGCGTGCTTGAGCATGCCGACGTGCCGTATGAGGTCATCGTGGCGGACGACGCCTCCACCGACGACACGCGGCGTCTGGCCGAGTACGCGCGGGGCGTGACCCTGGTACGCAGCGCGGTGAACGCGGGCTACATACGCAACGTGAACGGGGCGGCGCGGCTTGCGCGTGGGAAGTATCTGTACTTTCTGAACAACGACACCGTGGTGGGGGAGGGCTGGCTTTCCGCGCTCGTGGAGGTGTTCGAGAAGCATCCCGACGCGGGCGTGGTCGGCTCGCGCGTGATGCATGCCGACGGCACGCTTCAGGAATGCGGGGTCTATACCTTTGCGGACGAGTTCAAGACCTGGATCAGTCCCGATCCGGGACACGGCATGTACGCCTATCTCAAGAAGGCCGATTACGTGTCCGGCTGTTCGCTCATGACGCGGGCGGAGCTTTTCCGCGACATCGGCGGCTTCGATGAGCGCTATGCCCCCGCCTACAGCGACGATCCCGACTACTGCTTCGAGGCGGCCCGCCGGGGCTATGCCGTGTACGTGCAGCCGCGCTCCGTCATCGTGCATTTCGGCAGTCTTTCCTACGAGAAGAAGTGCAGCGTGCTCATGATCCGCAACAATCGTCTGCTGCGGGAGAAGTGGGCCGGATTCTTTGCCGGAAGGACCGTCTATGCCGAGGAAAAGATGCCTTTTTCCGGCAGGATGCGGCCAAGGACCATCCTTGTGGTGGACGATCACTATCCGGCCTTCGACAGGCATGCCGGAGCGAGGAGCGTGTTTTCCTTCATCAGGATTTTTCTGGACATGGGACTTTGCGTCAAGTTCTGCGCGCTTTTTGCCGGGGAGAAGGAGCAGCCGTATCACGACATGCTCTGCGACATGGGCGTCGAGGTGCTGGGGCGCGAGGAGGCCGAGGCTCTTGTCGATCGCGGGCCTTTTCTGAACTACGCCTTCTTCTCGCGGCCGGCGGTCATTGCCGCGTTCATGACGAAGGCGCTCATGGCGCGCGGCGTGGGGGTGTTCTACTACGGGCACGACGCGCATCATCTGCGCATGGAGCGCGAAAGACGGCTTTCCGGCACGCCCTCCGAGGCCGAAGTGCAGGCCATGAAGGAGCTTGAAATGACGGCGGTCTCTTCGGTCACGGCGGCCTGGTATCCGTCGGAAGAGGAGGCGGCGTATTTCCGTTCCCTCGTGCCGGGCTCCGAGGTGCGTGCGCTCACGCCCTACGTCTATGATCCTGCGGCCCTGCCGGAACATGAGAGCTTCGAGAAGAGCGCGGGCATCATTTTCGTAGGCAGTTCCCACGGGCCCAATCTCGACGGGCTGCGCTGGTTCGTTGCGGAGGTCATGCCCTTCGTGCGGCGGCTCGTGCCCGGAATCGTGCTGCATGTGGTGGGCTCCGGCGACTTTTCGCGCGCCGTGCCGGAAAAAGCGTCGTGGGTGCGCGTTCACGGCGCGCTTTCCGAGCCGGAACTCGACGCGCTCTATGCCCGCATGAAGGTCGCCGTGGCGCCGCTGCGCTTCGGTGCGGGCGTGAAGGGCAAGGTCGTGGACGCTCTTGCGCACGGCGTGCCCGTGGCGGCCACGACGACAGGCGCGCAGGGTCTTGCCGGAACGCCTGCCGTCGGTGTGGCCGACGAGGCGCGCGCTCTGGCCGGGATCGTGACCGGACTCTGTCTTGACGAGGAGCGCTGGAAGGAGAGTCAGTCCTGCTGCGCTCCCTTTGTGGCGGAGCATTTTTCCCGCGCGCGGGCGGAGGAGGAATTCCGACGCTTCATGAGCACGCTGCCCGTACCCAACGAACTGCCCGGAGAGTGATATGGACATCCTGTATTTTTCCCAGATTCGGCTGCTGCCCGCAGGACACGGCAACATCGCCACGGTGCATGAGTATGTGCGTCGTCTGCGCATGCTCGGGCATCGGGTGCACTATGTTCTGCTCAACGAGTCCTGCCAGAAGGGCGAGGTGCTGTTTCTGTCGCAGTCTCTGGTGGACACCCTGGACGTCATCGAAGACCGGGCCCGGCCGGAGCGCGACGAGCGGGGCTACTACGTTTTCGACGCGCGCTATTTTGACGGTCTCGGCGAAAAGGTGCGGGAGCTGTGCCTGCGCTATCGGGTTCAGGCGGTGATCTGCACCTATGTGTTCCATTCCCGCATCCTGGAATTCGTGCCCGAGGGCGTGCTCAGGATCATCGACACCCACGACCGGATGACCGACCGGCATCTTTTTCTCCGCTCCCACGCCATCCGGGACGAGTTCTTTTCCTGCACGCGCGAGGACGAGGCAAGATACCTTTCCCGCGCCGACGTCATCTGGGCGCGCCGCGACGAGGAAACGGACTTCTTCAACGAGATCACGCACTCGAAGAAATGCGTCACGGTATCGCACTTCGACGCGCCGCGCTATCTGCCGGAGCGTCAGATCCGCACGCGCCGCGCGGGCTTTCTGGCGAGCGACAACGAAGTGAATTTCGCCATGGTGAAGGACTTCGTGCGCGCCTTTGCCGCAAGGTTCGAAAAGGAGCCCCTCGACGTGCATGTGGTGATCGGCGGCGCGGTGCGCAGTCTTTTCGAGCGCGACCATATTTGTCTGCCGCAGAACGTGCCCGTGGAACTTGTCGGACGCGTGCCGGACATCGAGGATTTTTACCGCTCCCTCGATCTTGCGCTGGTGCCGGTGACCTTCGGCACGGGCGTCAACGTGAAGATGGTGGAAGCCATGTCCTTCGGACTGCCGGTGCTCTCCACGAGCTGCGGCATCAAGGGCATGGCGTCGGACTCCTTCTGGCACACGGCCGGGACCGTGGATGAGCTTGTGGACAGGCTCTGGAAGCTCTGGAACGACGATGCCGCGCTTGCCGGACTCGGTGACCTTTCCCGAAAGCTCTATGAAGGGTTCTTCGAGAAGAACGTGAGAGCCTTCGATGCCTGCTTCGGACGCCGCGTCCTGCCCGAACCTGCGCGCGAAGGCTGCTGCGGCTGCGGCGTGTGCGTGCCGCTCTGTCCGGAGTCGGCGCTTCGTCTCGTGCGGGACGAGCGGGGATTTTTCCGGGCCGAAAGACTTTCCTCCTGCACGGACTGCGGCATCTGTCTGCGCATCTGTCCTCTGGACGGGCCCGGGCGGGCCGACGGGGAAAACCCGTCTGCCGCGTCTTTTGCGCCTGCAGCGGCGTCCGGCGCGTCCGAAGAGAACGCCGGAGAGGCGGAGCCGGGCAGGGAAGAGGCGGCGTTGCCGGACGCGCTTTCCCCGGACTCTGGAAGGACGGCTGCGCGTGTGCTTTCTTCGGCGGGCGTGGCGTCCGGGCGGGCGGCGGAGGATGCCGCGTCCGTGGTTCCGGACGCGGTGTTCGGCGGCGCGGCGGCCGTGTCTGCCTGCCGCAGCGCCGATGAAACCCTGCGTCGCCGCTCGCTGACGGCGGGATTTCTGCGCACCCTTGTGCTGGACGCCCTGCCGCAGTTCGACGGCGTGCTCGCGCCCGAAGCCGGGGAGGCGTGGGGGACGAGCGTCCGGCTCTTCACCTCCGAGGAGGACGTGCTTGCCCATCTGACCCTGCCTTTCCCCGCGCCCTGCGAATATTCGGGCGCGGCAGAATTTCTCCGGGATCACGAGGGGCGGTATCTCGTTCTGGGACTTCCCTGTCACACGGCGGCCCTCGACCGGGCGCGGCCCTTCCTGAAGGGCGTGTTCACGTCCGTGGATCTTTTTTGCGAAGGTGTGCGGTCTCTGCCCTTCCTCAGGCGCTGCGCCGAGGCGGAAGAGGGCGGCGCGCCGTTCCTGCCGGGCGCTTCGGGCCGCGGAGCCGGACTCTTTTCTCTGGCGCTGCGGCATCATCTCTTCACGCAGGGCGCGTGTCTCGACTGCGTGCGCGCCGCGACGGGCGGCGGCGACGTGCAGGTGGGAGCGGCGACCGAAACCTCCTGGAGCATCACGGCCGCGCGCACCGCGCAGGGCAGGGCGCTTGTGGAGTCCCTGTCCGACATGGAGCGGCGTTCCCGGGAAACGGCGGAGCTCTACGAGGCCGAAGCTCCCCTGGTGGAGAACTTCCGCCGCGCCTCGGGCATGCAGGACGGCCTCGCGCCGGAGAACACCCGCGCCTTCTCCCGCGCCCTGAACGACGCCGTGTCCGAAAGGCTCGACGAGGTGCGCGACGCCGCGTCCCTTGAGAGCATGCTTCGGCCCTGGCTCACCGGACTTCGCAGCGCGCGGCCTTCCTGTCTCATCGTGCCGCCGGACGACGGCTGCGGCTCCTTCGGCGATCACGCCATGCTGCTTTCGCTGCTTTCCGGCATGAAGAAGCGCCGTCCGGACATCGTGCCCGGCATCTTTCTGCGCGAGAGGCGCGGCGAGGACGGCTTTCTCGCGAACATGGGCGTGAACGTGCGTCATTTCGGCGCGCAGCCCGGCGTTTCCCTGCTTGACCACTTTGCCGCCGCGGCCGCGGCGCACGATCATGCGGTGTTCATGGGCGCGGACATCCTCGACGGCGGCTACGGTCATGCCTGTTCGCTCCAGCAGTTCGCCATGATGCAGAAGGCGCATGAGCTTTCCCTGCCCGTGGACGTGCTCGGTTTTTCCTTCCGCGAAACGGACGATCCCGTCATTCTCGACGCCGTGCGTGCCGTGTCCTCCTTTGCGCGTCTGCACGTGCGCGACGCCGTGAGTCTCGAAAGGCTGAAGGCCGCAGGATGCTCGAATCTCGTGCCCGTGGCGGATCTCGCCTTCCTCTTCGACGAGAACGACTTTCCCTGTTCCGCGCCCGTCTCCGAGGTGCTGGACGCGGTCCATGCCCTGAAGGCTCAGGGACGCCGTCCCGTGGGGCTGCACGTCACGGCCCGCAGGGACGAGGGATATCTCGACTTCTTCGCAAGGCTCGTGCGCGCCCTTTACGCCGTGCCCGGCGTCGTGCCCGTGCTCCTGCCCCACGACAGCCGCGTCTACGCGGACAAGTATTCCGACGAGTATCTTCTCGGCCGTCTCGCCGCGTATCTTGAGCGCCGTTCCCTGCCCTTCGTCTCCGCCGTGAGCGCCTGCCCGGACGAGTCCTGCGTGAAGCGCATCGTGTCCGCTCTCGATCTCGTCGTCACCTCGCGCATGCATCTTGCCATCGCGGCCATGAGCCGCAGCGTGCCCGCCGTGAGCTTCGCCTATCAGGGCAAGTTCGAAGGCCTGTACCGCTTCTTCGACTTCGAGGAGCCGCCCATATTCCGCGCGTCCTCCTTCCGGCCCGAAGGCCTGACGCGCACTGTGACCGCGCTCCTCTCAAAAAACGCGCGTCCCATGATGCAGCGCTGCAATGAAAACATCCGGCGTCTTGCCGGAGACAACTTCGATTTTCTGGAAAGCTTTCCTCCCGCCGCGTCTCCCGCAGGGGCGTGACTTCGGCAACGGCTCCTCCGGCCCGGTCTTTTCCCCGGCGTCCGGAGGGCCCGGCCCCTGCGCGACGGGCCGAAAAAGGCGTCGCGCGAACCCGGAACCCAAGGCGGCAGAAACCATGATTGTTCGTTCAAGAGCGCCCCTCAGACTCGGCCTTGCCGGAGGCGGAACCGACGTCTCCCCCTACTGCGACGAGTTCGGCGGATGCGTGCTCAACGTGACCATTGACCGTTATGCCTACTGCACCATTGAACCCACCACCGACGGCCGTATCGAGTTCTCGGCCCGCGACAGAAAGGAAAGCGTGTCCTTCCCTTCCGTGCCGACGCTCGACATCAACGGCCCGCTCCCCCTGCACAGGGGACTCTACAACAGGATCATGCGCGACTTCTGCCCCGGCCGCAGTCTCTCCTTCCGCATGACCACCTATTCCGACGCCCCCGCAGGCAGCGGCCTCGGCTCGTCCTCCACCATGATGGTCGCCATGCTCCGCGCCTACGTCGAATGGCTGCGCCTGCCCCTCGATGAATACGATATGGCAGACCTCGCCTGCCGCGTGGAACGCGGGGACCTCCACCTCTCCGGCGGCATGCAGGACCAGTACGCCGCTACCTTCGGAGGCCTCAATTTCATGGAGTTCGGCGGCCCCTCCAAAGTCGTGGTCAACCCCCTGCGCGTCCGCAAGTGGATCCGCAACGAACTCGAGAACAGCCTCGTCCTCTACTATACCGGAACCTCCCGCAGCTCCGCCGCCATCATCGACGAACAGATCAGAAATACCAGACAGGGCAACGCCCGTACCCTCGAAGGCATGCACGAACTCAAACGCTCCGCCAAAGAAATGAAACGCGCCATACTCCAGGGTGACTTCCAGAGCGTCACCGACTGCCTCAACGCCGGCTGGCAGGCCAAAAAGAAAACCTCCGCCGTCGTCTCCTCCCCGGAACTCGACGCCGTCTACGACCTCGCCATGGCCCACGGCGGCCGCGCCGCCAAAATCAGCGGTGCCGGAGGCGGCGGCTTCATGATGGTCCTCTGCGACCCGAAGGAACGCTGCGAACTCGTCGACTCCCTCCGCCGTACCTCCGGCTCCGTCATGCTCACCAGCTTCACCGAAAAAGGCGCCCAGGCCTG
>CAJJMX010000086.1 GCA_905192935.1 uncultured Mailhella sp.
CAATCCCGAGCGGCGCCAGATTCACCTGCGCCTTCCGGCACGGATTTCCTGTATGGGCCGTTGATCCTGCCGCAGAAGTTTTTCTCAATTTCCCTGATACTGAGGCTTCCCATGCGCAAACAAGAACTCATCATCAATCTTCTGCTCATTGTTTTCAGTCTGGGAATGATATTCTACATCATTCCTACCTGGACGGCGGAACCGCAGGAATATGGTCTGTCCGGCGGTTCGCTTCCCACGCTGCTTTGCGTGGTCATCGCTCTGCTGGCCGCCATGCAGATCATTTCCGGCGTCATCAAGGGCATACGCTCCGACGACGGCAAGGGGCTTACCCGCGAAGTCGTGCTGCATGTGTTCAAGTATTTCGTTCCCATGTTCTGCATCATTCCTCTGTGGAGATACTGCGGCTTCATGATCGGCAGCATCATCGTTCTGCTGGCTCTTCTGCTCATTGCCGGCAGACGCGACTATGTGCGCATCGGCCTCATTGCCGTTCTGCTGCCCGCCGGAGTCACCCTCGTGCTTCTCTACGGCCTTCAGGTGCCCACGCCCTAGAGCGGGCTTCTTCTGCCTTCCCGCGGCATCGGGTTCCTGTTCTTGCCGCGTGGAACACGTTTCAGCCTGATGTGGAATATACCGTCAAAGTTTAGGATACGGCCATGTTGGAAAATCTGTTGCTCGGCTTGGGAGATGTCTTCAATCTTACATCTCTGCTTTTCATGTTCCTGGGCGTTACCTGCGGCATCATCGTGGGCGCCATTCCGGGATTGAGCGGGCCCATCGCCATTGCCCTCTGCATTCCCCTCACTTATTACATGACGCCCGTGGCGGCCATCGGCTTCCTTGTGGGCATCAACAAGGGCGGCACCTTCGGCGGCAGCATCGCCTCCATCCTGCTGAACACGCCGGGTGCGCCGGAATCGGCGGCGACATGTTACGACGGTTATCCGCTTGCCCTGCAGGGCAAGGGTGAAAAGGCTCTCAAGTGCTCGCTGTTCTCCTCCTTCTTCGGCGACACCATTTCCGCCTTCAGCCTCATCATCCTGTCCATACCGCTGGCGGCCATCGCCCTGAAGCTCGCTCCTGCCGATCTTTGCGCCATCATGGTGTTCTCGCTGGTTCTGGTGTCCGGTCTGGATTCCGCATCCATCGGCAAGTCGCTCATCGCCGGCGCCGTGGGCATGCTGCTTTCCTGCGTGGGCATGGACTGCTTCGGCGACGACCGCCTGAACTTCGGCAACCTCACCCTGAGCGCGGGCATCCCGCTCATGAGCGTGGCCATCGGTACGCTGGCGCTGTCGGAAATCGTGTTCCAGATGCAGCCGCAGTTCCTCGGACAGAAAAGCGGCGCCGAAGCCTCCTGCGGCGCGGACAGGGACGCCTGCCGTCTTACCCTTTCCGAGATGCGCAGCGTTCTGCCCACGGCCATGCGTTCTTCGCTCATAGGCGTGGTCATCGGCGTGCTGCCCGGTCTCGGCTCCACCATGGCCGCCTTCATGGCTTACGGAACGGCCAAGAAGACCTCGAAGCATCCCGAAGAATTCGGCAAGGGCGCCCTGGAAGGCATTTCCGCACCTGAAGCCGCCAACAACGCCATCATAGGCGCCAACCTCGTGCCTCTTCTGACCCTCGGTATTCCCGGCAACGTGTCTGCCGCCATCATCATGGGCGCGCTCATTCTGCACGGCATCACCCCCGGTCCCCTGATGTTCGAAGAGCATCCGCGCATCATCTACGGCATCTACTGCGCCGTTCTCATGGCCGGTTTCATGAACCTCTTCTGCGGCTGGAGCGGTCTGCGTGCGTTCATCCGCGTGCTCGGCTGCCCCCGTACCCTGCTGTATCCCGTGGTCATGTTCACCTGCATGGTAGGCGCCTACCTGGCCGACAACTCCGTGTACTGCACGTTCGTCATGCTCATTCTGGCCGTGCTCGGCTTCTTCATGCGCAAGTTCGGCTACAGCTTCGTGACCTTCCTCATCGGCTTCGTGCTCGGTCCCGGCTTTGAAATGTCCCTGCAGCAGAGCCTCACCATCAGCGGCGACAGCCTGGAAGTGTTCTACACCCGTCCCATCCCCATCATTCTTTTCATCCTCTCCCTGTTCATGATTTACCGCATCTACAAGCAGTGGAAGCGTGACATGAACAAGGCCCAGGAAGAAAAGGAAGAAACTCTCGATCTTTCCTGATCGACAGCCGCACGTAAACGGCCCGTGATGAAGTTTTCATGACGGGCCGTTTTTTTTACTGCACGTCCAAGTGGATGAAGGGGGTCAGAATGAAACACATGATGCTTCCCAAGGAGCTGCTGGCCATTTTGTGGATATGCTTCAGCGCCTTTTCCGCCTATCATGCCCCGCAGCCTCTTTTTCCTTCCATTCGGGAAACGTTTTCCCTCGCGCCCTCTACAGTGACGCTGCTTACGACCTGCGTCATCTTCCCTCTGGGCCTGTCTCCCATTTTTTACGGACTCTTTCTCAACAAGCTGCCGCTTGTGCGCACGCTCGTGGCTGCGCAGATCATATATCTGCTTGCGCTTCTTCCCGCACCTCTCGGCGGCGGCTGGCATGCGCTGCTTTTCGGGCGCTTCATGCAGGGCGTGTCCCTGCCGGCACTCATACTTTGCGCCATGACCTACATTTCCTCCCGCTGGGAGGGAAAGAAGCTTCAGCAGTACATGGCCTACTACAGCGTGAGTCTCATGCTCGGAGGCTTTGCCGGCAGAGTCATCGCGGGCTTTGCGGAAGAGGTCACGGGAAACTGGCGAATGGCCTTTGCCGTCATGGCCGTCACGGTGCTGTCGGCCGTGCCCTGCAGCCTCATGCTGCCGGCGGTAAGGACGGCAGGCATGAAAACGGTCGATTTCCGGGCTCTGGGAAGCTTCTTTCGTCAGAAGGGCATGCTCAGGCTGCTCTGCATTGCGCCGTGCATCGTGGTGGTCAACAACTCCCTTCTCAATATTCTTCCCTTCCGTCTGCGTGAAATAGATCCCTCCATTTCGGCGCTGGACATCAGCATCGTGTACGTGGGCGTCATCCTCTGCGCGAGCGTGGGCATATTTTCTTCCCGGCTCATACGCTTTTTCGGTACGGAAATGCGCACGGTCATGTTCGGCATCGTGGTCTTTCTCGGCTTTCTTCCCCTCATGGCCGTGCCGTCTCCCATGGCGCTGTTCTTCATCATGATATGCATGAACTTCGGCTATTCCTTTTTCTACTGCTGCATGCCAGGGGTGGTGAACCGCTATTCTCATGCGGAACGTTCCGTGACCAACGGCGTATTTCTGACCTTCTATTATCTCAGCGCGGCTGTCGGCAGCTATGTGCCCGCCGTGATCTACGAAAAGTTCGGATTCTGGACCTACAGCGGCAGCATGATGACGCTGACGGCCGTGGCGCTGTTCATGGCGTTTCTCATGCGCGGCATACGTCTTGATGATGAAAAGAAATCCGGAGAGGCGTAAGGCCGCGCCGGAGCCCTGCAAAAGCGGATACCCAGCTTTTCCGGTCTTTCTTTGGAGTCGGAGAAGATCTGATCAACCATGGCGGAGTACTGAACGGGCGGTTCCGTGCTTTTCATCCTGACGGGGGCGTAATGCGCTTCGTGCAGAAACCATTTTCAGCTTGTCGGAGGTATCTTATGAAAGGACTTGTCTTGTCTCTGGCTTTTCTTGCCGCTGCGGGGCTTTCCGTGCTCCCTGCCCGGGCGGAAGCGGCCGTCGACATGCCGGGAAAACGGCTTGCCGCAACAAAGGCAAAACCGCGGTCCGTGGCGCCTGCAAAAACCATTGCCGAAAAGGCTCAGATCGACGGCTTTTCGAGAACGTGGAAGCTTTATGTGCCGGAACGCTGCAAAGGCGAGACGCCCGTTCCTCTGGTGGTGGCCCTGCACGGATTCGGCGGACCGAGCATGGATTATTCTAGCGCCTGGCACATCACGGCGGAACGCGAGGGATTCATCGTTCTCTACCCTGAAGCCATGCCTCCCAAGTGGTGGAACATATGGGAGCTCCGCAAGGATAAGGATGCTCCGGACGATGTGAGCTATCTTGATTACATCATTGAAGATACCTGCAAAAAGTACGCCGTCGACCGCTCCAGGATCTATCTGACCGGCGTTTCCATGGGCGACAACATGGCGACGACCTACGCCTTCCGCAGAGCCGACAGACTGGCCGCCATAGCGCCTACCGACGGACCTACGCTGCCCTCCATTCTGGTGGACGAAAAGACCGGGGATTTCCGCATGAGACCCGGATATGCCGTGCCTTCCCTGCGGCTGCATGCCGAGCTTGACAGCATGGCCGGGCTTCCTTCCACCTATCAGCAGTATTCCATCACCCAGAGCGAATATGACAGAGTGGTTCCTCTGGCGGAGAGACAGGCGCTCAGGCACATGATGGATGAAAGCATGAAGAAGCTGTGGCTGGAAAAGAACGGCTGCACCGGCCTGCCGAAGCTGCATCTTGATGAAAAGCGCAACTTTGCCGTGTACTCGGGGGCGGGCAACTGCGACTACGTGGCCTGTTCCACCCTGGGCGAAGGCCATGGCGGAGGCTTTGAGCGCTCCGATCTTCTGTGGGATTTCCTTTCCTGCTTTGCCCGTGAAAACGGTCAGGTCGTCCGCGCCAAGGTTGCCTCTCCCGTGGTTGCCGACCGCAACGCCGTGGCCATAGCAGCCGGCGCCAGGCGGGCCTATGTGGACAATACGCTGGTTGACATGCCGAAGGGCATGGCCATGGAAAACAAGGGCGAGCTTTTTGTTCCCGTATCCTTCCTGCCCGTGGCATTCCCAGGCACGACGGTGTCCGTCGACAAAAAGAGCGAGACGGCCGTGGTGACCTGGAAGGGAAAGACGCTGAAGATGGGAGCCTCGCGTCCGCTCATGCTCGTGGACGACAAGGTCGTGGACTGCCCCGAACCGTTCATGGCCAAAGGCGAACTCATGGCTCCTGCGCGCACGCTGGCCCGCGACTTCTATGCCATGCATTATGACGATGAGTTTGAAGCCGCCTACATCTCCGAGCAGCCCGCCAGACTGAGCTATGATTTTGCCGCCGATTTTCGCGTCATGCTCGGCCGTGACAAGGCTCCCAGCGCCGATATCTCCATGGAAAAGGCTGCCGTACAGAAGATTCTCGATTCCCGCAGCAAGTAGGGTCGGTCTGCTGACGGCGTGAGGCATAAGCACTGCCGTCGGTAGGCAGAAACGTTTTCGACATTGAAGCGGTCGTGGCAGAAGCCTTCGTATGCGGGCAGGCTGTCCGGTCTTCAGGGGCGGGGATTTCCCCGCCCTTTTTCATGGGCGAGGCAGAGCGGAGCCTCCGGTTTCACGGCAAGGGAAAACGACATGCAAAACGGCGTTTTCCGGTGTCGGAAGATGGGAGGGCTTCCCGACGGCCCTTTTCGGAAAATTGCCTCTGCATGCGTTTTTTTGCGTTCTGCGGACGAAGGAAACGGACGACGGGACCGGTTCTTCGCTTCATGAAAAAGCTCCGGAACATGACAGGGACATTCGTTTTCACGGAGCCGGCGGGTCGGGCTGCGATGGTCAGAGATTGCAGGAGAACTGCTCGATGAGATAGTCCCAGAAAAGCTGCTCGATGCTGGAGAGCTCCGGTGCGTGCAGGGCGAATACCTCGGCCCTGCTGTCCACTTCCGTGAGAGGAATGGGACGTTCCACGATGAGCTTCTCCATGACGCGGTAGTCATGGCGGAAAAGATGGCAGGGCTGGATGAAGGCGGCTTCGTTTTTGATGACGAGGTCGAGGATGTCTTCCTTGTTGGCAAGACGATAGGTCGTCCCGAAGAAGGGCACGTAGTTGCGGGAAACCTGATCCCGAACATCGGAGTAGTAGGCCAGATTCAGAGACTTGAGGTCTTCCCTGGTAAGATTTTTTTTGGAGGCCAGAGGATGTCTTGCGCCAAGATACAGGCGGCGCTCGTCGGTGAACAGGTGCTGTGCTTCCCAGCCCATGGCGCATATCTGTTCAATGAGCTTGTTGTTTCCGGGCAGCGTGGTAAGGGCTATGTCGGCGCTTGTGGTCTTGAGTTTGCCTATGATGTCGTAATACTGGGAACTGTGGACGAAAATGGTGATTTTCGGATAGAGCTTCTGGAAGGGGACGATGATGTTCGGGGTGATGTAGCAGCTGATGATGGGGGTGCAGGCCAGATGTATTTCCCCTTCCGGTTCCTGCTCATGGTATTGATTGTACCAGCCGTTGATGATGTTGAGTATCCCCACGGCATCACTGTGAATCTTTTCGCCCTCGGCAGTAAGGAATATGCCCCGGTTGGTGCGCTTGAACAGGGAGATCCCCAGTTCCGTTTCCATGCTTTTCACCGACGCCGACAGGGCGGGCTGTGAGATATGCAGCGTTTCCGCGGCTTTGCTTATGGAGTGAAGTCGCGTGATTTCAATGAGATAACTCAGTTGTTCAAGACGCATTAAAATCTCCTTCCCATACCTTTCCGGCCGTTTCGGTCAGATTTTAGACACATATTGCTGCGATAATCATATATGGGCGGACTATTCTCCGCAACACGTCTGGAAAATTAAAATAAATCGGGGCGGAAGAACACAGGTTTCTTCCGCCCCGATGCATGGGAGAATGTTCAGCTACAGGGTGAGGCCCGCGTCGAAGCCGGTATGCACGGCATGCACGATGCTGGAAGCCTTGACGCAGTCGCCGACGCTGATGACGTCGAAGGCCACGTCCTTGAACTGATCGCGTTCCTTGGCCAGAGGCTTGGTGCCCACGGAAATGATGACGGTATCGGCTTCAAGGAACTGTCTGCCGTCTTCGGTTTCCACCCACACGCCCTTGTCGGTGATTTCCTGGCAGGTGGTCTTGACCATGGTTTTGACGTTGTTCTTCTTCAGATGGATCATGTAGGCGGTGCGCTCGGTGAGTTCCGTCTTGGACGCCAGATATTCGGCCATTTCCACGATGGTGCATTCATGGCCGAGGCCGTTCAGATGAATGCCGAGTTCCACGCCGATGGCGCCGCCGCCGATGATGACGACCTTCTTGCCGA
>CAJJMX010000087.1 GCA_905192935.1 uncultured Mailhella sp.
GGTAGATGAGCTTGCCGGTCTTGCGGTCCACGATGACGAATTCGCCGAAGTTGCGGCAGGTCATGCACACGCGGTCATGAATGGGATCGTAATCCACGGCGTTGAAGTGCACCCAGTCCACGGTGGAGAAGTAATGGGCCGCCGGGGGAAGAATGTAGTTCAGATTGAATTCGTCGGGAGCGTCGCCCACGTGGTCCCAAAGATGCCATTCCCAGACCACGTTGTTGTCCTTGTCGATTTCCATGAGGTAGTCGAGGAACAGTCCCTTGTGCTGCTTTCCTTCAAACCATTCGCCTTCCTCGGGGAGCGTTCCGGGAATGCGGCCGCGGGCGTAGGCTTCCTCGTTGCTCTTCTTTTCAAGGCAGATGACGATGGTATTGCCGTTGGGCATGGGGCAGAAGGCGTGGGAAAGCACCTGCTGGGTCTCGTGGTCGTTCTTGATGTAGCGCTGAAGGAGATTGCCGTCCCAGTCGTAACGCTCGAAGCCGCCCGTGGTTCCGGCAAAGAGCACGGCCTGATCGGGCACGCGGATGCCGCGCACAAGATCCCCGTTGGGCATGAGGTGAGCAAACAGGCCGGGGAAGTAGTTGGTCTTCCAGGTGTGGACGATTTCGCCTTCCATGTTGACGAGATGAGTCTCGTTCCTGAAATAAGGACTGAACAGGTTGTAACCGTCGCAGCAGAGTTCCTTGTCGTAACGATGAACACCGGTGGGAATGCCGTGTATGGCCATGATTCGCTCCTTGAATGTTTCGGGATCTTCCTGCCGGAGGACCCGGCGTTTATGCCGTCTTAGAAGCAAAATGCGTGCCATAATTGAAAAATGTGTAAAAACAACAGGTTGAATAATATCGCCTGTCGTGCTGAAAGAAGCGTTATTGGAAGAATATGACAAAAAATAGCATCTGATATACCATTTATTGTCGAAAAAATTTCCACGACATCAACTTTGATAAAAAAAGAATTTTTCTTTTGTCAGCATGTTTTCATGAGTCCATGAGATTGCCAAAATAAGGTAGGCAGTCTCTTTTTTTTATGATTCATCCTACTAAAAGATGGTATCCGATATCGGAAGAATGTTTTGATAACATACTGATATATTAAATTTAAGAGAAATGGCATGAAAAATGCTTATTTGCACATGACAGCTTCATTACGAAGAGGATCTTGCTGACACGGCATCCGCACAGGCTGCGGGCTGTGCGAAACGGAAAAGGAGATAATCAATGAGAGGATACGGACTGCAGGGAAAGAAGGCTCTTGTGACCGGATCCGGCCGGGGACTGGGAAGGGCCATCGCCCTTGCTCTGGCCTCGCGCGGCGCCGACGTCGCCTGCTGGGATGTCAATGAGGAGGGACTGAAGGAAACCGCGCGCCTTGTCGCCGAAGAGGGGAGAAAGGCCGTATGCCGGGTCATGGACATCACGCGGACGGCGGACATTCCGGCAGCCCTCGATGCCGATGCCGCGGCGCTCGGCGGGCTCGACATACTGGTGAACAATGCGGGCGTCAATCGTCCCGTTCCGGCCCTGGAAGTGACGGAAGAGTGCTGGGACAGCATTCTCTCCGTCAACCTCAAGGCTCCCTTTTTCATCGCTCAGGCGGCCGTGAAGCATATGACGGGCGGCGGGCGTATCATCAACATTACATCCAGCCTTTCCACCAACGTGCTGGACAAGCGTGTCCCCTATCAGACGAGCAAGGGCGGCATCAATGTGCTCACCCGTGCCCTGGCCCTGGAATGGGCGCCTCTCGGCATTACGGTCAACGCCGTGGGACCGGCCATCGTGGCCACGGAAATGACGAAGGCCATGGGCTCCGCGTCCTCCGTGCATCCCAAGATGCTGCTCGGCCGTCTTGTTCAGCCCGAGGAAATAGGCGCAGCCGTGGCTTTCCTTGCCTCCGACGAGGCCGCCATGATCACGGGGCAGGCCCTGTTCGTGGACGAAGGGTGGAGCATTCATTGATCCGGCGCCGTGCCCGCCGCAGGATGCCCCGAATGGCACTGCAAGGCGGGCTCCTGCCATGATTCCTCCCGCCCGGGCGGGATACTGAGAAATTTCCGATCGGAGAAAGCCACATGTCTGAAAAAGCCGAAAACATTACCGCCATTCCCTTTTCCCCGCAGCGCGCCGTAAAGCTCCTGGTCGCGATCGTGGCCTACATCGCCATTGCCTACGGCTTCGGTCCCGTGGAAGGACTGTCCCATCAGGGACAGTGCTCCATAGCCCTCATGGTGGCGGCCGTCATCATCTGGGTGACCGACGCCCTGCCTCTTGCCGTGGCCGCCATTCTCATGACCATGCTTCAGCCTCTCTCCGGCGCGGCTCCCTTCAACAAGGCCCTTGCGAACTTCGCCAATCCCATCGTCTTCTTCTGCTTCGGCATGTTCTGCGTGACCTTCGCCTTTACCCGCTCCGGTTTCTCCGAGCGCGTGGCCCTGTGGATCTCACGCCTTGCCGGCGGCAGTCCTTCCCGCCTGCTTCTGTGCTTCATCGCTGGAGGCACCATTCTTTCCGCCTTCATGGCCGACGTGCCCGTGGTGGTCATGCTGGCCCCCATCGCTCTTCAGGTCGTGGAGCAGAACAAATGCCAGGCCAGCCGGAGCAACTTTGCCCGCGCCATCATGATAGGACTTCCCATCGGCGTGCTCATGGGCGGTATCGCCACGCCTACGG
Source organism: uncultured Mailhella sp. (assembly GCA_905192935.1). Lineage (GTDB taxonomy): Bacteria > Desulfobacterota > Desulfovibrionia > Desulfovibrionales > Desulfovibrionaceae > Mailhella. The sequence continues at coordinate 2,679 of CAJJMX010000087.1, forward strand.
GCGCGTCCATGAACATCCTCACCATGCAGTTTCTGCGCGACATGGCTGGCGTGGACATGTCCTTCATTCAGTGGGCCGCCATCGGCGTGCCGGTCGTCATCCTGCTCATTCCCGTGGTGTGGTTCGTTCTCCTCAAGATATTCCCTCTGGAGCTCGACAATCTGGAAGGCACGGAATGTTTTGAGGACGCCTGGAGAGAGCTCGGTCCCATGAGCCGCGACGAAAAGAAGTTCGTCATCTTCATGCTGGTGAACATCATCCTGTGGTGCACCGACAGCATACACCACATCCCGCTGCCCATTCTTGCCGTCATCGGCGGTGCCGTGCTGTTCGTGCCCGGCGTGGATCTCATCGACTGGAACTATGCCGGTCCCCGCATGGGCTGGAGCATACTCATGCTTATAGGCGGCGCCTGTTCCCTCAGCATGTCCCTGTGGGAAAGCGGCGCGGCCGCGTGGATGGGAAACACCCTGCTCGGCGACCTGCTCGATCTGCCCACGTGGCTGCTCATGCTCATCATCGGCTTCTTCGCCATGTGGATCCATCTTCTGGTCACGAACTCCACGGCCATCATCGCCGTGTTCATGCCCATGATCATCGCGCTTGCCCAGAGCAAGGGACTCAATCCCGTGGTGCTCGCGCTGCCTCTGGGCTTCCTCGCTTCCGCTTCGCTGGTGCTGGTCATCGACGCCGTGCAGCTCGTCACCTATCAGTACGGCTACTACTCCATGAGAGACTGGCTCAAGGTGGGCGTGACCATATCCTTCATATGGATCCCCCTGTGCGTGGCCAGCGTGCTCTTCATCGGCGGCGGCGTGCTCGGCCTGTACTGAGCGTGAATACCGGGACTTGATCATCTGACGGGAAACGGCCCGTGCTGTACAGGCAGCACGGGCCGTTTTGCATGCAAAAAGAGAGAAAAAGCGCCGCCTGAAGGTCAGAGATCGGAGCCTGGCGTCGCTCCGGTCGGAGGTTGTGTCAGCCGTCGTTCCCCATATTCCGGAACGACCGGGATCAGCAATAAAACATATAAGTACAGAAGGAAATCATTGCTCCGAGGGCGACGACAAGCAGAAGCGTTGCCGCGCGACAGGCTTTTCGGCTTCGCCTGAGCGTCTCGGCCGTCTCTTCAAGAATCTTTCTTTCCTGCTCCATGGATCGGATGACGGAGTCCTGTTCCGAAATCTGTTCTTTCTGCTGTGCGGTCAGGACTCTTTCGCTGTCGAGCTTCTGCATGAGCTGCGAGAGACTTGTATTCTGCTTTTCGATGATGTCGCTTCTGTTTTTCAGTTCCGACAGTTTCTCCCGGAGCCTGTTTTCACAGTCGGCAAGGGAGGAATGAAGCTCATGTATTTCTGAATTTAGTTCATCGATCTGCTTTTTGCTTGTCTCTTTTTCTTGTTCCTTCTCCTTGAGGATTTGAGCCATATCGGCATTCATTTCCGCAATGATGGTGCCCTTATGGGAAATTTCCGCAATTTTTTCCTGAATGACGTTTTCGTGGTCAGATGCGATGGAACATTGCTCATGCAGCCTGGACGTCAGTTCATCGATCTGACCATGCAGACGAGTCATGATCGTGCCGCTGGATTCGCCGAGTCCTGAAAGGACGCTGTCTCTGTAGTTTTTTATATAGAAGGGAGCCGTAGCCTCGTTGAGGTCGAGCATGCTTTTATTGTGTTCGGCAAGAAGAGCCGTGTCTTCCCCGGAAGAATGAGCTTTTATGATGTACTGGCAGACAAAGGAATGCCAGTCATTGAATATGGCGTATTTTATGTCGTCGGAAAGGGCGGGATACGGATCGTTGGGTTGCCATCCGTTGATTGAGGTATAGGAAAAGGAGCAGTCCAGAATACGCAGACCGACCCTGGACAGGCCTTCGGCCAGGGACTGATACGTAAAGAAGTGGATATGGGTCTCGTCCAGAAGTCCCAGAGGCGTGTAGGTGAAGTCGTCGCAGAGCAGATTGGCCTTGATGCTGGCGTGGGCGATGTTGGGAACGGAAGCAATGAGCGTGCCGTCGTCCTTCAGATAGTTTTTCAGAACGGCAAGAACTCGAAGCGGATCCCGCAGATGCTCAAGAATATCGCCGCAGACGACATGGTCGAAGCGCTTTCTGAAGTCGGGGAAATCCTGTTCCCGGAGCGTGTCGAGATCGAGAGAAAAGACCTTGTCGTAGGCGCCGCTTTCTTCGGCTATCCTGGCGGAGTCCTCGTTGTATTCGAATCCGTAGACGGTGCAGTTGCGGACGGCCTTCAAAACGACGCCGAAATCACCGCAGGCACATCCGACATCAAGTACGGTACTGCCGGCTGTGATATAGGCAAGTTCAAGGATGCGAGTGTCCTGTTTGTTGTTGAGGTCTATATCCAGCTTATATTTTAAGGCTCTTTCTGTGTCATCCATGGTGCCGCTCCATGTCATGAGTGCTCGGCTGCTTGTCATTTAAGCATGAAATACAGCACAATCAGAAATAACAGAATGATTCCGAGTCTCTTTTTATAGATGAATCGTTTTATCCATTTCAGACAGTATATCAGTTTGTCTTCCGGCTGGGATATCGAGGCAAAGGAGTAGCCCTGACTGCCTATGGCGTATCCCAGGACCCTTTCGAGATAGTGGGCAATGTTTTCAGAATGATCCTTGTCCGCCCGGAAGAAGTCCTTTTCGGAATATTTTCCCTGTACCCATTGGAAAAGGCGGGGTCTCGCTGCAAACATGGAGCCTGCGACGAACCGGAAGGACGGAGAGTAGGTAAGCCCCATATCCTTCAATATCTTTTTGATATAAGGATAAATGTTGTGACTCGGATCGGAACTTTCGCTGAAGATGCAGAAGTCGTTGGACACAAGGCCTGTTTTTTCATCCATGCGGAAAAAATTCCTGGTTCTCTTCCAGGCCTGCGGAGTCCTGCAGAATTCGAGCAGGTTGTCTCTCCAGAAGCTTCCGCCGACATTCACGTCCTTCAGGAAGGCGCTGTCCTGCATGTCTCTTTTGGTGTGCAGCTTCACCAGAATGTCGTATGCATTCAGATCGATGCCGTTGATGATGTCGAGAAAGGGCCAGATGTCATAGCCGATATTGTCGACAGTCTTGACATGCGCGTTGCCGAAGGATGCAAGAATTTCCCCTGTGAAGGAAATATTGGCCTCAGGCATGGTGACGAACAGTTCCATGTCGTCGTATTTGGCGATGTTGGAAAGACACTCTTTGATTTCGTTCCACTGTTCCTTGTAGAAGAAGTGAACGATGGCAAGGACTTTCATGGAAGAATCCTTTTCCGTTATCTGGAATGCTCTTCCAGAAACGTGGTCATGAAGGTGTAGCCGGCATCTTCGGCAACAAAGGGAAGTATTCTTTCTACGGCATGGAGCATGGAGCCGTCGTAGGGCAGAGGCTCGTCGGGATAGTCGCTCCAGGTAAGATGCAGGTCGAAAAGCTTGCGCAGCGCCTTTGAACGCGCCCAGAACATGGTCCCGACGGGAAAGACGAAATGTCTGCGGCCCGTGAAGGGTATGTTCATTTTTGCCAGAAGCTTTTCGGCATAGGGCAGATTGTTTGTCCAGCCCAGGGTGCCGGGATCATCGGGGAAAATGAGTCCGCATTCCGGGTGTTCGCAAAGGTAGGCGAGGCATCTGTCCATCATGTCGTCCTGCGCCGTGCCCAGAAGATTCGACATCAGGCAGTCATACCACTTCTGGATGACCGCTTCGTCGCATCCGACGGATTTTTTTGTATGGATATGGCCGATGAACTCATAGCCGTTCAGCTCGCCGGCAAACAGCGTCAGCATGGGACCTATGTCCCGTCCTCTGTTGGGAGCCGTCTTTATGATGCCGTGAAGATTGTGTCTGCCGAGAATGGCGGAGCATTCTTCCTTGTAGTCCTGCGAGGTGGAAACGAAGATGTCGGGAACGGTCCTGTTGCAGGTTATCCGTCGGCATATGTCGTCGAGCAGATCCGGATAGAAGGCGTGGATGTGAAGGGCCGCATGAACATCATGTCTGCGGGAGGACATGGTTTTGCCGTCGATGGCTGGATAGGTGGAGCCATATCCGTTGACGGCTTCACGAAGAGCTTCGACTTCGGAAATGTGCCTGTCCTGCGCCAGCATGGCCACATGAACTCCCGGAAGAAGTTTTGCCGTTCCGAAGTCCATCCGCAGATCGTGGACATACCAGAGAAAGTTCTCGGGGGAATCAAATCTGACGTGCTTATATTTCAGATGCCTGTCCCGGATCTCTTCCCAGAGCTTCTTT
>CAJJMX010000088.1 GCA_905192935.1 uncultured Mailhella sp.
GGTCATGGACGGCTTTGAGATCTTCGGAAGCATGTTTGCGCTGGTGCCGGAAGCGCTGGTGGATGATCTGGCGCGCGATGCGGGAGGCGCCGTGACGAAGAATCTTGCCTGGGGCGCGCTGAAACTGCCCGGAGGTGCGGGCGTGGCCTTCAGAGTTCTCGGTCACGGCGTGGAGAGCGTGCGGGCGAAGATGCGTGAATTTCATTCTCTGGTGCGGGAAAGGGCGCTCGGCAGACCCTTGCCCCCCGATTTTCTCTGGCGCTGACGAAAGGGAGGTGCGGGCATGATGATGAAAAGAGAAGGCACATCCGCATGCGGAGGATGCATGGGAGCAAGGTGCCTGTGCGCGCTTTTGCGCGGGGCCGGACAGGTCATGTTCCAGTGTTCGGCATGGACGGGACTTTTCTTTCTCTGCGGCATCCTGTGGGGAGCATGGAACGCGGGCAGACCGGAAATCTTCCTCGGCGCGATCGTCGGACTTCTTGCGGGCACGGCGACGGCCTTTCTCATCGGTGCGCCGCGCGAGGAGATAGGGCAGGGCCTGCACGGCTACAACGGTATCCTTGTGGGCTGCGCGCTTCCCGTGTTTCTGGAAGGAGGGACCGTATGCTGGGTCCTCATCGTGCTCGGCGCCATGTTTTCCACCGTCATCATGATGGCCGTCTCCCGCGTGTTCTCATCGTGGAAGGTGTCGGCCATGACCGGCCCCTTCGTGTTCGCCACATGGTTCATCCTTCTTGCCTCCTACAGCTTTGCCGGCTTCGACGCCGTGGCGCTGCCGAGTCCCTCCCTGCCCGCGCTCCCTCACGACGCCGTGGCCTTCTTCGGACCTGAGGCACTCCTTCTCTCCAGCCTTTCCGGCGTGTCTCAGGTCTTTCTCATCAATGATCCGGTGACGGGCGCGCTCTTTCTTGCCGGGCTTGCCGTGTCCTCGCCCGGCGCCGCCATCTTCGGATGGGGAGGTTCGCTCGTGGCCATGGTCACGGCGCTTCTTCTCGGTGCGGACGGCGCCTCCGTGGGCGCGGGGCTCTATCAGTTCAGCGCCGTGCTCACCGCCATAGGCCTGGGCACGGCCTTCTATCGTCCGGGCTGGCGGGTCGTGCTTTATGCGCTGCTTGCCACGGTGTTCACCGTGGTGGCCCAGGGCGCGCTCAACGCGGCCCTTGAACCGCTCGGCATTCCCACGCTCACCTTTCCCTTCGTCATAGCCGCGTGGCTCTTTCTGCTTCCGCACGTCGGACTCGATCCCGAGAGCCGCGGCAGTTCCTCAACTTCAGCCTGACGGGAGTTTTCCATGTATACGGTCGATTCGGGAGATACCGCCTTCATTCTGCTCTGTACGGCGCTGGTCTGCCTCATGACCCCGGGACTCGCCTTCTTCTACGGCGGTCTCGTGCGGCGCAAGAACGTGCTCACCATCATGATGCAGAGCTTCATTTCCATGGGCGTCATTGCCGTCATCTGGATCTTCGGCGGCTTCAGTCTGGCCTTCGGTCCGGACGTGGGCGGCGTGATAGGCGACATCACCTACCATTTCGCGCTGGACAAGGTGGGAGCCGCGCCCAGCCCCGATTATGCCACCACGGTTCCCTTCATCCTGTTCTTCGCCTATCAGCTCATGTTCGCCATCATCACGCCCGCGCTCATCACGGGAGCCTTCGCAGGCCGCTTCAACTTCCGCGGCTACCTTCAGTTCCTCGTGCTGTGGATGATCTTCGTCTACATTCCGGTGTGCCACTGGGTGTGGGGCGGCGGCTTCCTCGGCAGGCTCGGCGTGATGGACTTTGCGGGCGGCATCGTGGTGCACGTGAACGCCGGTTTTGCCGCGCTCTCCACGGTGCTCTTCCTCGGACCGCGCGACGACGTGGCGCCGGGGACCCGTCCCGAGCCCAATAACCTTCCGCTCGTGGCCGTGGGCGCGGGGCTTCTGTGGTTCGGCTGGTTCGGCTTCAACGCGGGCGGCGCCTATGCCGGCGACGGCCTTGCCGCCTACGCCTTCACCAACACCACCATAGCCGGCTCCATCGCCATGCTGGTATGGATGTTCCTCGACTGGCACTATGCCTCGCGTCCGTCCTTCTCCGGCGTGCTCGTGGGCGCGGTGGCCGGTCTTGCCACCATCACCCCCTGCGCAGGCTACGTTCCGCCGTGGGCGGCCATAATCATAGGCGCGGCCGGAGCCGTGGTCTGCTACTTCGCCCGCTGCGTGCAGGCCAGACTGCATTTCGACGATGCTCTCGAAGTCTGGCGCGCCCACGGCATGGGCGGTCTGACCGGCGCTCTGCTGGTCGGCGTGTTCGCTTCCGCGGCCATCAATCATGTGCAGGCCGGCGTGGAGCAGTTCTTCCTGCAGCTTCTCGGCATCGTGGTGGCGGCGGCATGGTCCTTCTTCGCCACGTGGATCATCCTTAAGGTCATCAGCCGCTTCGGCCCCATCCGCGTGAATTATGCTCAGGAGCTTGAAGGCCTCGACGAGGCTCTGCACGGCGAGTCGGCCTACAGACTCTAGGAGGCGGAGAGAAGCGGCCGGGACGCCTGAGCCCGCCGCTTTTTTCTCCGTCCGGTCACGATGTCCGGCAGGTTCGGGAAACGGCGGGCCTGCCGGACATGCTTTCTTGTTCCCGGTCATTGACAATCCCCGGGAAAGCTCGGATTCTCCTTCCCCTGGAGTGACGCTTATGAATTCTGTCATGCTTGTTGCTGCGGGCGGTGCGCTCGGCGCCCTGTGCCGCTATCTTACGGGAATGTTTGCTTCGGCCCTCTTCGGTCCCTTCTTTCCCGTGGGAACCCTCATCGTCAACGTGCTCGGCTGCTTCGTCATAGGAGGCGTGTTCGCCTCCGAACCTTCCGGGCCGATAGGGGATTTCGTTCTGCAGGGCTTCTGCGGCGCGCTCACCACGTTTTCCACCTTTTCTCTGGACAGCTTCCGGCTTTTTCAGCAGGGATACGTGGGCAGAGGCGCGGCCAACGTGCTCCTGAATCTGATCCTCGGTCTTTCGGCCGCCGCGCTCGGACTTTTCCTGTTCCGAGTGGACTAGCGGTCCCGCGTGCCTGCGGAGGAAGGGACGTATTTTTCTCGTCTCTTCGACATCCTTTTTTTTGAATTTCAACGTCCCCTTACGGGCGGAGAATGAATATGACGCAGTTTGCAAAACAGGTGGTGGCGGTGCTGTGCGGCGGCGCGCTCGGCGCGGTATGCCGCGTCAAGATCAGCTGGACGGTCATGAATGTCTCGGGCGTGCTCTTTCCCCTCGGCATATTGTGCGTGAACATGATCGGTTCCTTTCTGCTGGGCCTGCTCATGGGCGTGGCTTCCCGCGTGAAGCACGGCTATCCCACGGCCACGGCCTTTCTCGCCACGGGCTTTTTCGGCGGCTTCACCACGTTTTCCTCCTTCGCGCTCGACACCGTGACGCTCTGGGGAACGGATCATGCGCTTTTCGCCATTCTGAACGTCGGCCTGAACACGCTGCTCTGCGTGGCGCTTGCCGGTCTCGGCTGGTTTCTGGGCTCTCCCTCCACGGCAAGGCGGTCATGAACGAGGGGCGTCTTCCGCGCTGCGCCCACGGCAGCACGGCTTTGCCCGGCGCATGACCATGCAGAGCGCCGTTCCGGCAGCCGCGCCCGGCGGCCGCAGGCGGGACCCGTCGCCTGCGCGGACGGATTTCCCGCTTCGGCCCTTCGTCTCGACAGCAAGGTGAGAAGCTTTCCCGGACAGGGAAGGCTCACCGCGACCTTTGAAGAAAAGCCCTTGGTTCAAGGGCTTTTTCATGTCCGGGAACAAAACGGAACAACGCCTTTCGGCTCCCGGAGCCGGCAGACACCAGGATGCGGAGATCCCGACGCACGGCCCGCGCCGGAGCCGTTTTTTCCTTGTTTCCGCAGAGGTTGCGCAGTCGGACGCCTCATGTCCGCACTTGACCGCAAAGACGCGCGGGAATATGCTCTAGCCTCCTTGCGACAGCCGGGGATCCGGCGGTCCAGAAATCCATCCAAGGGTGTCATATGCGTAAAATCATTTATCTTTTTCATAACGTCCGCGTGGCGGTCCTGCTTGTTCTGGCCCTGGCTTTCGCCGTGCAGTGCCAGGCGGCCACCATGGTGGACATCTACGGTCCCGGTCAGAATCAGATAAAGCTGTCCATGGCGTCTCCGCTCACCGCTCCCGGTCAGCGCGCCACGGCGCTCGGCTCGGAACTCAACGACGCCATTGTGGCCGATCTCAATTTCCTGCCGTTCATGCAGCTCATTCCTTCCTCCGCGGTACTCGGCGGCACGGTGCTCAATGCCTGGCAGGGCACGGACGTGGATTTCCGCCGCTTCCAGATCGCTGGCGCCGACCTTCTGGTCACGGCGCACTGGCCTTCCGGCGACAGGGAGAACTCCACCGTGGAGCTGCGCGTGTTTGAAACCTATTCGGGCAAGTTCGTGTTCGGCAACGCCTATTCCGGCGTGACCCACACCGAGGTGCCCAACGTGGCCGACCGCTTCTGCGACGATCTCATGGCCGCCCTTACCGGCGCGCGCGGATTCTTCAGCAGCTCCCTCGCCTTCGTGAAGGGCAACGGCAAAAAGCGCGACGTGTGGGTGGTGCGCGCCACCGGCCGCGATCTGCGTCAGGTGACCAATATCCCCGGCTCCGCCATGTCTCCTTCCTGGTCTCCCGACGGCCGTTACGTGGTGTTCAGCCACATGGACGACAGCACCCATGCCCTCGGCGTGTGGGACCGTCTGAACAATACCGTGAAGCGCGTCCGCTTCCCCGGCAACACCGTCATAGGTCCGTGCTTTCTGCCGGACAACCGCGTGGCCGTGAGTCTGTCCACCGGTCATTATCCCGACATCTTCCTGCTGAACCGTCAGTTCCAGCGTGAACGTCCTCTGGAGCAGAGCGCCGCCATCAACGTGTCGCCCTCCTTCGACGCCACCGGTACCAAGATGGCCTTCACGTCCAGCCGTCTCGGCAGCCCGCAGGTCTTCCTGAAGGACTTCTCCACCGGCACCGTGTCCCGCGTGAGCATGGACGGCTCCTACAACTCCGAGCCCTGCATCAGCCCCGACGGCACGCTCATCGCCTACACCAAGGCCACGCCTTCGGGCTTCCGCATCTTCGTGCACGACATGGTCACGGGCTCCGATCAGCAGATTTCCTTCGGCCCCGGCAGAGACGAACAGCCTGCCTTTGCTCCCGACAGCTACTTCGTCGCCTTTACCTCCACCAGAAGCGGCAAATCCCAGATTTACCTGACCACGCGCCACGGCGGCGAGGCCAAGCATGTGCCCACCGGAGCGGGCAATGCCTCGTTCCCGAGCTGGGGAAAGTAAAATAATTTAAATTTCTGGGCAAAATCCCCCCCTTACAAGCTTGACATCCATAGGGGCGAGGGTAATATGCCGTTCTGCCCGATAAGTGCAGTTTTCTTTCCGCGCTCTGTAGATAAGAGGGAAGAGCGGGGAGAGAGAAATATTATGACTTAACTCTCAGGAGGAGTTATCATGAAGTCTCTGAAGTCTTTTGGCCTGGTTGTGGTTCTCGCTCTGGCTCTCGGCATGGGCGCCGGCTGCGCTAAGAAGAACGCTGAAGTGGAAAACGTGGAACCCGCTCCCGTCGCTTCCACCTCTTCCGCCCTTGATGCTGCTGCTCAGCAGATCACCGACGGTGTCGTGTACTTCGATTTCGACAAGTATGACATCAAGGCTGAATACCGCGACATGCTGCAGCAGAAGGCTGAACTCATGAAGCAGTATCCTTCCATCCGCGTGCGCATCGAAGGCAACTGCGACGAACGCGGCACCCAGGAATACAACCTCGCCCTCGGCGAGCGTCGTGCCCGTGCTGCCTATGAATACATGATCCGCCTCGGCGTGCCTGCCGAACAGCTCGACATCATCTCCTACGGCAAGGAACGTCCCGCCGTTGAAGGTACCGGTGAAGCTGTGTGGGCCAAGAACCGTCGTGACGAATTCAACGTCATCGCCCGCTAGTTTTTGCTGAAATAAGGCTGCCCTGTGTCCTCTGCAGGGCAGCCTTTTTTGTTCGGGGCGTGGCGCAGGGGTAGCGCGTCTGCTTTGGGAGCAGAAAGTCGCTGGTTCAAATCCAGTCGCCCCGACCATGTTTGAAGGGTCATGGTTTTCCATGGCTCTTTTTTTGTTTAAACGACCGTTTGACGCGTGCCTTCTGCGGCGCGGCATGGCAGCATCCGTGCCTTCTGCGGCGCTTGTTTTTCTTCGTGGGCGTCCCGGCAGAGGGCTCCTGATCGATGGCTCCCGGCAGGGTCAGGTCTCTTTGGGAAGACAAGCTGCGTTTCTTCAGGGAAAAGGCGGCGACATCTTCGCCCCGGGCTTCCGGCGCAAAGACGGACTTTTTCGGAACGTTTCCTGCGAAGTTCCGGGAGCCTCGTTCCGGGAATGGGGCAGAACATCGTATCGGCGTCTCGGAAGCAAAGAGCGTGGAGCGGCCGGATGTTCTCTTTCGGTGAGAGATTGTCTGAGCGTTTTTTGTCCGGGAGATGGCCGGAGTCCGGGCCTGGTGGCTTTGAGCAGGAAAAACGCCGAGTTGCGGAGCGGAAAGGCCAGCGGGCAGGATGGAGGCATGACGGCCTTTGGTGGGGCAGAGAAGAAATCGTGCAGGGCAGGACGTGATCCTGTGCCTTTTTTCCCGCTTTGCGGCGCGCGGGATGGCCGGTACTCATGGGCTTGTTTCGGGGTACGGAAAAAGGGAGGAGGCGGGCAGGATCGCGCGGCCTTTGTGCGTGAGAAGTGCTTTGCCGCTGCGAAGGCGGCGGCGGAAGGCATGGTTTCCCCCGCTGTTTTTACAGAGTATTTTTGCAGGCGTTCTTCTGGCGGGCGTCCGGTCTGAACGAGATGCCCCATGCCGGAAGCGTCTTTCGCGGACTGCG
>CAJJMX010000089.1 GCA_905192935.1 uncultured Mailhella sp.
CAACACAGTATGTCAAAATGTGTGTGTTAAAATGATGTGAACTGCTCCAATATGGTAATATGTTATTGCTTCATGAAAATACATATATTTTTATAAAAAAATCAATATAATTATAATATTATATACGACAACAGGGAGGATAAAAAATGTTATCCCCCCTGGTGTTCAGTTATGTATGAGTACTAATGGACAAGATCGAACACATTCCACAGGGGGAACATGACCAGGGCAAAGAAGAGGTACATCAATCCTGTCTTCAATGCATTCAGCCGCACAAAGTTCTTCATGGAAATGAGTCCGAAGCTGTACATGAGCAGACATCCCGTGACTTCATGCGGGAAGAAGATCATGTCCGTGGACATCATGAGAGCCATGACCGTGGCGAGAGGATCTATGCCGATGTCCAGGCCTATCTTGGCAAACGGCATGGACAGCGCAGCCATCATGGCAAAGGGGGTCATGAACAGGTTGGCCACAACGCCGAAGGTGATCATGATGAGAAGAGCCACAAGAGCCGTCGCGTCCGCCATCATGGGAGACACCAGCGCGGAGATCATCTTGCCCGTTCCGAGGGCGTCGCCCACGATGCCTATGCCGAGGCAGCTGGAAATGAAGAATACAATGCTGAAGTTGGTCTTCTTGGTGCACTGGAAGGAGCCCACGTTGATGCCCGGGCAGAACAGCAGATAGGGGAAGGTCATGAAGCCGTAGGCCGCGGGAATCTTGTGCCAGGGCGTGGTGAACAGAAACGCCATGAGCAGAAGAAGAATGACCACGGCGCGTTTTTCCTTGCCGCTCATGGGACCGAGCTTTTCGTACTCCCTGTCGAAGTATTCCCTGCCGCCCTCAAAGGACACATCCTTGGTCTTGAACAGCTTGGTAAGCAGCCAGATGAGACCGAAGAACAGGAAGACCAGCACGCCGTTGTACATGAATCCTTCATACCAGAGCACGCTGAAGTCGGGCTCGATGACGCGGATGCCCGCCTCGCCCAGCGCCAGGTACGCCGGATTATACAGGAAGGTCAGCGTGGTGATGCCGCCCATCATGCCCACGAAGCACATGAGCGCGGAATAGTCGGAACGTTCAAGCTTCATGGCGCGGCAAATGCCGTAGGTGAGCGTCATCATGACGATGAAGGCCTGACCAAACGTGGCCGTGGAAATGACCATGCCCGTGATGAACACGCCGTAGAGCGTTCCCGTGAAGCTGCCGCCGCATTTTCGTATGCACCAGAGCGCGATGCGGGTCAGCAGGCCGCACTCTTCCAGCACGTTGGCCAGAATGAGCGCGCCGAGCACCATCCACACCGTGGAATTGGTCCAGGAGGCAAAAGCCACGTTGAGCGGCACCAGACCGCTCAGAAAATACAGTGTGGGCAGCATGATGGAGGGAATGAGCATCTCAAAGAGCTCAAAGGCTATCACCATGATGATGAAGATCGTGATCACGAAGAACATGCGCAGCTGTTCCGTATATACGTCGCTCAGGGGAATAAGCCAGACAAGCGCGGGCACAACCAGGCTCATCAGCCATTTGAACCAGAGAGAACTCAAGACATTCTGATGCGTTGCTTCCATAGCAGTCACCTTGAAAAATGTTCGGGACAAGCGTTCTACAGGCCCAGCAGCCGGCCGGGGACCTCATGGGTCATGGAATGGAGAACGTTCATGGGAACGCCCTGTTCATGCAGCAGTTCAAACACCTGAAGCAGACCTTCGGGAGGAAGCGGCATGTCCTTGGAACCGAGGTCGGAACTCAGGAAGCTTCGTTCAGGGGCAAGCATGATCTGATGAGCCATGGTTTCCGCCGAGGTCAGCTCGAAATTGGGCATTCCCGTGCCCGGCCCCCAGAGCAGGGCCACGCCGCAGTGTTCGATGTAGGCTCCCTCATCCACGCAGGCCTTGATCTGATCGTCCGTATGCCGCCAGATGTCGGAGGTGACGTGGGTGATCACGCAGCGCTTCACCCCCGCCTTGCGGGCGGCACGCGCCAGCAGCACGGATTCCGCGGGTGCACTGTGTCCGGTGGCGAAAATGATGTCGGCCTCGGCGCACAGCTCCATGGTGCGTATGACTTCGGGAAGCACATGTCCGGCGCCGTCGGTGACGGGTACGCCCGCAAAGGTACGGCCGCGGCGATGGCTGTCCCACACGGACTGATTGGTGGGCATCCACACGATGCGCAGAAGGTGCCCCGACAGCTTGAGCGCCTGCTCCACGGCAAAGGGATTCACTCTGTCGCCGTGCGTCTTGTTCATGCATATGGAACCGAAGCAGTCGAAATCGGGCACCATCTTTCTCACAAGGTAGGCGCGGCAGCAGGTTTCGCAGTCGTGAGACTTGAGCACGATGGCCCGGAAACCGGCATTGCGGCAGCTTTCGGCTATCTGCGCGTCGTCCACGGCGCGCGCCCAGACATCGGGCTCGGCATGCATGTGCAGGTCGCATATCCCGGGCAGCATGGCCCGAAAGCTCTGGAGAAGTTCTTCCGACGAATGACTCATGACATACTCCTTGTGATATGATGTGCTACAAAGGAAGGACGCAGCGCACACCGTGCATGCTGCGGGACTCGCTCAGACAGCCGTTGCAGGCAAGGCAGTCGCTCTCTTCCCTCGCGCCGTGCTTCCACTGCAGCGCCAGCATGGGATCGCGCAGCAGAGGACGACACAGGCCCACAAGAGCGTTTTTGTCCGCCTGCACTATGCCCTCGGCCTGCGGAAGCGTGCGTATGCCGCCCATGTAGATGACGGGAATGTCCACGCGGGCGCGGATGATTGCCGTGTCCGCGGCAAAGAACATGCCCTGATTCACCTTCACGTCTGGTCTCTGGAACGGCGTTCTTTCCACAGGTGCAAAGATGCAGCTGCCGCCGCTCACTTCCACGCCGTCAAGTCCGGCTTCGACCATGAGCGCCACCTGCTCCGCACTCTGCTCGGGCGTGAGACCACCTTCGAGCATGTCGGAGCCGTTCACCTTGGCTATGACGGGAAAGTCGTCGCCGCACACCTTGCGTATGCCGCGAATGATGTCGAGCACCAGACGCGCCCGGCGTGCGTTGTCGCCGCCCCAGGCGTCCTCTCTGCGGTTGAACAGCGGCGAAAGAAACTGACTGAGCAGAAAGCCGTGGGCCGCGTGCAGCTGCACGCCGTCGAAGCCCGCCTTGCGCGCCCGCTCCGCGGCGCGTATGAACGCCTCCGTCACAAGCTCGATGTCCTCCGCCGTCATGGCCTCTCCGGCCTCGGTGAGCGGCCCCCCGGCCACCAGACGTTCCGGCAGAGGAGACGGCCCCTTCGGACATTCATGGATGACGGAACGCTCGGCCACGACGCCCGCATGGTTGAGCTGGGCAAATATCCTGCCGCCGTCTCTGCGCGCGGCCTCGGTCACGCGGCTCATGGGCCGTATGGCTTCATCCGAGGCCAGCAGGGCCTGCCTCTCCCTCTTTCGTCCCGAGGGAGCGACCACCACAAAGCCCATGATCATGAGCCCCACCGCCCCTTCTCTTCCGAGCAGGGCGTAATGATCCCTGAGCGCGGGAAGCGGCCTGCCCTTGGGCGTGCAGTAGCTCTCGGCCACGGCCGTTCTGACAATTCTTGAAGGCAGCACCGTGCCGCCAAGCCGGAAAGGACTCCATAGCGATTCCATACCATCTCCTTGATCAGAAAAGTTTTTCGTACACCCTCGTCATGTCCTCCACGGTCATGGGAACGGGCACATTGCGCAAAAGACGCTGCTGAGTTTCCATGACCGTGCCGGCAAAGGCGGCACATTCCTCCCGCTTCATGCCGTACTCATGCAGGGGTTTGAGCGGCAGAACATGAAGCAGAAGCTCTCCCAGAGTCTCCAGAGCCCGGGCGGGCTCCACGTCCAGACTCGCGGCAAGCGCTCTTTCCAGCTCATCCATGCGCGTTCCCCCGCTCTGCCGGTAGCAGTCGAGAACGCCCATGAATACGGAATAGTTGGATTCCCCGTGAGGGATGTGATGCGTGGCGCCCAGAGGATAGCTCATGGCGTGCACCGCCCCGCAGCCCGCGGTTCCGAAGGCGATGCCCGCACAGTTGGCGGCCATGAGAAAATCGCCCATGAGTTCGGAAGGAGCGACGCCCTTCTCCACCATGGTCCTGTAACCCGCAATGATCATGCTCAGTGCCTTTTCGCTGAACATCCTGCTGTACATGGTGGCGTTGGGCGAAAGGAAGGACTCCACGGCATGGACCAGCGCGTCCAGGGAACTCGTGGCAAACACCTTGTAGGGCAAAAAGCGCAGAAGCTCGGGCACGAGGACGGCGGCGGAGGCGTACATGCCGTTGCACACGAGTCCCTTCTTCACCTGAAGCGCCGTATGGTTCACTATGGCTATGTTCGTCACCTCGCTGCCCGTGCCGCAGGTGGTGGGCACCAGAATGACGGTCTTTTCCGACTTGTCGGGAAGCGGTCGTGCGGCGATGTCGGCAAAGCGCTCACCGGGCCGCGCGATACCGAGGATCTTCGCCATGTCGAGAACCGTGCCTCCGCCTATGGCGACTATCCTGTCGAAGCTCAGGGAACGGATACGCCCAAGCACGGCGTCGAGCATGATGTCGGTAGGTTCGCCCGCACCGAAATCCTCCTGAAAAAGCAGCTGCGGACGGATTTCCAGACGGCCGAAAAACGGTTCGTAGATGCAGCGGTTCGTGAACACGAGGTCTCGTGCGCCAAGGCCGAACTGCTCCGCAAAGCTGCGGCTGTCGGCACAGACATGAATATCGGGACGTATCATGATCTGAAGCATGGCTCTTCCCTCCTCAGCATCCGCACCGGCGCACGGCCTCGATGCTGCCGCGCGCCGCGTCCAACAGCGACCGCATGTCCGCTCCCATGGATACATACGTGCCGCCGTTGCCGAAGAACCAGGACAAAAGCGAGGGATCGAACAGGAAACAGCCCAGAGGCAGTCCTGCTTCGCCGCAGCGGCGCACCGCACCTTCCACGAACTTTTTGAACTGAGGATCGTCGAGTCCGCTGCTGCCCATGGACACGGACAGATCGCCCAGACCGAGGAACACCGACGTGATCCCCGGCACGCGGCCTATCTCCACAATGTTTTCAAGCGCCTTTTCGGTTTCCACCTGAACTACCAGCCCTCTTCTCTGCGAGGCCGTGGCCCGGTAATCACGTATGGTCGTATACCGCGTGGCACGGGTGTAGTTGGCAAAGCCCCGCGTGCCTTCCGGCGGATACGTGCAGCGGCTCACGATTTCCCTGGCCTCGTCGGGCGTGTCCACCATGGGAATCATGAGCGTTTCGCAGCCCGAAACGTCGAGTACCCGCTTGAGCATGACCTCATCGTGCCCGGGCACTCGGATGACGGGCACCGCTCCGGCTCCCTGCGCGGCCATGACCTGCGCCTGAAGAATCGGCAGCGTCGACACGGAATGTTCCGTGTCGATAACGAGAAAATCGAATCCCGACAGGGCCAGCAGCTCCGTCACCTGCACGCTTCCGCTCATGACGAGCGTGCCCACGGGATGCTTTTTGTTCTGAAGACAGGAAAGAAAAGGATTGACGATCATGGTGATGCTCCCCGGGGTTCACATGTCCCCGCTGCGGTCTTTGAAGGATGCTTTCTGTGTCCGAAACGTGACACGCCCCTTCTTTTGCATTTTTCATGCCAAATTATGCACAATGTCATTATATTTATAAATTCAATAAGTTATTTTGTATTTCACCGATATTTTTCCCGTCCGCTGAAACACATTGTCACAAACAGTCTGTTTCAACTCGGGCAGTTTTCCGGCCGCCCGTCCAGAGTCGCCTGTCGTCCGCCCACCTTCGGTCCGACCAATCTCCCGTCGCCGCCACGCCTCTTTCAGACTCCTCTTTTTTCCTCCATTCCTCCGATTTTCTGCGCCTTGCTTGACATAGTTCAAGTTTTGTTGAAATATCTCTTTCATGGAAAGCAGGAAAGCCAGCAGCATATTTGAAGCCCTTTCGTCGGACGTGCGTCTCGACGTGTTCCGGCTTCTTGTCAAAAACGCCCCCGACGGTCTCGTGGCCGGCGACATCTCGCGGCTTCTGGACATTCCCGCCACAAACCTGTCCTTTCATCTGAAGGCGCTGGTGCAGAGCGGACTCGTCACCGTGGAACGCGAGGGACGGTACATGCGCTACAAGGCCTCCATCCCTCTCATGCTGGACATCATTGCCTACCTCACGTCGGAATGCTGCTCCGGCAACCCAGAATGCTGCCGCAAATTCCGCAGGGAAAGCGGCATCGATCCCTGCTTTCTTCCCGAGCGCTGACGACGCAGCCTTTGTCTGGGGCATATATTTCAATATTTCAACAAATATCATTATAAAGGAGTTTTCAGCCATGAAGACAACAAGCGTCCGTCCCCTTCCGCACGGGGCGGACGATGAAAGCAGGGAAAAGCTATGGCTTCTGCGCTACGGCGCAGCGATCGTCGTGCTGGCAGCGCTCTGGTGGACGGCCTATTCCTGCATTCAGGACGCGGCGGCATGGGTCGTGTACGACGCTCTCGGCCTTGCGCGCGAATCGCACATCGGCGCGTCTCTGGAGTTCTTCCTTTACGACACGGTAAAGATTCTGCTTCTGCTCGTCGCGCTCATCTATGTGATTTCCTGGCTGCGCGCCGCCCTCAACGCCGAGCGCGTGCGCGACTTTCTGGCAGGAAAGAAGCGCGGGATAGGCTACGCGCTCGGCGCCATGTTCGGCGCAATCACGCCGTTCTGCTCATGCTCCAGCGTGCCGCTCTTTCTCGGCTTCACCACGGCGGGCATCCCCATAGGCATCACCATGTCCTTTCTCATCACCTCGCCCATCATCAATGAGATAGCCGTGGTCCTGCTCTGGGGGCTGCTCGGCTGGAAGTTCACCGTGGTG
>CAJJMX010000090.1 GCA_905192935.1 uncultured Mailhella sp.
TCCTTCACTGATTCTACGGGTCCAACGGAAAGTACGGTATGCTGCCCTCCGCATTGCGGCCCGCACGAAAACGGCTGACGACGCAGGCTTGGGAGAACAGAAAAAAGGCGGCGTGCCGGGCACGGTGCGGCCGGAACATCCGGCCGCAGAGGCGGCGCGCCGCCCGAAAAACAGGGAACGACAGGCTGAAAATCTGCCGGCAGGCTCGGAAGAACATCCTGTTTCAGACGCTTCCAGAAGGACGCAGTTTTACGCGCCCCTGCCTGCCGGGGCGGACACGGATCTTGTCCGCGTCCGCCGGAACATGACGAGACAGGCTAGAGTCTCGTATGCAGAGGGAACTCAAAGCTTATGGCCGACTGCGCGCAGGCCACGCGGCAACAGCCGCAATGCCAGCACTCGTCGGGAAAGGCGACTTCCGGAGTCTCCTTGCCCATGCGCAGCACATAGCCGGGACAGTTGGTGACGCACTTCTGACACTTCACGCACTTCTTTTCATCGAATACGGGAGGCATATCTCTACTCCTGAAACACGGTGAGAGCTTTTAGAGGGAAGATCCGAAAAACGCCGTCATTTCCAGGCGAACTCGACAGCGCCGTCCGCGGCGAGGCTGGTCGTGAGCGGACGGTTCAGCGACGGATCGAGATCGGGATAGTCTGCGCGGCGGTACATGGTGCGGCCGGATTCCTTTCTCTGGAGACAGGCCTGAATGTACACGCGGCAGAGCTTGAACAGCTCGCGGCTCTCATGCACGCGCATGAGCTCACGGAAGTCGGAGGCTCCGAGGCGGGGCAGATATTCCTCAAGCACCTTCATGCTCTCAAGAGCCCTCAGCATGCTGCCCTCGGTGCGCTGGAAGCCCACATAGTAGTCCATGACCTGACGCAGGCCGTCTTCAAACGCGGTGTAGGAAACGGGACGAGCGCAGGGACGGATCAGCGGATCGTAAAGGGTGCTGAACCAGGAATCCACTTCCGCCTGATCGATGGCGGGCATGGACGTTTCTGCGGCACGGGCGGCGGCGAAGCGGCCGGCACTGTAGCCGAGGCACATGGCGCCGGAGAAGTTGCCGAGAAGGCTCGAGGTGTAGAGATTGCGCACGTCGGTTTCCTGCTCGTCGGAGCAGGCCACAAGTCCGCCGATGAGCCTCTCGCCTATTTCCACTTCCAGCGGGGCCTTCGTGAAGTCGATGTCGCGGGCGCGGCAGTAGTCCAGATAGGTCTCCTTGTCGCCGGGCATGAGATCGTACTGAAGATGTCTCGCGTCCTCGGCGGAGAAGTGCGTCATGTCCATGACGAAGGGCGGGCCGGACCCCTCAAGCATTTCATTGTAGGTGCCCATGACCTGATGCACGCGAAGACCGTTTTCCCACATGGGATCGTACTTGCCCATGAAGCGCTCGCCCTTGGCGTTGAGTTCCCTGCCGCCCATGTTGTTGATGCCGTTCATGCCGGGAGCGCCCCAGCCCTTGGGCAGCATGGTGCACATGTCGGAGGTCTCCATGGCGTTCACGGAAGCGCCGGCTTCGAGCGCCAGCACCTGCTGACTGCCGGTGACGTACGGGGAATACCATACGTTGAAGGGCTTGTGCGTGGAGTTGTTGGACACGCGCTCGGACACGAGACCGAAGCAGAGCACGGCAGTCTTGCAGCGAATGACCACAAAATCGCCGTTCTTCACGTTCCAGCCGAGGCATCCCGCAATGCGGTCGCCGTCCTTCAGAAGAGCCAGCACCTGAACGTTGTCCACGACCTTGACGCCCATCTTGCGGATGTACTTCGCAAGCTTGGGCTTCACGGTAAAGCCGTGGTCGATGTGGATCCACCAGGCACCGGGCTGACCGAAGCCCACCGAGCGCATGTAGGAACCGTCGGGATTATGCTTGAACTCGAGTCCCGCCTCTTCCAGGATGCTGATGCAGGGCTTCATGGACTCGTAGAGATTGCGGACCACGCCGCGGGTCATGCCGGTGACCGGCGTGACCCAGTAGTCGGCCAGATCCTCATAGCCGTCGTGCTCATCCACGTCCAGAACGGCCATGAAATGATCGTTGCCTCCGCCGAGATTGCCCGAACTTTCCAGCCGGCCCTTGTCCACCATCAGCACATCCGCACCGGCCCTGCGAGCCGCAATGGCCGCACCGCAGCCCGAAGCGCCCGATCCCAGCACCAGCACGTCCGTCTCATAATACTTCTTGTCGAATTCCATGCGTCTTCTCCTGGCGTTAGAGAACATTGACAAGATGAGAAAGCCTCCGACAGCAGGCTTTCCGCCTCATTCATGCTCTGCTTACTGCCAGAATCGTGCCAATCGGTTCATTTTTATAAAAACAAAATAATATCAATATATTACTAAAAAAATGGCAATCAATACGGGCTGTTGATTGTGCCAAAAATGGCGTTTCTTATTTTGTGAAAAATGGTATAATTATAATGTAATACACTGACATCACTAACTTAAAAAAATAACACACATTATGGCATTTCATGCCATTTTTGACATTTTTCCATAGTTTTCCTACATTGAATCTTAACGAGCACGCAATATCCGGCAAGAGGAGGACGCCCCATGACGCAGGATTCCTTTCTTGATCTGCCCTCTTTCTTTCTCTCGCAGGAAGGCCGCGTCCTGTGGTGGAACGACGCCTGCAGGGCCTTCACCGGCCAGGATGAGGAACACATGAAGAACGTTCCTCTCTGGGAGGCCTTTCATGACTCCCCCAAAAAGCTGCCTGCCGAAATGCTGCTTGAAGCCTGGAAGGCAGGCACCCTGCCTATTTCCGACTCGGGCACGGCCGACGATACGGCGTACCGCTCGCGCATCATTTCCGTGGAAAGACCCTTTTCCTGCACGCTCTGGACCTGGAGCCGCCTGGCCGTCGACGAAAAAAGCGGCCTGCACGGCGTCATCCAGATCTTCGCCCCCGCCAGGCTCGAGCAGGCCGTGGAGGACTCCCCTCTGGTGAGACTCATCATCGACCGCTTTCCGCTTCCCGTGGCGCTCCTGAAGAATCACCGGTTCTATCTGGTCAACCGTGCCTACATGGACCTCGTGCACTGCGACGACCCGGCCGAGATCTGCGGAAAGCCCGGGGACTACTTCATCGACGAGGCCGACAAGCCCCTCTTCAACAGACTCAACAGCAACAACCATCAGCAGATCGTGAGCGGCAACACCTACCGCTGGCGCTACCGCACTAAAGATGGGGAACTGCGACATCTCACCGGTCACCCCAGCGTGCTTTCCTGGAGCGACGGCGCCATACTTCTCAGCACGCTCACCGACGACACGGACAACGTGCTGAGGGAGCAGGCCATACTTGCGGAGCAGAAGGCGCTGAAGGCCAGAATACGCGCTCTTCTTCAGAAGGTAGGACAGCAGGAAGACATCTTCTTCGGGGAAAGTCCCGCCATACAGGAGCTCATGCAGAGCGTCGTCACCTCCGCCAAGAGCGATTCCAACATCGTCATCACCGGAGAGACGGGCACGGGAAAAAGCCTTCTGGCAAGGCTCATCCACAGACTCAGCCCAAGAAGCGACAAGCCCTTCATTTCCGTGAACTGCGGAGCCATTCCCGAAAACCTCATGGAAAACGAGTTCTTCGGCCATGTGAAGGGCGCGTTCACCGGAGCCGTGAGCAGCAGCACGGGCTTTTTCGGCGCGGCGGACGGCGGCACGCTGTTTCTGGACGAAGTGGGAGAGCTCAGTCTCGCCATGCAGGTCAAGCTGCTGCAGGCCATAGAAGCACGCGCCTACACGCCCATCGGCAGCAGCAGGGTGCACTACTCCAACGTGCGCCTCATATGCGCCACCAACCGCGACCTCATGCTCATGATGCAGGAAGGAACGCTGCGCAACGACTTCTTCTTCCGCATCTTCGTGGTCAACCTGCATGTTCCGCCCCTCAGGGAACGGCGGGAGGACATCGTGCTCTTCGCCAGATTCCTTTTCCGGAAGTTCAACACGCTGGATACCGATCCCGTCATTCCTCCGGACATTCTGGAAAAAATCCGCCGCTACGACTGGCCCGGCAACATCCGCGAAATGCAGAACGTCATTCTCCGCTATCTGGCCACGGGCACGCTTCAGTTCCTTCAGATGCAGCCTTCCGCCGTCGAGCAGGAAGACGAGGATCCCCTTTCGCTGGAAGAGGCGCTGCAGCAGACGAGAAGAAAATACATCGTCCGCGCACTCAAAAAGACCGGCGGCAACAAGAAGGAAGCCGCCGCCCTGCTCGATCTGCCGCTGCGCACCTTTCAGCGCTACTGCTCGCAGCTGGGGCTCATGCGACGCCTTCCGCTCGGGCATGACTGACGTTTCCCCGCGGACGCAGAAAGCCCCGGCGGGATCATTCCCGACCGGGGCCTTCCATGCTTCATGAACCTGCGGGCCGCCTTCCGGCGCACGGGCGGACGCCCTTTCTACATCTTGCCCTTCAGAAGTTCGGCAATCTGCGTCACGTCCTTGTCGCCGCGGCCGGAGAGACAGACCATGATGATCTTGTCCTTGTCCAGCGTGGGCGCGAGACGCATGGCATGGGCAAGAGCGTGGGAGGATTCCAGCGCAGGAATGATGCCTTCCTTGCGGGAGAGCGTCATGAAGGCGTTCACGGCTTCCTCATCGGTGACGGTGACGTATTCGGCGCGGCCGGAGTCCTTGAGCTGGCAGTGTTCCGGGCCCACGCCGGGGTAGTCGAGACCGGCGGAAATGGAATACACGGGAGCCACGCCGCCCTTCTCGTCCTGGAGCAGATAGCCGTTGAAGCCGTGCAGGATGCCGGGCTTGCCCTTGCAGAGGCTTGCGGCATGCTGACCGTAGCCCATGCCCCTGCCGCCGGGCTCCACGCCCACGAGCTTCACTTCCGCATCGTCGAGGAAACCGGCGAACATGCCTATGGAGTTGGAGCCGCCGCCCACGCAGGCCACGGCGTAATCGGGAAGACGGCCTATCTGCTCTATGCTCTGGGCGCGGGCCTCGCGACCGATGACGGACTGGAAATGGCGAACCATGACGGGATAGGGATGCGGACCCACGGCGGAGCCGAGCACATAGAACATGGTAGGGTCGTTGACAAAGCAGTCCAGGGCCTCGTCCACGGCCTCCTTGAGGGTGCGCTGACCGCTCATGGCCGGACGCACTTCCGCGCCCATCATGCGCATGCGGAACACGTTGAGCGCCTGCCTGTGCATGTCCTCTTCGCCCATGTAGACCACGCACTCCATGCCGAAGAGCGCGGCCGTGGCGGCCGTGGCCACGCCGTGCTGTCCGGCGCCGGTCTCCGCCACGAGACGAGTCTTGCCCATGCGCTTGGCAAGAAGCACCTGGCCCAGAGTGTTGTTGATCTTGTGCGCGCCGAGATGATTGAGATCCTCGCGCTTGAGATAGATCTGCGCGCCGCCGAGTTCGCGGCTCAGGTTGCGGCAGTGGAAAATGGGCGAGGGACGACCGCAGTAGTGGGTGAAGAGATCGGCAAGCTCGGCCTTGAAGTCGGGATCGTCGCGATATTTAATGAAGGCTTCGTTGACTTCGTTCAGCACCTTCTTGAGAGGCTCGGGAACGAACTGTCCGCCGTAGGGACCGAAGAAACCGGTTTCAAAGGCCTGGGCACAAGTCTTGCTGGATTCGGAAACGCTCATGGTCTGACTCCTTCTCGGGTGGAGCCCGGCCTTCCTGTTTCCGGCTATGAAAAAACCGCGGCCGTTGCTCCGACCGCGGTTCATATGCTGCTGTAAAAATAATACTCCAGAACCCGGCCCCTTTAGCAGGGCCACCACCACATGCAGGAAATAGTTCTGGAAGAGTTCGTGTTCATGAAATCTATAACTAGCAAAAAACGCTCTCTCCGTCAAGAGAAAAGACGGAACGTCTCCCCGGAGGCCGTCCTCTTCTAGGCTCCCCGGTAGCGGTACCAGGCCGCGCAGCTTCCCTCGGTGGACACCATGCACGGCCCCGTGGGATTCTGCGGCGTGCAGACCTTTCCGAAAAGCGGGCACTTGTCGGGCGTGAGCGCGCCGCGCAAAATGTCGCCGCAGCGGCAGCCGGGAATGTGTCCCGCCTCCCCGCTCTTCAGGCCGAGACGCTCCACGGCATCGAAGTCCTTCCATTCGTCCCTGAGCGCAAGTCCGCTCTGCGGAATAACGCCGAGTCCCCGCCAGCGCGCGTCGCAAACGCGGAACACCGCATCCATGACGCGCCTTGCCTGAGGACTGCCTTCGGGACTCACGGCGCGCACGTAGGTGTTGCCCACTTCCGGCTTTCCCCGGCGCAGCATGTCGAGCATGAGGCACAGGGCGGAAAGGATGTCGGCAGGCTCGAAGCCTCCCACCACGGAAGGCCTTTTGAATTCCTTCGCCAGAAATTCAAAGGGCTCAAGCCCCAGCACCACGGCCACATGCCCCGGCAGAAGGAAGGCGTCTATGCGGTGCACGGCTCCCTCGTCTCCCTCGAGCAGCGCGCGCATGGCCGGAGGCACGAGCTTGTTGCAGGGAATGATGCAGAAATTGGAAAGTCCCATGTTTTTTGCCGTCATGATCGCGCCGGACATGACGGGAGCGGTGGTCTCGAATCCCACGGAGGGAAAGACCACCGTGTCGCCGGGATGCTCGGCCGCAAGCTTCACCGCATCGAGCGGAGAGTAGACCACCTGCACGCGGGCCCCCTCGGCCATGGCGTGCTTGAGGGAGCGCCCGTCCGGCCCGGGCACGCGCAGAAGATCGCCGAAGGTGGCCACGATGACCTCGGGCTTTTTCGCCGCCTGGAGGAACGTCGCGACTTCGGAGTCGTGAGTGACGCACACCGGGCATCCCGGTCCGGAAAGATGCTCGAGGCC